>NZ_KB900618.1:114639-480926 GCF_000379025.1 Orenia marismortui DSM 5156
CCAAGAACTAATCATTACTATGCTGATGCCTATTGTTCTTGGCAAAGAGGTAGTAATGAAAATTTAAATAAGATGATTAGAAGGTTTTTGCCAAAAGGAAGCAGTTTTAAAGATATTAGTACGAGTGAGGTTAAAAATATTCAACAATGGATGAATAACTACCCAAGAAAGATGTTTGATTTTAAAACTTCGAATGAAGTTTTTGAAAATAAATTAAAAGTAGCTTAAAAGTTTATATTATATGGGGTATAAGTGTTTCACAAAAAAACGTGCATTTTATATTGCAATTCTCATTAATCAATTTAGATAAAGAAAAACTTGAAGAATTAGCTTGAGTATTTTAAAGTAATATGAATTGTTTGGTTGATATATGAAAAGTAAATTAATAATTCAGCTCCTTTAGAAATGAACTGAATTATTAATTATGTTATTTAATTTAATTAATTGTAATACTTCTTTTTTCCTTGCTAGTAGCATTTTCTTTAGGAAGAATAACTTCTAGGAGCCCATTCTCATATTTAGCTTGAATTTCTTCTTTTTTAATGTTTTGCAATTGGAAATTACGTTGAAAGCGACCTTTTCTTCTTTCTTTTCTGATATAACTTTCATTTTCTTCAGTATTATTTTCTAGGATAATGGCAGATATTGTTAAGTAATCTTCATCTACTTCTACATTTATATCCTCTTTTTTTACTCCTGGTAATTCAGCTTGAATTAGATAGTCATTCTTTCTTTTTCTAATATCTGTCTTAAATCCAAAATCATTAAAGTCCATTAAGTCACTAATGTTATTAGATATTTTACTTAATGGTTTAGTTAATTTACGATTATCAAAAGGGCTTAAGTCAAACATTTAAATCACCTCTGTAGATTTAATTTAGATTTCTATAAATTATTATAGCTTATAACTTAAGCTTATATACATTAAAGTAGGATATAAGTTATAATAACTTTAATCATTTTTAATTATTTATTATCTAATTTGGATTAGAATATTGAAAGTTGTAGTAAAAAGATAAGATATTGTGGTTGATATATATTCGAAATATATGATATAATGGGAGAAATATTATTCTTTTCTAAAGTTTATGATGATTGAAAATCAGGGAGGGGTAAAGATGGGGTTAAATATAAATATTCCTGCTTTTCTTTTTTCTACCATCTCATTGTTGATGTCAGCCTATGGTGGTAGGTTTTCAAAGATATCTAAATTAATAAGAGATTTATCCATAGAATTAGATAATAATAATTTAGAAGAAAGAATCTATCTTAAAAAGCAGATTCTGATCTTTTCTAAAAGAGTAAGATATATTAAAAGGTTACAACTAGCAGCAATCTTTTCTTTGTTCTTTTCTGCTTTATCTATGTTCTGTTTATTATTTGAGAAGATTAATTTTGCAAATATAACTTTTATAATTGCTTTAATATTCTTTTTAATTTCTCTTTTAATATCTTTAATTGAAATTTTGTATTCAATAAAAGCTTTACAAATAAATTTTAAAATATGAGGTGATTAAGATGAAATTTACTCTAACAACACCTGCTCTTATTTTTTCTACTATTTCGCTTTTATTGTTAGCATATACTAATAGATTTTCAGTTTTAGCCAATTTAATTAGAGGGTTGCATGATAAAGCAAAAGAAAAAGGGGAAAAGGATCATATTATTGCTTCTCAGTTATCTTCATTAAAGAAACGAGTTAAACTTATTAGAAATATGCAATTTCTTGCTATTTTATCTCTTTTTTCTTGTGTATTCTCAATGTTTTTATTATTTCTTGATAAAAATATAGCTGGAGAAATTGTTTTTGCAGTAGGACTTGCCTTATTAATGTTCTCTTTAATTTTATCTGCTATTGAGATTAATATTTCTGTTCATGCTTTAAATATTCAATTGAGTGAAAGTGTAGAGAGTGAATCTTTTGACGATAATAAAGAAGAGTAAAAACAATAACTTATAATGTATAAAAACTGCTACACTGACTTGTACAAGTCAGTGTAGCAGTTTTTTAGTGACTCAGTATTTATGAATAGTTAATTAAAACTTAGTCATTTATGACTATAATCTAAAATAAAATTTAATAAGTATAAAGAAATACTTTTAGGTGCTAGGTGATAGGTCATAGGAGTTAGTAAGATCTTTCTATCTCCTAGCTCCTAGCTCCTAACTCCGAAACTGTCGCTTTATTATTCTATAAAGTCATATTTAAGCTTGAATAGCTATTTAATAAATTGAAGAACTTATTAATTTAACTTAAATAAAATTTTGAATTAGTTTATTAAATATGTTATATTTAATTAAATATTATTGTATTTGAATATTAAGATTTTGAAATTAATTTAAAAGAAAGGAGATAACATGGAGGATATTTCTATTATTATTGCTTTTTTTGCTGGGATTATTTCTTTCTTTTCACCATGTGTTTTACCGTTAGTTCCTGCTTACATAGGATATATAACAGGTAGCACTACTATTAGAAGGAGGTTCTTTACTCTAATAAGATCTATAGGATTTGTGCTTGGTTTTTCATTAATCTTTATCCTAATGGGAGCTTCAGCTAGTTATCTTGGTCAATTATTTGCTAGATATAAATTTATATTTACTAAAGCAAGTGGAATCTTAATTATTATCTTTGGTTTACATATAACAGGATTATGGAAGATAAATTTATTTTATAAACAGTTTAGGTTTAGTGAACCAAAACAAGCTGGAACTTGGTTAAGCTCTATCCTAATGGGAATTGCTTTTGCAGCCGGTTGGACTCCTTGTGTAGGTACAGTTTTGGGATCAATTTTATTATATGCTGGTACTGGGGCAACCTTAAGTAATGGAATAATATTATTGGCGTTTTATTCCTTAGGAATGGGAATTCCATTTATTCTAACTGCAATCTTTATTAATAAATTCACACAAATATCTCCTAAAATCAATAAATATCTACCTTTGATTTCAAAGATTAGTGGTTTTATAATGATCATCTTTGGCTTATTACTTTTCTTTAATAGGGTTCAAAATTTAAGTAGATATTTTTATTTTTTAAATAATATTTTACCAGAGTATTAATATAAGAGTTGATAAAGAAGGTTATGCTCTCTTATTCTTTTTAATAATCTTTGAAGGATAATATTCTTAAAATAACAGGTGAATTAAAATTCACCTGTTATTTTAATTTAGTTAACTAAATTAAAGGAGGATATATATTATTATGGTCATTTATGACCATAATAATATATATCTTTTGTAATAGAAAAGAGACAAAGAATAATATACTTAAATAAGATATTTATTTTGGAGGTGTTAATAATTAAGAAAAAGGATAGATATAAAGAATTTTGGATTTGGCATCTTGGAGAATATATAAAAATAAAATATGAAGGTAATCTCAAAAAAGAGGATATGTTTGAGATAATTAATAACAATCACAATCAATTCCAAGTATCTCCTTATGAAGCTGACAAATTATATATAGGGACTTTAAATAGTAAAAGAGAAGGCCGAAAAGAAAAAAATCAAAGTCCTGAAGCTGTTGGAGAGTGGGAGAAGTTAACTCCTATTCGAGTAATAGTTGCAATTAAGCAAGCTAAATATGAACATCAGTTTGAAGAACAAATTAGTATTTATCCTTTTCCATATGATTTAACACAAGATTTATAGTATTAAGAAATAAGTGATAATTAATAAATTAAAACACAGCTTTTAAAAGCTGTGTTTTAATAAATGTTAGCATCTCTGTTTTTTAGTAAGTTTCTTCTTTATAAAATCTTTACCTTTGCTAGTTAACCAGATCATACGTTTATCTTTATTATATTTATCAGACTCTATATGAATTAATTCTCGTTCTAACCCTTTTTCTAATGCTCTAAGAATGGCAATCTTATTAAAACCTTTTTCCTCGATTTCATGTAAGTAAATAGGTGAACAAGAATTATAAATACACTTAAAAATCTCTGATTCATTAATAGCAGAATAATTAAAAGAAAACTCTTGCATTAAAACTCCTCCTCTGGTTTTATTTTATTTTATTTCATCTTTATTATTCTATTAAGCAAAATTTCCTTTTAGAACATAATTGTTAAAAAAATATTTTTTTAATAATTGTAAATACAAAATAAAAAATCATTATAAATACTGTATATAATATGTTTAAGCAATTCTATTGTGATTAAAATCATTATAATAAGTTTTCTTTTCTTATAATATAGTATAAAATTAAATTAGATACAGATATTAATAAAAAGGGGATGATTAAAATAAATTCAAAATACACTATTCAATTGGCAGAAGCAGATTATGAAAAATTAAAAACCATAGCCTATGAGAATAACACTGAAATTGAAGAATTAATATCAGAGATGATAAATGAGAAGACTGAGTTATTAGAATTAGACTTCAATTTAAATAAAGCACCTGATTCTTTTAATTTATTAGCTAATGATGAATATCTTAGCAAATCAGATTCTTTTAAGGATAAATTTAATGAGGTTTAAAGTAATAATTAATAATAAATCGGTGCATTGTATAATTAAATGCACGGATAGTTCAAAAAATAAAAAATGACACACATTAATACCTCATATATAATGTTAACTGACCAAAGCAAACATTGGAGGTATTAAATATGTGCCAAAATAATTATAACACAAAAAGTAGAAAAGGAAAACATTTAAAGTGGGAAGAGAGAAAGATAATAGAACATTTATATAATATACAAAACAAATCGAAGACAGCAATAGCAAGAGAGTTAGGGAGGCATAGGACGACAATAAGTCGAGAAATTGAAAGGGGAAAGCTTGTATTATTAAATTCAGATTACACTAAAAGAATAGAATACGATGCTGATATAGCTCAAAACTTATATGATAACAATGCGACTGCTAAAGGAGCTAAGATTAAAATAGGAAAAGATCATCAATTAGCTGAATTCATAGAAGAAAAAATAAAAGGAAATTATTCTCCAGAGGTAATTGCAGAGATGATTAAAGAGGATGATGGGTTTGAAATTAAAATACATTGGAAGACGATATATAATTATATAGATAAAGGCATTCTGTTTATAGATAGAGAAGATTTGGTTTATGGTAGATATAAAAAGACTAATAAATCTAAACAGAAAGAAAAAGAATCAACAAAAAGGAGAAAAGAGGGAAGAAAGATATCAGATAGGCCTAAGGAAGCTGATAAAAGGTCAGAAATAGGTCATTGGGAAATGGACTTAGTAGAGGGTAGGAAAGGTAAAGATGAGCCCTTTTTATTAGTTTTAACAGAGAGATATAGTCGCAAAGAAATAATAGAACTAATACCTAATAAGACTCAAGAATCTGTAATAAAAGGATTAGATCGCGTAGAAAGAAGAATAGGAGTTAGAAAATTTAGAGACTTATTTAAAACTATAACTACAGATAATGGTAAAGAATTCTATGATTATGAAGGGATAGAAACTTCCTTTACAGGAAGTGATATCTCAAGAACTAGTCAATATTATGCTGATGCTTATTGTTCTTGGCAAAGAGGTAGTAATGAGAATTTAAATAAAATGATTAGAAGGTTTTTACCAAAAGGAAGTAGCTTTAAGAATATTAGCAGAAATGAAGTTAAAAGAATTGAGCGATGGATAAATAATTATCCACGAAAAATGTTTGGGTTTAAGAATGCAAATTATATATTTGAAGAACAGTTAAAGGCAGCTTAAAATTTATGAGGTATTGAGTAAATAAAAAACCGTGCATTTTATATTGCAATTTATAATTAATAATAAATCTCAAAAAAATCTTGAATGATTATTAATCTTATGTTATAATCTTCAACGTTGAAGCTCAATATAAAATTTAATATGAAACCTCATTTCTTAAAATTGAAATGGGGTAGAGGAGCAATCTGTCAATAGTATTTTCATGTAGAGGGAGAAAACTTGATGATATGAAAAGAAAGGGGCGATTGCCGAAACAATAATATTATTCTCAATTTTATTGTTGGGTCTATGCTTAATAGGTATAGAACTGTCACTAAAATCTAGTGAAGCGCTATCTCATTTATTTTTTAATTAAATGATTACTTACGTATGCAACCCTAGATAAATTATCTAGGGTTTTTTGTATAATTACATTAAAATAAATCTTAATTATTTGAGAGATATTGCTTAAAAAATTAAGATTAAATTAATAAGGAGCATTCCTGTAATAAATAAATATCTAGATAGACAAAAAGAGCACCTCCTGATATAATACGGGGTATCTAAAAGATCCCTAAATAAAAAGGAGGTACTCATAAAATGAATTATAATCGAAATCGTAAAATAATGCAAGTAAAAACTTCAACTTTAGTGATTGGGGTTGATATTGCAAAGAAAAAGCATGTTGCAAGAGCTCAAGATTATCGTGGTATTGAATACGGAAAAGCGTTAGCTTTTCAAAATTCAAAAGAAGGATTTGATAACTTTTCAAAGTGGATGTTTAAATTAAAAGATCAATATGAGAAAGAAGATATAATAGTTGGAATGGAGCCAACAGGTCATTATTGGTTGAATTTAGCTCAACTTTTAAGATGCAAGGAAATAAAGTTGGTATTAGTCAATCCAAGTCATACAAAGAGAAGTAAAGAGTTAGATGATAATTCTCCGACAAAGAATGATAAGAAAGATGCTAAAGTAATAGCTCAATTAGTTAAAGATGGGCGCTATTCAGAGCCTAATATACCAGTTGGTGTTTATGCTGATGTTCGTGTAGCAATGACCCATATGGAAAGATTAAATAAAGATTTACAACGGGTAGTAGGAAAGATACATCAGTTTATTGATAAGTATTTTCCTGAATATTTAACAGTATTTAAAGGTTGGGATGGAAAGGCGTCTTTAGTTACACTAAAGACATTTCCTCTGCCGTCTGAAGTAGTAAAAATGACACCAGAAGAAATAGTTTCAATTTGGAAGAAAAAAGTTAAAAGAGCAGTTGGAATAAAACGAGCTAAAAAGCTTATAAGAGCTGCTGAAAATTCAGTAGGTTTAACTGAAGGAGCTGAAATAGCAAAGTTTGAATTAAATTATTTCTTAGATCAATATGAAAATATAACAAATCAAAGCGAAGAATTAACCAATAAAATAGAAGAGTTATTAAAGAAAGTACCAGATTCAGAATCAATGTTAAGTATCAAAGGGGTAGGAATAAAGACAGTAGCAGGATTTATTTCAGAAGTTGGAGATATAAATAACTATGAACATCCACGACAAATACAAAAGCTAGCAGGGTTGAATTTAATGGAAAATAGTTCAGGCAAACATAAGGGAAGAACTTGTATTACTAAAAGGGGAAGAGCTAAATTGAGAGCTTTACTATATAGAGTGATGCTGCCTCTGGTAGCAAAGAACGAAGAGTTTAAAGCACTTCATGAATACTACACAACTCGCTCTGAAAACCCTTTGAAGAAAAAGCAATCCCTAGTAGCTTTATCATGCAAATTAATTAGAGTATTATTTGCCTTATGGAAAAAGCAAGTGAAATATGATAGTGAAAAATTATTTAGAGATATTAAGCGTTCAAATTTACAGGAAGCTGCTTAAAGATATTTAAAGTAAATTATTGGAATGTAAATTTTATAATATAAATCAATTATTTATGTTTGTTTTTCTTAGAGTAAGTACTTTGAAAAAGGAAGACTGGAAGAGCTGGAATTAATTTTTTCAATACGGGCATAGACCCTGACAAGGAGCATATCCAGCCTCCACCCATGGATAGGTAGAACGAAGGAATGTAGGGACATAGATCCTGGGAGATATGGGAGGTTAAACTACCATGGAGATGTGGAGTTCCAATAAGCGACCATATTTTTTAAAATAATTGTTAAGTTTTTGGGGTTAGTTTATCCTTTCAATTCCAAATATTAATTGGTTTTAATAATTAAATCCATATTCCTTTTTTATAAGAAAACGAAATTCTAAGAATGAATGAGCATGAGTGAGATAAATTTAATTTATAGAGGGAGGAAAAATTATGGAGAATTATGGTTTGTTATCTCTATTGCCACCATTGTTAGCAATTTTGTTAGCTTGGAAAAGTAGAGAAGTTTTAATTTCATTATTTGTTGGTATATTAGTAGGTGCGACTATTTTAGTAGGATTTAATCCATTAGTAGGTTTTATGAAGACTTTTGATACCTATATTGTAGGGTCTTTATCCGATTCATGGAATGCAGCAATTCTATTATTCTTAATTACTTTATCAGGAATGGTAGGAATAATTACAAAATCAGGTGCAACTAATGCAATTGCAGATTTTGTAGCTAAGAAAGCTAAAACTGCTCGTAGAGCACAGATTGCAACTTGGTTTATGGGAGTTTTAATCTTTTTTGATGACTATGCCAATAGTTTAATTGTAGGTACAACAATGCGCTCTATTACAGATAAGTTAAAGGTATCTAGAGAGAAATTAGCTTATATTGTTGATTGTACTGCAGCACCAGTAACAAGTATGGCCTTAATCTCTACTTGGGTTGGATATGAAATGGGATTAATTCAAGAGGCTTTTAATAATTTAGGAGAAGGTGCTTTGGCTCAGATTGGTCTTAGTACAAATGTTTATGCAACCTTTATTAAGACAATACCATATAGATTTTATAGTATTTTAGCATTATTTATGGTATTATTTATTGCTTGGTTAGGTAAAGACTTTGGTCCAATGTTAAAAGCTGAAAGAAGAGCTAGAAAAGAAGGAAAAGTATTAAGAGATGGTGCTACACCATTAGCTTCTAAGGAACTAACAGATATGGAGGTAAATCCTAATAATAGTATGAAGTGGTATGATGCATTTATTCCAATGATAAGTGTAATTGTAATTACTATTATTGGTCTGTGGTATAATGGTGGGGGATTAGAAGGAAAAGCTATTAGAGATGCTTTTGGTAATGCAGATGCTAGTGTTGTATTACTATGGGCTTCCTTTGGAGGTACATTTATTGCAGGTTTAATGGCTTTAGTTAAAGGTGGATTATCTATTGAAGAGACAGTTGAATCTTGGGTAGATGGTGCTAAAGCATTAACTGTTGCTTGTGGAATCTTAATTTTGGCTTGGTCTTTAGGTTCTGTAACTAAAGAATTAGGTACAGCAAATTACCTTGTAGAGATAACTAAAGGTATAATTCCACCATTTATGGTACCTGCAATGATCTTTACTATTTCAGGTATAATTGCTTTTGCTACAGGTACTTCATGGGGAACAAATGCTATTATTATGCCTTTGGCAGTACCAATGGCATTCCACTTTGGTGCACCAATGATTCCAACAATAGGTGCAGTATTAACAGGTTGTGTATTAGGAGATCATTGTAGTCCTATTTCTGATACTACAATTATGTCTTCTACAGCCTCAGCTTCTGATCATATTGACCATGTAAGTACTCAGTTACCATATGCAATTGTAGTAGGGGTAGTATCTATTATCTTTGGATTTATTCCAGCAGGATTTAATCTTCCTAGTTGGACTGTAGCTCCATTATTGCTTATTGGCTTAACAGTTATTTATTTGATTGTTAACTATTATGGAGAAAGTGTAGAAGAAAATGAAGGATTACTTAATGAATAAAATTATTTCAGTAAAAAGAAGGCATAATAGCCTTCTTTTTTATTTATAAGTTAAATACAATTACAACTTGGTCATTTATGACTATAAATAATTTAAATTAAAAGGTAATAGATAAAAAAACAAAATCATAAAAATATAAACAATAGACAATAAAAGTAACAGCTATAGTATGAAAGGAGGTAAAAATGAGATTAAAACAAAATCTCACTTTAGTAATCTTAATTATAATTTTATTATCCGCAATTTTTAGTATTAATACATTAAATATTATAACAATACCTACTAACAAAAAAATAAATAAAGAGATAAAGGTCAATAGTAACCAAAATCCTCTTGAATATAACAGAATAAATGTAGAAATAATTTGGGATTTATCTGGAAGTATGTGGGGTGAAATAGAAGAGAAAAATAAAATAAATACTTCTAAAAAAATTTTAAATAGAATAATAAATGATTTTCCTAAGGAAATAAATATAGGGTTAAGAGTATTTGGCAGTAAAGAATCAAACAGAGAAGGATCTTATCTAGCTATTCCCATAAAAACAAATACTAAAAAAGATATTTTAAATTTTATCGATCAAGTTAAACCCTTAGGTAAGTCACCTATTGCTTTAAATTTATCTTATGCTGGAGAAGATTTGAAATACCTACAAGGTAAAAAGCATATATTATTAATAACGGACGGTAAGGATACTGGTAATATTATGCCAAGTAAAGTGATAAACAGATTAAGCAAGCTTGGAATTAAAACACATATAATACAGGTTGGAAAAATAGATAAATATAATCAATTAAAATTAAAAGAACTTTCTAAATTAGGCAATGGAAAATATTTCACCTATTTTGAAGAAGAAGAGATAGTTCCAACAATCAATTTAAATTAATTATTAATTACTTACCAGAATATAAGAAAAGTAACCTAATAATCGTCTTTAGTCAGAATACAATTTGTCTTTAATTTTATAAAAAAGATTATTTAAGAATTAATTCTTAAATAATCTTTTTTATTTCTATTTATCATAACTAATAAATATTAAATATAAAACACTTTAAATAACTATTAAAATCCATCATGAAGGAAAAACTATAAGCTATATAGAATAAATGATACAAGAATTTATAAAAGGGGAGATCATAAAATGAATCCAGTACTTTTCATGGAAAAATTAATAACTTTTTTGATTATACATAAATTTATAACTATTTTAAGTACTGCTTTTATCTTGTATCTAATAAGTAGAGGTATTAAATTTATAATCTATCGAAGAAGTTATGATTATTTAAAAAGATTACTTAAAAAAAATCTATATAAAGGGTTAAAAAAAGTATCTAGATTAAAAGATATAAATATTAAAAAGAGACTAATTTTAGAAGGCAAGAATTCATTAGGCAAGGATACATATAATCAAGTAAAAGACGAGCTTTTAGTTAATGGTTTTATAGATGAATTATTTAATGAGATAATTTCTGAGAAAAACGAAAGTAAAATTGAGGCTTGTAAAACATTAGTTGAGCTTAATACACCACAGTCTATTGATTATGCTATTATTGCTTTATATGATAACGATGAAGAAGTAAAAAAAGAGGTTATCGAAGCTCTTAGAACAAAAGCTAATCCTAAAATAATAGAGACACTTATTAATTATCTCGAATATTGTGATAATACTTTATTATTAGAGATATTAAGTAATGCTTTTGAAAATATTGGCATTCAAGCCTTTGACCAATTAGTAGAAGTGACTTTTACTAAGAAGCAGGTTTATAGAAGTTGGGCAATAAAAATATTAGCTAGTTTTGATTACAATATTCAAAATAGAAATAAAGCTATCGAAATATTTATCAAACTTTTAAATGATAGTTCTGAAATAGTAAGGATACATACTATTAAAGCATTAACTAAATTTAAAAATAATAAATTAATCTTTAATAATCTAATAAATAAATTAAATGATAGTAGTTGTAAAGTAAGAAGTCAAGCAGCTAAGAGTTTAGGAGAATATCAAATCAAAAAAGCTGCACCCTTTTTATTTAATTTAATAACTGATAGTAGTGGTATAGTAAGAAGTAATGCGTATCAAGCCTTAGTAAAATTAGAAGAGGAAGGTTTAAAATATATAATTAAGGCTACTGAATCAGTAAAGACTAAAGAAGAAGCATTGAATGTATTAAAAAAATTAGATGTTGAAAAATTAGTAGTAGGCATTAATAAGATCTATAATAATAGTGAAATAAGTAATAAAGTAAATTTTGAAGAGGTTGAAAAGTTTCTAACTAAAGAAGATAATAAATCAAATTTAGGAGAAAGAAAGTTAGAAATAATAAGTTAACTTATTATTTCTAACTTATAAAGATTAAAAAGAGGTGGAAATGTGAAAAAAATTTATAGAGGATTAATCTTAGCTACAATATTAACGGTAATATTAATGATTAATTTTTTAGGAGTAGGAGTTAACTTTTACACTGATGTATTGTGGTTTAAAAACTTAAATCTTAATGATGTTTTTTGGACTATTTTTAAAACTAAAATACTTGTAAGGTTTGGAGTTTGGATATTATTTTCTTCATTTATTTTTATTAATTTATTATTTACCAGAGATAAGATAATAGATTTAATTAATAATTTAAAAGAAAGAAAAGATCAAGATGACCATATTATTGAACTAAAGCCTAAAGGAAGTAATGGAATATTGACTTTGTTGACTCCCGGAAGATTAAATCTTATTTATTTACTTCTTAGTTTACTAATTGGTTTTATTTTTAGTACTATAGGATCTAATAGCTGGAAAGTTGTACTTGAATTTTTGAATTCTACTAGTTTCAATCTTAAAGATCCATTATTTAATAAGGATATATCATTTTATATCTTTAAATTTCCTGCATACCAGCTAGTGTATCAATTACTATCTACTTTACTTATAATTACAGGCTTGATCATTGGTGGAGTTCATTTACTAATTAACCAAAATAAATCTATATTAAATAGGATTAACAATAAGGCTAAATACCATTTGTCTTTTTTAATCAGTCTATTCTTTATCTTAAAGGCTTGGGGCTATAGATTAAATATGTTTCAACTCTTATATTCTAAGCGGGGAGTTGTCTTTGGAGCAAGTTATACCGATGTACATGCACAATTACTTGGTCTAAAAGCACTTTCTTTCATAGCATTATTACTTGCAATTTTTATTTTTATCAATATTTTCATAAGAAATACTAAATTAATTATTGGAGGAGTTGTTACTCTTTTTGTAACTTCTATATTATTAACTGCTATCTATCCTGGCATTATTCAACAGTATCAAGTGGAACCAAATGAAATAGCTAAAGAAGCCCCATATATAAAATATAATATTAAGTTTACTACAAATGCTTATAATCTAGAAGATATCAAAGAAGAAGATTTTAATGTGAAAGAAGATTTAAACTATGAAGATATTCTTACTAATAAAGCAACTATTGATAATATCAGATTATGGGATAGTAGACCACTAAAAACGAGCTATGGCCAGCTACAGGGTCTTAAATCTTATTATAATTTTAATGATATTGATATCGATAGATACAATCTTGATGGAAAAATATATCAAGTGATGTTAGGAGCTAGAGAAATAAATCAAAGACTATTACCAAATCAGACTTGGGTTAATAAAAGATTGAATTATACTCATGGATTTGGTTTAGCTATGAGTCCAGTAAATGGAGTTACAGAAGGTGGAGTTCCAGAGTTTCTGATTAAAGATATCCCTCCAAAAAGCCAAAAGTTAGAAGTTAAAGAACCAAGAGTTTATTATGGCGAATTAACAGATCAATATGTAATATCCAATACTCGAACTCAAGAATTTGATTATCCAGCAGGTGATACGAATAATTATATTAATTATCAAGGAAATGGGGGAGTAAAATTAAATTCTCCTATTAAAAGGTTAGCTTTTGCGATTAAATATGGTACTTTGAAACTATTATTAAATAATGATATCACAGAAGAAAGCAGGTTGATGTTTGATCGTAATATTAAAAAAAGAGTAAGAAAGATTGCACCTTTCTTAAAGTATGATAGTGATCCTTACTTAGTAGTAAGTCAAAATGGAAGATTGTATTGGATTCAAGATGCATATACAATAAGTAATAGATATCCATACTCTGAACCCTTAAGTAATCTAAAAAATAATTATTCTGAACAATTAAGTAGATTAGGATATAATATAAATTATATTAGAAATTCAGTCAAAGTAGTTATTGATGCGTATAATGGTAAGGTTAAATTTTATATCTCAGACCAAAATGATCCCATTATTGAGACCTATAATAAAATTTTCCCTGGATTATTTAATAAATTGGAGAAAATGCCTGAAAATCTTAATAATCATATAAGATATCCCCAAGACTTATTTAAGGTCCAAGCAGCTATTTATAACAAATATCATATGAAAGATCCTAAGGTATTTTACAATAAAGAAGACCTATGGGAACTACCACAAGAAAATTATGCAGGAACTCCTATTGCAATGGAACCATATTACACAATTATAAAGTTGCCAGATGAAGAGAAAGAGGACTTCTTATTAATGTTGCCTTTTACTCCAATTAAGAAGAATAATATGATTTCCTGGTTAGCTGCTAAATCTAATCAAAAAGATTATGGAAAGTTAATTTTATATAAATTTCCTAAGAGAAAATTAGTTTATGGACCAATGCAAATAGAGGCTAGAATTGATCAGAATTCTGAAATATCAAAGCAGTTGAGCCTCTGGAATCAAAGAGGATCTAGAGTGATAAGAGGGAATCTCTTAACAATTCCGATTAAGAATTCAATTCTTTATGTTGAACCAATTTATTTACAAGCTGAACAGAGTCAATTACCAGAGTTAAAAAAGGTTGTTGTATCATATGGAGAAAAAGTGATTATGGAAAATAATCTAGATTTAGCATTAAGAAAGTTATTTAATATAAAAGATAAAAGTGATAGAGAAGATCTTGAAGTAAACAGAGAAGAAAATTATGAAGACATTGGTATAGATTTAACAGTCCAGCAATTAGTTGAAGATATTACCAGACTATATCAAAAATCTAAGAAAGAATTACAAGCAGGTAATTGGAGTGAATATGGTCAATTAATTGAAAAGTTAGAAGAAAAATTAAATACTTTAGAAAATAAAACTAAACAATAGTAGTTTAAGCACTAAGGGGCTATTAATATCCCCTTAGTGCTTTTTTATAGAAGGAATTAGAGATGAAATATAGAAATTGTTAATATATAAAATTTTATAAATTAATAATTAGTATATATTTTATGTTTTGATAGAATCAAAAGGAGGAAGTTATGGAAGAAAAGATTAAGGTTATCCAACAAGTTTTAGAAATTAATGAAGAAGAGGCCAAAAAAGCTCTAAAATTAGCTGAAAATGATTTAGATAAAGCTCTTAAAATGGAAGAGTACATTGCAAAAAATTATCTTACGATACAAGTTAAATTTAGATATGGAGGGCAAAATTATAATGAACAATATGGGCTAATTAGTTTGATTTGGAATGGTAAAGAAGGTGAAGTAATTAATACAATATCTGTTATAGATAATAAAGAAAAGATTTCTGATATATTGATTGAAGTTGATCATTCAGTTTTTATGAAAGCCTTAAAACAGATATCGGAAGAGACTACATCAAATCTTGAATATCAATTTAAAAAAGGCTTAGAAGATCAGTTCAACCCAACAGTTATTTATCAAATTTTTAAATTTATCAAAGAAGAAACTCCTTCAAAGGTTGAGGCTATCATAGGAGAAAAGATTAGAAATATTATAGAAGAAGATATAGAATTAGAACTATATGCAGAACTAATTACTAAAGAGAAGTTATTAAAAATATATCCTGAATATTTTCAAGATAATATTGACTCAGAAGATAAATCAGATAATGTGTCAAATGATGGTAATAAAAAGAACTTTAATCTTGATATTAATTTAAATTGTGTTCCTGTTATTTCAGCTACTAAAGGAAAAAGAGTTCAAGAATTATCTATAGGAGATAAACTAAAGGTACAAATTACTGATAATAAAGAGATAGGAAAATATCTCAATAACTTACTCAAGGATAGTTCAGGAACAGCTACTGCTATAATTAAAAATATAGAATTAAATAAGAATTTAAAACGTTATTCAATAACTGTTCAATTTGGCCCTAATATTTATGGGACTATGTTAGTAGAACCTGAAGTTAAAATAAGTACTATTAGTGAAGGAGAAAAAGAATCAAAAGAATTTACTTCAATTTTAGCCAATAATAAGAATACTATTATTTTTTCTGGTATTATTATAGCAATTATTCTTTTAACCGTGCTATTTCTAAAATTTTACTATTTATAATGTTTATATTAGATCAAGAAAAAATTTAAAATATTGAACTAAATAAAGGAATACTGCAATAAGTTGAAGAAATAATTTACTATTGGTAATTAAGTTATAATTGATAAAGGGTGGAAGTGATGAATGAAAAAATTGATATTATTAAAAGTACATTAGGAGTAAATCAAAATCAAGCAGAAAAAGCATTAAATCTAGCTAATGGAGACTTAGATAAAGCTATAGACATGATAGATTATATTATTGAAAATCATATAGTAATTCATGGCAAAATTAGCTATGGAAAATATAATAAGACTTATATTCTATTCAGTATAATTGCTAATGGTAAAAAAGGGGAAATTATTAAAGTCGATTTGGCTTCAACTTCAAAAAGTAGTTTATACAATATTAACCTGGATATAGACCATAAGATATTTGTAAAGACTTTAAGTGAAATTGATAAGCGAGAAAGAAAGAACATAAATAATGATATCAATTTCAATCCTAAGCGATTATTTACTGCTGCGGAAATCTTTGAACTATTTAATATAATTCAAAATGGAAAAGAAGATAAGATTAAGAATATTTTTAAAGATAAAATAGAAGGCTTAGTTAAAGAAGCTATAGATTTAGATTTATATACCTCTATTATGACTAAAGTAAAATTAGAAAATTATTATCCAGATTTATTTTCTGAAGAAGAAAATAAGGATCAAGATAACAGTGAACAAAAAGAAGATAATAAACTAGGTTTAGATGTTAATTTAAATTGTATTCCTTTGATTTCGCCTAGTTATGGTAAAAAAGTTACTGAACTGGATATTGGAGATAAAATTGTAGTTGAAATTTCTGATACTAGTGAGATTGGAAGATATCTTAGTAATCTATTAAAAACTTCAGAAGGAGTAACTTTTGGCTCGATTAAAAAAATAGATTTTATTAAAGAAACTGGTCGCTATTCAGTATTAATTGAATTTGGACCTAGTATTTATGGTAATTTGATAGTAAGTTCAGAATTAAAAATTGAAACTCCAGAATCTAATGATAAAAAAAGAGATCAGAAAGAAGATATAAATAGTAAAGAAAATAATGGTGAAGAAGGGGCTTTAATTGTTTTTGCTTTAATATCATTAATTTCCATTTTAGTTATTTTAATAGTTTTAATTTTTTGATTATTTCAATTTTAATTAATTTTAGATATCTCCTCAATAATATACACCACTACATATTTATCAATTAAATCAGTAAAAATAATTATGGGGTTTTTCAAAGTATTTACAAATCTAAAGTCTTTTTTCTGAGGAACAATAGTAGCATCTTCTCCACGTGGAACATAGCTAACTGCTTTACTATGGTGGTGTCGTTCTACTATTTTAAGATTCGATTTTTTAACTGCGTTATATAAGGTTGATGATACTTGACAAATTCCACCCCCAACTTTCGGAATGAATTCCCCTGCTTCTATAATAGGTGCTGCCTTATATCCATCATTAATAGTTGGTATACCAATCACTTGATTAAATGAAAATTCTGCTGAAGGTTTTAAATAATAATATTTCATCTTATTTAAGGAGATATTAATATTATTTCGCCTATTTGATTCATTATTTATTAAATAAGTAGCATGGTGTGATAATAATTTTGCTTTAATTTGATATTTTTTAAATTTAAAGATTTTATGATTAAGAATAATATCTTTAGTTATAGTTGGAACTATGGGATTATATATCAAATTGATTTGTTGATTAATATTTGCTGTTAAAATTTTGTTCATGCTTTTTTTTATATTTATACTCCTTCCTTTCTTTTCACTAAAAATCTTATTATTAAATATAAAAGCATTTTGTGCCTCTCTATTCTTCTTACCCTTTAAACTATACAGAATTTTATAAACCTCATTAATTCTAAGTCCGCTTAAGTTAATATCATTTAAACTAACACCCCGATTTACTATTTCATTAATTGATAATTTTTTATTAGATCTGAATTCTTCTGTGGTATAATTATTTTTTTGATCAGTCTTTTGAGGAATAAAGCTGATAATTAATTGTATTAAAAAGATTATAATTAGAAAAATATATAATTTCAATTTTTTTGGCTGCATATTGATATCCCCCAATTTAGATTATATTTTTATAATTTCCTTCATCTTTTCAATTATTCATCAATTTAATTCCATAGATAGAATAAGATTCTATCATTTAGTTTGTTTGATAAATAGTAGAATAGTAATATATTGTAGATAAATCAATTGTATATGTTATACTATAATATATAGCTATAATAAAATATATCTATATTAATTTAGCAATTAAATCCCCTGTAATTAATAAAATTAAAGAGAATAATCTAATCTGGATGAAGGGGGGGGAATTTTGTTTTATAGACCATTACCAGAATCGAAGGGTTTTACTTTAGATGAATTAATTAATGATTTATCAATAAAGGAAGTCACTAATTTTCAAGATTGGACGATTAAAAATATAACTGATAATTCAGTGAAAGTTGAAGATGCTTCATTGTTTGTAGCTATTAAAGGTTTTAATGTTGATGGGCATCAATATATTAAGCAAGCCATAGAAAATGGAGCAGTTGCAATTATAGGTGAGTCTCAAATACAAATAGATAAAAATACTACTTATATTAGAGTAGAAAACAGTCGTAAAGCCTTAGCAAAGTTGATTAACCGAATATATAATTATCCTAGTAGAAAATTGAGACTGATAGGAGTAACAGGAACAGTTGGCAAAACAACAACCACCTCTATGATTGATCATATTACTGGTCAAATTGTCGGTAAAAGTAGCTTGATTGGGACATTATATACTAAGATCGATCAAGATTATTTTGCTAATCCCAATAAATGTACTACACCTGATATTATAAGCTTAAATAATATTTTTAGTGAAATTAAGAATCGAGAAATTGATTATGTTAGTATGGAAGTTTCATCCCATGCTTTAAAATTGGATAGAGTTTTTGGTTTAGATTATGATATTGCTGTCTTTACTAACCTTTCTTATGATCATTTAGAGTTTCATGAAAGTATAGAAGATTATCTATATAGTAAAAAGAAGCTATTTAGCAGTTTATCAGAAGATAAATTAGCAGTATTTAATCTAGATAATGCCTATTCTAAAGTTTTAATGGAAGATATAAAAGCTGACTACTATACTTATGCAATTAAAAATAAAGATGCAGATATTATAGCTAAAGATATAAAATTAACTAAAAGAAAGTTGACTTTTGATATTCATATCCAAAATCAACTACTTAATAATTATGGAAAGATAATTCAACCAACCTCTTTAAGCATTAATTTACCCCTAATAGGATATCATAATATTTATAATGCTTTAGCAGCCTTCACAGCAACTATACTTTTAGGATTTCCTATTAATAAGGTCAAAGAAGCTTTAGAATCTTTTAAAGGCATCAGAAGGAGAATGGAAGTAATTTATGATCAAGAATTTACTATTATTGATGACTATGCTCATAATCCAGCCAGTTTAACTGCAAACTTCAAAACTATTGAAAATTTTGATTATAATAAATTAATTATTCTTCACTTTTTAAAAGGTAAAAGAGGGATTAAGGCTAATAAAATTAATGCTTATTTGATGGTAAAATGGGCAGATAAATTAAAAACAAAAAAAATTATAACTTCATTATGTGAAGAAGAAGTAATAGAAAAGAATCAGGTACTAAAAGAGGAGGAACTTGCTTTTACTAAGATTATTAAAGACTCAGGTTTAGAAATTATAAATACAAATAAATTAGCAGAAGGTATTAATAGAGCTTTAAAATATGTAGAAAATAATGATCTACTACTATTAGTTGGTGGACCTGGATTAGATAAAGCAGCAGAAATTATTAGTAAAATAATAACTTAGATCAAAAATTGAGGATAGTATTAATACTATCCTCAATTTTTGATTATATAATAAAATATTTAGTATTATAAATAATATAGGTGCTTAGTTGGATAAGATAATTACTAAGAGAGAATACTTTAATTATAATCGGTTAATTTAAGAATAAGTTGTTATAGATAGATATTGCCACAGTTTCGGAGTTAGGCATTAGGGGATAGGAGGTAGGAAGACCTTACTAACTCCCAACTCCTAACATCTAAAACCAAAAATTAGACTTAGATATCTATATTTATGTATATTTGTAGCAAGGATTATTAGCAAATATTATTAACTAATTGACAAATTTGTTTTTTTGCGAAATAATTAATAAGGATAATCTTAGTTTTATAAGTAAATTTAACTTGATTTAGTATAACCTATTATAATATTAATTGTAATTTTAAAAGGAGGGAAATAAAATGGAAGCTAAGATTTTTTTACAAGAGTTATCTGATGCAGTAGGTGTATCAGGTTATGAAAGAAAAATTTCTAGGCAGGTAGCAGAGGATTTTAAGAAATATACTGATAGTATTAAATATGATTCTTTAGGAAATTTGATTTCACTTCAAAAAGGATTTCAATCCTCCGAAGAATTGACAGTAATGTTAGCTGCTCATATGGATGAAATTGGTTTAATGGTTACTAAAATTGAAGATGGTGGTTTCTTAAGGTTTACTGCAGTAGGTGGTGTAGACCCAAGAACTTTAGTTGGGCAAGAAGTAAGTGTACATGGTAAGGAATCTTTAAATGGAGTTGTTGGTGCTAAACCACCTCATATCCAAAGTGCTGATGAAAGAAAAAAAGCTTATAAAATGGAAGATATGTATATAGATTTAGGACTAAGTGAAAAAGAAATAAAAGAAACTATTAGAGTAGGAGATGTAATATCTATTAAAAGAAGATTTACAGAATTAAAAAATAATAGAGTAACAGGTAAATCTTTAGATGATAGAGCAGGAGTTTTAATGGTGTTAGAAACCTTAAAACATTTAAAAAAACTAAAACACCAAGTTGATGTATATGGAGTAGCTACTGTACAAGAAGAAGTTGGAGTTAGAGGAGCGATTACAAGTACATATGGTATAGTACCCGATATCGGAATAGCAATTGATGTTTGCCATGCTACTATGCCTGGAGTTAGTAAAGAGGATGCTGCTGAATTAGGTGAAGGTCCTGCTCTTGGCTTTGGACCACACGTACATCCCAAAATATTTAAAAAATTAAAAGAGATAGCCAAGGAACTTGATATCCCTTATCAAGTTGATCCATCTAATACTCCAGCAGGAACAGATGCCTATGCTATACAAGTAACACGTTCTGGAATAGCAACTGCCCTATTATCTATTCCACTACGTTATATGCATACCTCTGTTGAAACTGTTAGTTTAGATGATATTAAGCGTGGAGCTAGATTGTTAGCCCACTTTATTGCCGAAATAAATGCTGACTTTGTGGAGGGGTTAAGATGCTTTTAAAGAAATTAAGTGAAGCTATCGGTGTTTCTGGTAGAGAATCGGAAGTAAGGAATATTATTAGAGAAGAACTAGTTAATTATGTGGATGAAATCAAAACAGACACTTTAGGAAATTTAATTGTCTATAAAAAGGGGAAGAAACAAGGTCCTAAAATGATGTTAGCAGCTCATATGGATGAAATTGGTCTAATGATTACAGATATAACTGATGATGGACTATTGAGTTTTAAACCTGTGGGAGGAATTGATAAGAGGGTTTTAGTATCTAAAAGAGTATTAGTAGGAGATGATAAGATCCCAGGTGTAATAGGTGCTAAGGCAATTCATCTACAAAAACCTAATGAACGAAAAAAACCATTAGATTATAAAGCCTTATATATAGATATTGGAGCTAAGAGTAAAGAAGAGAGTGAGAAATTAATAGATCTTGGGACTATGGCAAGCTTTGATAGTAAATTTGAAAGATTAGGATCAAAAACTGTTAAAGGAAAAGCTTTTGATGATAGGGTAGGCTGTGCAGCATTGGTTGAAATTATGAAAAAAGATTATAACTTCCCTTTATATGGCGTCTTTACAGTTCAAGAAGAAGTAGGAGCGAGAGGAGCAACTGTAGCTGCCTATGATATAGAGCCTGATTTAGCTTTAGTATTAGAGTCTACTACAGCTGCTGATGTTCCTGATGCTAAAGAAGAAGGATATTCTACTAGATTAGGAGAAGGCCCAGCTCTAACTTTAAGAGATGGTAGTACAATTGTTTTTAAAGCAATATTAGATAGACTTATTAGTGTATGTGAAGAAAAAAATATCAAATATCAATTTAGAAAATTTACCAAAGCTGGAACAGATGCAGGAAAGATTCATCTATCTAAAAATGGAATAGCTACAGCAATTATTTCAGTACCAGCTAGATATATTCATTCACCAGCATCTATAATCAACTTAAGTGATTATGAGTCTACAGTAAAACTAGTAGATGAATTTTGTAAAGAAATTGAAAAAGGAGGGTTTTAATAATGAAAAAATTAATCAAAGAATTAGTAGAAGCTTATGGACCATCTGGAAATGAAGAAAATATAAGAGAGATTATTAAAGATAAAATAGAAGATAAGGTAGATCAGATAAAAGTTGATAATCTAGGTAATTTAATCGTTCTAAAAAAAGGTAAAGACTCTAGTAAATCTATAATGTTAGCAGCTCATATGGATGAGATAGGATTGATTGCTACCCATATTGATGATAATGGATTTATTCGTTTTTCTAATGTAGGTGGTGTATCACCATATACATTATTAGGTGAAAGAATTATATTTAATAATGAAATTATAGCTGTAATTGATAAGGAAGGAAAGTTAGAGGATATTAGTAAGTTAAAACATGAAAAATTATATGCTGATATTGGAGCAAGTAGTAAAGAGGAAGCTAAAAAGAAGGTTAATATAGGTGATACAGCATCTTATTATCGGAAGATGGATGATTTAGGTGATAGATGTGTTGCTAAATCTATGGATGATCGCAGTGGTTGTGCTCTTTTAATCGAAACTATCAATCAATTAGATGATCAACCAAGCTATGATACTTATTTTGTATTTACTGTACAAGAAGAAGTAGGGTTAAGAGGATCCAAAACATCTGCTTATGGTATTAATCCTGATTTGGGAATTGCAGTTGATGTTACTTTAACTGGAGATACACCTGAAGCTAAGACCATGGAGGTTGGTTTAGGAAAAGGTCCTGCTATTAAAGTTAAAGATAGATCTGTTCTTGTCCATCCACAAGTTAAAAACTTAATGATTGATATTGCAGAGAAAAATAATATTCCATATCAATTAGAAGTACTTACAGCAGGGGGGACAGATGCAGGAAGTATTCATTTAACTCGATCAGGAGTTCGTTCTGGAGCTTTATCTATACCTTGTCGTTATGTTCATTCTCCTTCAGAAATGATAGATATTAATGATATGAAAAATGGTGTGAAATTATTAGTGAATATATTGGAGTCTGACTATGGAAAAGCATTTGAATAAAGTTGGAAATGATTAGAAGGCAGACTTAATGTCTGCTTTTTATTATTTGTACTGAGATATCTTAAAAAGACAGTAACAAGTGACTAGTAACTGGTAACAAGTTAATTTCTTCACTGTTTACTCCTTACTTATCACTAGTTATTGAATTATAATAATCTCAACCTTGATCTATAAAAGGAGGTTAAAATTGAGTAATCTAAAGAGACTAAAAGAAAAATATACTTTAATCACAGGAGCATCTAAAGGTATAGGCTATGAATTAGCTAATATCTTTGCTCAAAATAAATTTAATTTAATATTAGTAGCACGAAGTGAAGATAAGTTAGCTGAAATAGCTAAAGAACTAATAGAGAAGTATAATATAAATTGTTATATCTTTGCTGCTGATTTATCTTCGCTAGATAATGTAAAAAAATTATATAATAAGATTCAAAATAAAGGCTTAGATGTTTCTGTATTAGTTAACAATGCAGGCTTTGGAAAATTAGGCTTGTTTCATAAGACTGATATAGAGACTGAAATTGATATGATTAATTTAAATATTACTACAGTTACCTTTTTAACTAAATTATTTTTACAAGATATGATTAAGATGGGTTATGGCAAGATAATGAATGTTGCTTCAACTGCTGCTTTTCAACCTGGACCATATATGTCAGTATATTATGCTAGTAAAGCCTATGTTTTATCTTTTAGTGAAGCCTTAGCTAGTGAATTAAATAATTTAAAGATAAGTATTTCTACTTTATGCCCTGGGCCTACGGATACCAATTTTCAAGATGTTGCTAATATGAAGAAGGTTAAATTGTTTGAAAGTGAAGTTATGAAGGCTGAAACTGTAGCAAAAGTGGCTTATAAAGGACTTCTGAAAGGCAAAAGGATAATCATTCCAGGGATTCAGAATAAATTGCTTGCTACTTCATCAAAGCTAATGCCAAGCAAAGCTATTACAGAGATAGTTAAAAAATTACAATCACCTAATTGATTACTATTAGGTACTGTTAAAGAACTTTATAAAGTTTTTTAACAAATAACTAATTTTATATTTGACAAGATTAATTACTTATTATATAATAATGATATCGAAAGTCATTATCAATTATAAAGAAAAGCCTTTTCACTCCAAGTTTATATCAAAAAAGCGCCATCAACTTATAAGTTGATGGCGCTTTTTAATTTGAATACTAGATAAATTAAAAATTATTTTTCTTTTGTAGATTCAAGCTAATATCTTCTATATTTGCTAATTGGCTTATTTTGCAAGTCTTATTTGCACCATAAAAATGACAATCAAATTCTATACAATTGCTCAACTTTATTATTTCGCCTTTAAATCGCTGAAACTCACTAAGAGTTTTAGCTTTAGGGAAGAGGTTGCTATTAGCCATTAAAAGGAAAGGGCATAGGTTCTTGTCTTCTGACATTGAAGGAACCTCCTTTTTATCAGAATATTTTCTTATATTATACTTATGAAATAATTAGCTAGATAGAAGTTAATAAAAATTTAATTTTATTAATTAAAGTCTATATAAAAAGCTGGAGTGTTAAAGTTTGAAAAGTTCTTATTTGATAATTAGGATAGTTTTTATATTATAATCCTTCAATATAGCTTTTATCAATTAAATAAGCATAATCTTTACTTATATATTTAATCATTAGCTCTATATCATTATTAGCACCAAAGAGTAATAAGAAAATTTTAGTCTTATCTGTTTCCCAAATACTAGCAAAGGCTAAATCGCCTCTTTCTAGTGCTGCTCCATATTTGATTTTGCTACTGCAATTATTATTTAGCCAAATTTTATTACTATTAAGCGGAGTACCATATCTTTTAATCAATAAGTACTTTAATTTCTGATAATCATTTATGTAAGATGCTTTATTATGGTGTTTTTCTAAGAAAATATATAAGGCAGTAGTTAATTTCTGATTATTAAACTTATAAACTAAACCTGATCTTCTATGAGCAATATTTGTAATATATATTAGCTTATTTTTATATTCATCACATACTTCTAAAGATTCTCTTTTTTTGACTTCTTTCATATTCATTCCCCATTTTATTTCTCTAAAATCATATTCTGAATTTCTAAAATTACTTGCTAGCATAGTTTTGGGTATTAAGATAATTAATATAAATAATGTAATTGAAAGATAGATATTACTTTTTTTCATAAAACTCTCCTCTTTTATATATTAAATTTATAAAATATATTAAAAATCAAAAATAAAGTTCTTAATATTGCATTTAACAATAATAAAAGACATAGTCTATTAGTGTAAAAGTATAAATATTATATGAACCCAACATTATATGTATATATCTGTCTATGATTAATTATGAATATTTTTTTGATAAAGGGTCTTTATTAGATAAAAGGAGGTCAACTGTGAAGAAGATTAAAGTTATTACTACCGGTGGTACGATTGCTATGGGGGAGGATCAAAATACTCACCAGATAGTTCCAAAGTTATCAGGAAAAGATTTATTAAACTCCGTACCTGAATTGAATAATATTGCTGAATTAGAATTAATTCAATATAGTAATTTAGATAGTTCACAATTAACTCCTAAGATGATCTTGGAACTATCTAAATTAGTTAAGGAAGCTTTAGCAAGCAAAGATATTAGTGGTGTCTTAATTACCCACGGTACAGACACCTTAGAGGAGACTGCGTATTTATTAGATTTAGTTTTGGATACTGAAAATCCTGTAGTTATCACAGGTGCTCTAAGGAGTTTTAATCAATTAAGTTCAGATGGAAAAGCTAATCTGGTCCAATCTTTACAAACAATAATCGAACCCCATAGTAAAAATAAAGGAGTGCTTGTTGTTCTAAATAACCAGATTCATGCGGCTAGATTTGTTTCTAAAGTCCATACAAATAAATTGTGGGCATTTGATTCAATTAATACTGGTTCAATTGGTAGTATAGATCACTGTGGAGTTCATTATTTTTATAATTTAGATAAACAGGTTACAATTAATACCGAAGAATTAGAAGATAATGTCCAGTTAATAAAATTAGCTATAGGAAATGATGATCGATTAATTCAGGCATCCTTGGATTATGGTGTTAAGGGATTAGTATTAGAAGCTTTTGGATTAGGGACCTTACCAAAGAGTATAGTTTCTTCATTACTTAGAGCAAAAAAAGAAAAGATACCTGTAGTTATAACCTCGCGTTGTTTAGAAGGAAGAGTATACAATCTTTATGGTGCTTCAACAGGCAAGACCAATATTGCAGAGACTGATATTATTTTTGCTGGTAATTTAAATAGTACTAAAGCAAGATTAGTCTTAATGTTATTATTGGGTCAAGGGCTTAGCAAAAATGAAATTAGACAGTTTTTTGGTTTGAAGTTAAAGATGTAAAACACTAACTTGTTTTATTATTCTTTTCCTTTACTAAGATCTAATCTTTTCAAAACTTATTTATAAAGCTATCACTCCTTAACTTTAGAAACTATAATTTATCTTTCAAGTATTTATATTTTATTTTGAGGAGATAATAAATTTATAGAATTAAATTAATAACTAATTGAAATAATGAATGTAAACGGAGAGGGGATAGATGAAGCAATTTAAAGCCAAAAGAGTTTTGATAGAAGATCAGGCCTTAGAATATTCTTTGGGAAGAAAGTTGGATAAAAGGTTTAAAGAAGAAGGAATTCCAGTAGAATATATTAAATCTCACAATCGAGTTAGTCCTGATGAGCAGATGAGCCCAACTGCTTTATTTAATTGGACTAAAGAAACATTAGTAGTTGGAGTAAAGAAGACATTAAGATTTAAATCTTGTTATCCTTCAGCTGATTATAGACTGGTTATGAATACTAGCTGTCCTGGGAAGTGTGAATATTGTTATCTATCTACTAATTTAGGATCTGCTTCTTACTTAAGAGTTTATGTTAATGTTGAAGAAATTCTAGAGGCTGCAAAAAAACATATTGCTAAAGGGGAAGGAAAGATTGTTAGCTTTGAAGCAAGTAGTTCTTCAGATCCAATAGCAGTGGAACACTTAACAGGAAGTTTAAAAAAGTTAATAGAATTCTTTGCCAAAGAAGAAAAGGGGAGATTAAGATTAGTTACTAAATTTGCTTTTGTTGATAATTTATTAGATATTAAACATAATCAGCATACTAGATTTCGCTTTAGTATCAACTCTAATTATGTAATTAAAAATTTTGAACATTTAACAGCAACCTTAGATGAAAGAATTACTGCAGCAAGAAAGATTCAACAAGCTGGATATCCTTTAGGTTTTATTCTAGCACCTTTGATGATTTATGATGGTTGGCAGAAAGATTATGAACAGACATTAAAAAAATTAAGTTCTGAATTAACGATAACTCAAAATCAACCTTTGAGTTTTGAGTTAATTATGTATAGATTTACTACTAGATCTAAGAAATTAATAGAAGCTAGATTTCCTAATACTAAATTGAAACTAGACAAAGATAGTCACCATCATAAAGGATTTGGAAAGTATGTTTATCCTGAAGAAAAGGCAGAAAGGTTAAAGGAGTTTATAGAAGGTAGAATAAAATATTATTTCCCTCAAGCTAAGATAGAATATTTTACTTAAAATAAGAGCTAAGTGGCTTAAGCCACTTAGCTCTTATTTTTCAGACTAATAAATAAATAGATGATTATATTTTTCAATAGAAAAATAGTAACTTTTAAATTCTAATAATTTCATATAAATTCTTTATTATTTTCTATTTTTTAAAACAAAGTAATATATCTGCTATTATAGTTTGTTCAATAATAAATATAATAAAGAGGTTGAAATTAGAAATTAAAAAAGGAGAGGTTAATTTTGAATAATAATTATAAGGTATTAAAATTTATAGGTATTGGATGCAAAATTCTAGGAATAATAGCTCTTATAGGATTAATATTAACAACAGTTGCTAAAATAGCAAGTGATGGTCTAGGAATGGGACTGGTAAATCAAAACCCTATTTTTATATTATTTAATAATTTATTCCCGATATACATTGGTGTTTTTCAGTTTTTATTTCTTTATGGTATAGGAGAATTAATTTATCTATTGATCGATATTAAGTTAGATTTAGATGAGATAAAAAAGAATAATTAACAAATTAAAATGATATTATTATAAAGTTTTATGCTTTCTTTAAAATCTTGACATAACTATAAGGAAATGATATATTTATTTCATAATCTAACAGATTTCACAACATTATAAATCATAGTTTAAAAATTAAAGATAGGTTGAATTTATGTAAATGATAATTAATTTTTAATAAGTTTAACCTAATATTTTTTAATTTTTATTACTAGCAGAAGAGGAGGAGAGAAGTTGTCAGAAGAAAATCAATGGGGTAGTAGATTAGGATTTATTTTGGCTACTGTTGGTTCAGCAGTAGGTCTCGGTAATATTTGGAGATTTAGTTATGTCTCTTATGAAAATGGTGGAGGAGCATTTTTAATACCTTATCTAGTTGCTTTATTAACTACAGGTATTCCACTATTAATTTTAGAATTTAGCTTTGGAAAGAAGATGAGGGGTTCAACTGTATTAGCGTATAAGAAATTAAAGAAGAAGTGGGAATGGGTCGGTTGGTGGCCAGTTTTATCTGTGTTTGTATTATTAACATACTACGTAGTTATTATCAGTTGGAGCTTAAAATATATCTATTATGCTCTAAGCCAAGCTTGGGGATCTAATCCAGAAGCATTCTTTTACTCAGAACATTTAAATTTAACTTCTGGAATAGAAAGTATAGGTGGAATAAATATAACTATACTATTAAGTGTAGTAGCTATTTGGTTCATTAATTATATTATTGTTTATAATGGAGTTGAGAAAGGTATTGAGAAAGCTTCTAAAATATTTATGCCTTTATTAGCTTTATTAATGTTAATTATCACAGTTAGAGGTATTACTTTACCTGGAGCTGTAGCAGGAATAAATAAATTTTTAGAGCCTGATTTCTCACAATTATTAAATTCTAAAGTATGGCTAGCTGCTTATGGACAGATATTCTTTACTTTAAGTGTCTGCTTTGGAGTGATGATTACTTATGCAAGTTACTTACCGAAAGATTCTGATATTGTTAATAACTCCTTTATTGCAGCATTAGCAAATTGTGGCTTTAGTTTTATTGTAGGAATTGGAGTGTTTGGAATTCTAGGTTATATGGCAACACAAACTGGTACTCCTTTCGAAGATGTTGTAACACAAAGTATAGGGCTTGCTTTTATAGCATTTCCTAAAGCAATTAATATGTTGCCAGCTTTCAGTACATTATTTGGAGTTTTATTCTTCTCTGCTTTAGTTATAGCAGGTATATCATCAAGTATATCTATGGTAGAGGCTGTAGTAAAGGCACTTAATGATAAATTTGCTTGGAGTAGAAGGAAAGCATCCACTATTGTAGCTTTAGCTGGATTGCTAGGAAGTCTGATCTTTACAACTGGTGCTGGATTATACTTTTTAGATATAATCGATTATTTTAATATGCAATTTGCGATTGTAAGTATTGGGATTATTCAATGTATTGTTTTAGGGTGGATTTATAAAGCAAGTAAGTTAAGAGATTACTTTAATCCTATTTCTAACTTTCAAATTGGTTCTTGGTGGGATATAATGATTAAATATTTCACACCTATAATCTTAGGAACTATGCTAATTCTAAGTTTAATTAGTGAAATAAAAGAAGGTTATGGGGGATATCCTATCTCAGGATTAAAAATAGGATGGATAGTAACAGGATTAACCTTAGTATTTGCTATCATTTTAAATAATATGTCTTGGCAAGAAAAATATAAAAATATAGAAGAATAGTAATGAAAAAAGGTGAGAGGAATATTCCTCTCACCTTTTTTCATTCTAAAATTTGGGGAATATGTTTCTCTATATCTGTCCAATTATCTACCCTAATAAACTCACCTGATATACCTTGATTATGATCCATATTCATTAATAAAACTGGAATTCTTAATAACTCTCTTATAGGGATTAGGTGTTTAGGATTATCATCTATAAAAAATTCTATATCTTCTTTCTTACAAACGTCAGCTTTTTCTTCACTATGAATTAATTTATCGAAAGGAATTTGATGTTCCTCTAGCCATTCTAAAGTTACTGTATTATTTTCAGCTGGTCTAGCTGTCACTAAAATAATGCTATAATCCTTTTCTTTTAAATCACTTAAAACCTCTTTGCATCGAGGGCGAGGAGGAACCTCTCTAAATATTGTCAATCCTTTTGCAGCTATAAACTCTTCTACTTCTTCACTGCTTAGACCGTAAGCATCTCTAAAATCATATACATTATCAATTCTTTCTGTTAAGTCAAAATACTTGCATATATTTGAATGCCAAATATTTTCCTCTCCTCGTCCTTCATCAGTCAAAACTGCATCAATATCTACACCAATTCTTTTTGTCATATTAATCACCTCATCAACAAATATTACTATACATTCTAACATAAATAAGCCCATCTTGCATTAACTAGCTCCTAATCTTTCAAATTATTACTGGTGGTGAGCCTTCATCTTCTTGAGACATTAAAACATTTAATGCTGTTTCTGCAGCTTTTAAATGTCTTTTATCAGGCTCAATAGTAGTAAATTTCTGGAACAGATAAGCAATAGATAATATACTATCTGGAGCTAAAGATATGATTTCATAAGCAATCCCAATTGCTAATAAACTTTCTAAATATGCATTAATATATATACCAAAAAAAGCAAATAAACTAATAATAATAAAGTAAAATACTATTAGATTGGTCCCACAACGATTAGCTAATCTAGATTGTTCTATGAGTGGCGTTTCATACTCAGCTTCAAAATAATTCACTGCTTTATGTTCGGCACCATGAAATTTAAAGGTATCTTTTAGTAATGTTTGTCGCAATAAGAAGGCCACTATTATTCCCATAATAATATAAAACTGAGAATTGATTTGGGACAATGTAGTTAATAAATTATTACTACTTTCAGGCATTAGAATAAAATAACTTTCTAATAAGATATCTAAGCTAAAGATTAATAAAATTGGCCAATACCTTTTAGGATTACCTGAAGCTTCTTTAAAAAAGGAGACCAATGCAAATATAAAGCTAATCATACCACGAATTATAGGTATTTTTTTACTTACTACTAAGAATTTATTTTTATTTGCTATTTTTCGATTAATTATATATTTTAATTGATCATTATCATAATAAGCTTTGACTGAATAGTTCTCACCTACTAGCCGAACACCATTTTTATATGCTCTTCCACCTATTTTCATATTCTACACCTCCTAGTAACTAGTTTATTATGTCTAATATAATATGTCAATTAATGATATATACTTTGTTTATTTAAAAAAGCTTGTAATTGTCTTTTATTTATTATCTGAATATCCTAAGAATTAAATTTTAGTAATTTATAAAATATAAACTATCCTTTAAATTATTACTCTTAATTGTTATAATATAATGTTGTAGTATAGATCTATATTATTTAGATTTCAGATTTTTTACATAACTAAATTACTTAGATATCTATTGATAATATATTTTATTTAGTAATACTTAAGTACATAACTATGAATAGATTTAGAAAAAATAGTAGCATAGAAAGTAATAACTATTATTTGATTTTAGATTTCAATCTTCTTTATTCATTTCTGATTATAGTTATTTTCTATAGTGCAATATTAATATTTAGATATCATTAGAGGGGGAAGTTGAAAATTGGCTATTGTAGAAGTTAGTGTGGTACCTATAGGTACAGAGGATACTAGTTTAAGTAAATATGTAGCTGGTTGTCACAAAATTTTAGCTAACGAAGATAATATAGATTATCAGTTAACTGCGATGGGGACTATTATTGAAGGGGAACTAGATGATATTTTAGAAATTATAAAGAAGATCCATAAGCTTCCTTTTGATAATGGGGCTAAAAGAGTCTACACTAATATTAAGATAGATGATAGACGAGATAAAAAAGCTAATATACAGCAAAAAATAAGATCAGTTAAAAGTAAATTATAGCTAGTTATTAACTACAAAAATATTTGTATTAATTTATAAATACTTTAAATATAACATGAAATAAAAACAAAATAATTACTAAGCATAGCATGAAATTTAAAAATAATCTTTTTGCCACAAATATTCGCTTCATTGTAAAATCAAATTGAACAAAATAAAAATAGCCATAGGGCACCAACCTGTAATATAATTAAATCACCACAAAATAACCAGTTACAGGAGGGTGCACACTATGACTTACTTAAATGATACACCAAAATCCCGAAAAAATAAACACCTAAATGCTTATGAACGTGGTCAAATTGCATTATTACATTCCGAAGGAATGAATCCAAATGCTATTGCAAAACGTTTAGGTAGAGCTTCTAATACCATTAGAAACGAACTAAAACGTGGTACAGTTTCTCAAATTAAAGCTAATAAAAAGATTATGGTCTATTACCCTGACACTGGTCAAAGAGTTTATGAATCTAATCGCAAGAATTGTGGTCCTAAATTTAAACTTTTGCAATGTGAAGAGTTCATTGATTATGTTATAGAACAGTTCTACGAAAAAGGACATTCTCTTGATGCTATATGTGGTGCAGCAAAACTTCATAATAAATTTCCAAAGCCAGAGATGGTATCTACTAAAACGCTTTATAACTACGTCAACGCTGGATTATTGACAATTAAAAACATTGATTTACCTTTGAAGCTTAAGCGTTCTTCAAAAAGAAAGCACACTAAAAATAATAAAAAGAAGCTTGGTACAAGTATAGATCAACGCCCTGAAAGTATTAATAATCGTAGTGAGTTTGGTCACTGGGAAATTGACACTATGATAGGCAAAAAGACTAAAAATGAATCAGTTTTACTTACTATGACAGAACGTATGACTCGTAAAGAAATTATTCGTAAAATCCCTGCCAAGACTGCTCAAGCAGTTCAAGATGCTATTTTAAAGCTCGTTAATGAAGCAGGAGATTGTTTTCCAAAAGTATTTAAAAGCTTCACTTGTGATAATGGCTCTGAGTTTGCTCAAATGTCATTTTTAGAGCAAATTAGTGATACTAAAGTATACTTTGCACATCCATATTCATCATGGGAAAGAGGAACTAATGAGCGTCATAATGGTCTTATAAGACGCTTTATCCCTAAAGGTAATAGTCTAAACCAATTCTCTATTGAATCTATTGCTAGAGTCCAAAACTGGTGCAATACTTTACCAAGAAAAATCTTAGATTACCTAACCCCTGATGAAATATTTGAAGATAAATTAAAACAAATTCTTTATGACTAAATAACCAAATTATTACAGTTTGAAAATGTTCAATTTATTATTGCAATTTAAGGCCACAAATATTCACAGATTAGAACCTTATTTTCTAATTTAAGGCTCCTATCTGTGTCCATTTGTGTTAATCTGTGGCTAATCATTTTGATTTTTTATTTCATTAATTGGGTTAACATTTGATCATTTATAAAGCTCCATGCTAATTAACTAATAACGGAGGAATAAAGATGAAAGAGATTTATCTAGATAATGCAGCAACAACTAAGCCTCATCCCAAGGCTGTAGAAGAGATGAAGATTGCTTTAACTACAGCTTATGCTAATCCATCTTCATTGCATGGAATGGGAATAAAAGCAGAGAAATTAATTAAAGAAGCGAGAAAGAGAATAGCCAATAAATTGGAGGTGAATCCTAAAGAAGTATACTTTACATCTGGAGGTACAGAATCTAATAATTTGGCTATTCAAGGTGTAGCAAATTCTCTAAAGAGATATGGCAATAGAGTAATTACTACCTCAATAGAACATCCTTCTGTATTAGAGGTCTTTAACAGATTAGAGGAAGATGGTTTTGAAGTTAAATATTTGAATGTTGATAATACTGGAAAGATAAAGACCGATGAATTAAAAAAATTCTTAAATGAAGATACTATCTTAGTTAGTATCATGGGAATTAATAATGAAATAGGTTCGATTCAATCCTTAGCTGAAATCGGTGAATTAATTGCTAATTATGATAATCTATATTTCCATGTAGATGGTGTACAAAGTTTTGGTAAAGCTGATATTTATCCTGAAAAGGTTGGGATAGATTTATACTCAATTAGTAGTCATAAGATTCATGGTCCTAAAGGAGTAGGGGCCTTGTATATTAGGAAGGGTACTAGATTAGATAACTTAATGGCAGGAAGTGGCCAAGAAGCTGGCATTAGACCTGGGACAGAGAATGTTCCTGGAATTGTAGGTTTTGGTAAAGCCGCTGAGTTAATTCCTACTAAAGAGGATAGAGATAAGATATACAAACTAAAAAAATTATTAGTAAATAGAATTTTAGATGAGATAGAGGGAACAATCTTGAATGGTCCAGATATTTATTCTGGAGCTTGTCATATAGCAAACATCTCTTTTGAGGGGGTTAAAGGGGAAGTTTTAGTCCATACTTTAGAAAGAGAAGGAATTTATGTATCAACAGGTGCAGCTTGCTCTTCACGCCAAGAAACCCCTAGTTATGTTTTAGAAGCAATTAATTTAAGAAAAGAGATTATTGAAGGAGCAATTAGATTTAGTCTTTCTTTAGAAATCACTGAGGAAGATATTAATTATGTAGTAGATAAGCTAAAAACTAGTGTAAAAATGTTGAGAAAAATCATGCAGAGGTGATAATAATGAAAAAATTATATTTAATTCGTTACGGTGAGATCGGTATTAAGGGAAAAAATAGATATCTATTTGAAAATAAATTAATCTCTAATATTATCAAAGCTCTTAAGAGTGAGGATCCAGAAGTAGATGTTTATAAAACTTATGGCAGAGTTTATGTAGAGACTAAGATTAAAGAAGATAAGGCTATTAAAAAATTAAAAAGAATCTTTGGAATTGTAGGTATTGCTCCAGCTCGTAAGGTAGATTTAGATGTAGATAAGATTAAAGATACCTGCCTAGAAATGGTACATAATGATCTACCTAAAGAAGGTACAACTACCTTCAAAATTAGTGCTAGAAGAAATAATAAGAGCTTTGAATTAGATAGTATGGAATTAAACAGAGAATTGGGAGCTCATGTGTTAATAAATACTGAAGATGGAAGATTAAAAGTTGATGTACATAATCCTGAAATTAATGTTAAGGTAGAAATCCGGGCTGATTTCGCTTATATTTATACTAAAGATATTGCTGGTTCTGGGGGGTTACCAGTAGGTGTAACAGGAAAATCAGGATTATTATTATCAGGTGGAATTGATAGTCCAGTTGCAGGTTGGATGATAGCTAAGCGTGGAGCAAAGATAGTCCCTATCTATTTTCATAGCTTTCCTTTTACAAGTGATCGAGCTAAAGAGAAGGTTATTGATTTAGCAGAAACCCTAGCAACTTATCAGGGTGAAACAAAATTACATGTAGTACATTTTACTGATATTCAAACTGAAATGAATGATAAATGCCCAGAAGAATTAACTACAATCATTATGAGAAGGATTATGATGAAAATTGCTGAAAGAATTACTTTAAATAATGGTGGTAAATCTTTAATCACAGGTGAGAGTATGGGGCAAGTTGCTAGTCAAACTATGGAATCTATGTATGTGACCAATATGGTACCAGAGATGCCGATATTTAGACCATTAATTGGACTAGATAAGGTGGAAATTATAGCTAGAGCAAAAGAGATAGGAACTTATGAAACATCTATTGAACCTTATGAAGATTGTTGTACTGTCTTTGTACCAAAAAGTCCTGAAACCAAGCCTACCCCTAAACAGATAGCTATAGGGGAAAAGAACTTAGAAATAGAAGATTTAATCCACAAAGCTATCGATGAAGTAGAGGTTATTAATATTAATCCATATGAATAATTCAATTTTGTATAGCTGTAACCTTATTGAATAGCTATGCTTAGAATAATTTTATATTGTTTAAATAAGGAGAACTTTAATAAAGATAAGGGGGAGTATTTATTGATACTCTTCTTTTATTTTTGTATTAGAAGCTTATATTATGTTCTTATATAGTTTAGATTATAGCAGGTTATAATATGCTAGCAGCTGTTAGCAGCTACAAGCTATTAGCACTATAATTTTTAGATAATAGCTAGTCACAATATATTGAATATAATTTAGATTAAATTTCCAATATCGGCTAATTTATGTTAAGATAATATTATAAATATATTCGGAGGGAAGACAAATGAACTATTGTGCTATTATTTCTGATGTAGTAGATTCTAGAAAATTAAAGAACCGTGCTAAAGCACAAAATAAAATTAAAACTGCAATCAAAGATATTAATCAGAAATATAAAGAAGAATTAGCAGCAAAATTTATGATTTATGCTGGTGACGAAGTTCAAGGTCTACTTAAAATACCTTCATTAAGTTATGAAATAATTACTCAGTTACAAGCTAGACTTAGGCCTATAAAATTAGCTGTTGGAGTAGGTATAGGAGGTATAGCTACTAGTATTCCATCCAATCCAGTCACTTGGGAATTAGATGGTGAGGCCTATCATCGAGCAAGATCTATGTTAAATAAAGCTAAAGAAAAAAGACCCAGTATCTGTTATTCCTTTTCATCAAATAGTAGCTATTCTAGTTATAATGAAGTTGAAAGTGATTTAATTAATTCTTTACTTTATTTTATAGAGTCTAATAGAGAATATAGGACTAAAAGACAGAAGGAGATAGTCCAACTATATAAAGAATACAAAAATCAAGAAAGAGTAGCAGATAAGCTAGGTGTTAGCCAAGTGTCTATTAGTAAAGTTCTAAATAAAGCTCTATATTATGAAGTAAATAAAGCAGAGAATAGTATAATAAATTATTTGAAGAATTTTGATAGTCGGAATATATAACCTATGAAGGTTATATTGAATTACATAACTTCCACAGGTTATTTGAGTAGAGATAACTTGTGGAAGTTATAATATAGAGTTGAGGTGATTTGATATGATCGAAAAAAAGCTTTTAATTGCATTATTTATATTGTCTCATCTACTATCTGATTTTATCTTTCAAACCGATGATATAGCTAATAAAAAGAGAGAAGATAGTAACTTCTTGATCAAACATATCTTTTGGGTATTTATTATTCCTTTTTTATTGACCGTACAATATATTTCTTGGAATCTAATTCTAATTGAAATTGTAATAACAGTTATGCATTTGATAATCGATTGGGCAAAAATAAGGTTAGAAAAGAAAAATATCGAGTTTTTAAATCAATATCGACTTTTTTTAATTGATCAATTACTTCATATTCTTATTATTATTCTTACAGTTGATTTTATATTAAAAGAAATATTTGTAAGGGAATGGGCACTTAAAATTAGTGGTTTTATTGGTGCAAAGTTTTCTTTACTTTCGCATCTATCTTTGACAGAGCAGGATTGGTATATCACTATTTTGATTATTTCTGCTTATATCTTTGTTTGGACTCCAGCCGCCTTAATGGTTGATAAGACTTTGATTAATTTTAAGGCTATTAAAAGCGAAGAAGAAGAAAATGAATTTGATTCAATTAAAAACTGTTCTTTAGATAGTCAACTAGAAGAAGATATAACCCCAGCAAATCCAGGGGAATTAATTGGAAAGTTAGAAAGAGTAATGTTACTTTCTTTGTTCTTAAGCAAGAGTTTTGGAGCTATCTCTATAATATTTGCTGCTAAATCGATAGCTAGGTTTAATAATTTTAAAAGTAAAGATTTTGTTGATTATTATATTGTAGGTACTTTCGTTAGTCTTTTAACTGCTATCTGTATTGGAATGATTATAAATTACATTATCTATCTAGAAGATTATACAGGGGATTTTTTATTTTATAATATTTTTTAGAATGTTTTATTTATAAGATATAAATAGGAAGAGTCTAATTTGAGAGATAATCTTGAATTAGACTCTTTTTTTATTATGTATAGAAGGATAAAGCGACAGTTTTTATTAGCTGCTAGCTACTGGCTTAGAGTTTATAAATAGCTAGAGGCTAGCGGCCAAAATGTCGCACTATGATAGTATAAAATAGAGACTACAAACAATCCTTTGTATATTTTAAATCTCCTTTACATAATTATTGATAAGATTAAAAAAGAAAAAAGGTGATAAAATTGTATTTTATCAAGATATTCATTCTTATTTTATTAATTTTGATCTTATTCATGACTAATACTTTAGCAGAAGAAAATAAAGATCTTTGTGACTGTAAACCACTTAGAAATTTATCATTACATAACCCCTTAATGGAAGGTGATGATATTTGGGAATTACAGCAACAATTAAAAGACTTAGGCTTTTATAAAGGTGAAATCAACTCAATTTATGATTGGCAGACTTATCTTGCAGTTAGGAATTTTCAATATACTAGCGGGTTAAAAGAGACTGGTATTGTTAAAGAAGAGTTGTGGGTTGAATTAGCTGAGGCACTAAACAAACGATCAACTATTACAGCTACTAATAAAAGATCTCAAACTCCTGAAGGAAAAGTATCCTTATTAATAAATGGATATAAGAGGCAGATGACAGTTCTTTCAGACAGAGAAGCTTATTATACCTTTCCTGTAGCTATCGGTAAAGCATCTACTAAATCACCAATTGGGGAATGGGCAATAATTGCCAAGGATAAAGACTGGGGTGGTGGATTTGGAGTAAGATGGATGAGATTAAATGTTCCTTGGGGAATTTATGGTATTCATGGTACTAATAAACCGGGGTCTATTGGCTCGGCAGCTAGCCATGGTTGTATTAGAATGTTTAATCGTGATGTCAAAGTGCTTTATGATTGGGTAGAGGTAGGGACTAGAGTAAAGATTATTGGAAGAAGGGATAAAATCGAAATAAATCATGATCTAAAACCTAGAAATGTAGGTGCAGATGTCCTATTATTTCAAGAAAAGCTAAGAGGCTATGGATTTAATCCAGGATATACAGATGGGAGGTTCGGTGGAGATACTAAAAAAGCTATGGAAGAATTTAAGTATATTTATGGTCTTAAAGATGATTTAGAAGGTGACAAAAATTCTTTTTATATCTTAAATATAAAATAGTAAAGGAGGTAATTAGTATTGGCTAATAAATCAATTTTTAATTGGAGATTGCTAGCGACGATTTTTTTACTTATATCACTAATTAGTGGTGGTGCTACCTATTACTTTAAAATATTCAAGCTAAGGGAAGGAAAAACTTTTACTATTGATCCAGATGTAGAAATAGATCATAATCAAGAATATCAGATAGTATATTGGGATTATCCACTTTTTATAGGTCAAAAAGATAGGTACGAAGAATTTTTAAAGAAAAGCATTAAAGAATTCAATACTTTATACCCTAACATTAAGGTTAGCTATAGATTATTATCATTTGTAGAAGGTGAAGATTTATTATATCAAAGTTTAGAAAGTGGGAAACCTCCTGATATTTATGATAATATTTATGGGAGTAGATTAATAAATGAGAAATTACAAATTCCTATTAATCTTTTTTGGGTTCCAAGCAGTAAAGAAAAGGAACAGAATATAGTAAAAAATGATGAAGAAAAATATGACAACTTAGCTTTAAAAGCTTTAACTTATAAGCAAAAAATTTGGGGACTCCCCAATTGCTTATTACCACAATTTTGGGTAGGAAATAAAAGAATTTTAAAAAAATCTAATTTAGATATCAATAAAATTGCTCGGCAAGGATGGACTTGGGAAGAATTTAAAGACTATAGTCTAAAGCTTAAAGAAAAAGATTATTCTATTATATTTAATCCCTATAATAGTGATTTGTTTTATCAATTACTTACTGCAAATAATAAGAACATAGTTTCTAATGAAGGGGAATTATTATTAAAGCAAAAAATCTTGACCAATATCTTTGAAAACTTAAATAAATTAAAAGAAAATAAGGTCTTTCCTCAAAGAGTAACTAAGATGAATAAGAGATTATTACCGGATTTTTGGCAAGGAAAAGCAGCTATAATAGCCCCAATTAATATGTGGTTATTAAATAACTTATATCAGAAAGATTCAAAAGTAAGCAGTGCAGAGATGATATTACTTCCTATACCAAATTCTAGCGACTACAAATCTTCTTTAAAAGTATCCTCTTTATTGCTTTTTAGACAGCAAGCTTATAAAGGCGATGATCATAGTAAAGCTGTTTATGAATTTGCTAAGTTTATTAACCAGGAAAAAAATCAAATTATCAGCCAAAGATTAAAGGTTTTACCTGCCTATCTTCCTTTACAAGAGAAATGGAAAAGGGAAGTAAAATTAAAAGAAGAGATTAAAGATCAGCTTATTCTTACTTCTAATTCTTCTAGAATCGCAAGTCTAACTAGCTCCAAAAATTTAATTTTGGAAAATAAAATTAAAGAGATAATTGATCAAAATTATAAAAACTTTTGGCTGAAAAATTTAACAGTAGATGAAGTTGTTCATAATATCTTAACTTCTTCTCAAAAACTTATTGATATTAATAAAAAACAATCACAAGAAAGGTGCATTGTATAATTAAATGCACGGATAGTTCAAAAAATAAAAAATGACACACATTAATACCTCATATATAATGTTAACTGACCAAAGCAAACATTGGAGGTATTAAATATGTGCCAAAATAATTATAACACAAAAAGTAGAAAAGGAAAACATTTAAAGTGGGAAGAGAGAAAGATAATAGAACATTTATATAATATACAAAACAAATCGAAGACAGCAATAGCAAGAGAGTTAGGGAGGCATAGGACGACAATAAGTCGAGAAATTGAAAGGGGAAAGCTTGTATTATTAAATTCAGATTACACTAAAAGAATAGAATACGATGCTGATATAGCTCAAAACTTATATGATAACAATGCGACTGCTAAAGGAGCTAAGATTAAAATAGGAAAAGATCATCAATTAGCTGAATTCATAGAAGAAAAAATAAAAGGAAATTATTCTCCAGAGGTAATTGCAGAGATGATTAAAGAGGATGATGGGTTTGAAATTAAAATACATTGGAAGACGATATATAATTATATAGATAAAGGCATTCTGTTTATAGATAGAGAAGATTTGGTTTATGGTAGATATAAAAAGACTAATAAATCTAAACAGAAAGAAAAAGAATCAACAAAAAGGAGAAAAGAGGGAAGAAAGATATCAGATAGGCCTAAGGAAGCTGATAAAAGGTCAGAAATAGGTCATTGGGAAATGGACTTAGTAGAGGGTAGGAAAGGTAAAGATGAGCCCTTTTTATTAGTTTTAACAGAGAGATATAGTCGCAAAGAAATAATAGAACTAATACCTAATAAGACTCAAGAATCTGTAATAAAAGGATTAGATCGCGTAGAAAGAAGAATAGGAGTTAGAAAATTTAGAGACTTATTTAAAACTATAACTACAGATAATGGTAAAGAATTCTATGATTATGAAGGGATAGAAACTTCCTTTACAGGAAGTGATATCTCAAGAACTAGTCAATATTATGCTGATGCTTATTGTTCTTGGCAAAGAGGTAGTAATGAGAATTTAAATAAAATGATTAGAAGGTTTTTACCAAAAGGAAGTAGCTTTAAGAATATTAGCAGAAATGAAGTTAAAAGAATTGAGCGATGGATAAATAATTATCCACGAAAAATGTTTGGGTTTAAGAATGCAAATTATATATTTGAAGAACAGTTAAAGGCAGCTTAAAATTTATGAGGTATTGAGTAAATAAAAAACCGTGCATTTTATATTGCAATTTATAACAATCACAAGAAAAATAATTAAAACTTGACAGGTTTACTTGGAATATGTTATTATAATAAAAAATCAAATAGTAAGTACTCTTATCAAGAGTGGTGGAGGGACTGGCCCGATGAAGCCCAGCAACCGGTAGTTTTATTACTATGGCGGTGCTAATTCCAGCAATACCAGGTATTGGGAGATAAGAAGAGCATAGATATTTAAAAAACTCTTCTGATCAGAAGAGTTTTTTATTTTAGGGGGTGACATTAATCGCTAAACACTTTTGTAATTGTCAAGATTTGAAATGTAAGCACCATCCTAGTAATCATTCCAAGGGATGTGACCCTTGTATTGCAAAGAATCTCCAGGCTAATGAAATCCCTGCCTGCTTTTTTAGAGTAGTTTCTGAAGATTTAAGTACTCTTGAAGCTTATCACTTTGGTGACTTTGCTAGATTTTACTTAGAGAATAAATAATTAAAAGTAAAAGATATTTGGAATCACGAATAGACACAAATTTTCAAAAAGTACGTATCAACAAAGAAGAATATTAATAAATTCTAAGTAAATTAGATGAATTTAGAAAGCTACTTTGAATTTTATTATTATATGATAATGATATTAGATGATGCATTAAATTAATATTTAAATTTATTTTGTATTAGTATCAATTCGTGGTAAAAAAGTTTTGTTTTTTAAATGTAGAAGAACTTAAATAATTATAAATTAGGAGGAATTAATAATGAGTAGTAGAGAAGGAAAATATGAATTTGAAACAGTTGCATTACATGGAGGCTATAGTCCAAAACAGGACAGTCAAAGTTCAAGGGCAGTACCAATCTATCAGAGTACATCTTTTGTATTTAATGATGCAGAACATGCAGCCAAATTATTTGCTTTAGAGGAAGCAGGAAATATCTATACTAGAATTGGTAATCCTACTCATGATGTATTTGAGAAGAGAGTAGCAGAATTAGAAGGAGCAGAAGCAGGGTTGGTTACCTCTTCAGGAATGTCTGCAATTCATTTAACAGCTATCACTCTAGCTGAAGGTGGTGGAGAAATAGTAGCTTCCAAATATTTATATGGAGGTACTTATCATTTATTTGCAGAAACTTTACCTAAATATGGTATTGAAACTAATTTTGTTGATCCACATGATTTTGATGCTTGGGAAGAAGCAATTAATGAAGATACTAAATTCTTATATTTAGAAAGCCCAGGAAATCCAACCTTAGATATAGTTGATATTGAGAAGGTAGCTAAGATAGCACATCAGCATGGCTTAAAATTGGTGGTTGATAATACTTTCTGTACCCCATATTTATCCCAACCGATTAAATTTGGCGCTGATATAGTAGTTCATTCAGCTACTAAATATATTGGAGGGCATGGAAGTTCAATTGGTGGAATTATCCTAGGACCTGCTGATTTTCTTTTAAAAGCAAGAACTGAAGGATATCGTGATATTGGTCCAGCAGCTAGTCCTTTTAATACTTGGTTATTTATTCAAGGATTAGAGAGTTTAGCACTAAGAATGGATAGGCATTCTGAAAATGCTTTAAAAGTAGCTCAGTGGTTAGAAGAACATCCACAGGTAGAATGGGTTAGATATCCTGGTTTAAAAAGTCATCCCCAACATGATCTTGCTAAAAAACAACAAAGAGCTTTTGGTGGAATGTTATGCTTTGGAATTAAAGGTGGTATCAAAGCAGGCAAAAAATTAATTAACAATGTAGAATTATGTTCATTATTAGCTAATGTAGGAGATGCTAGAACCTTAATTATTCATCCAGCATCTACAACTCATGAGCAGTTATCAGCTCAAGAACAATCAGAAGCAGGAATTACTGATAATTTAATTAGATTGTCTGTTGGTATTGAAAATATTGATGATATCATTGCCGATCTTGAACAAGCTTTTAATAAGGTTAATTCTTAATTTTAAAGGTGTTTGAATAGCGGATCAAATAAACTTATAAGTGATAAAACCTAGAGAATTTTCTCTAGGTTTTATATTTGTAGTATCAAAAATAGCAAAAATTTAAATTATAATAGTTAAGTGATTGTAGAAAATATCAGAGTATTACTTTAGAAGATAGAGTAGGAATTTAATCTTTTTTATTGAATTAAGATAATATCTCATATAACTTAATTTTTCTAATATATGATATACAGCTTTAGATAAGATGTAATATACTTCCTATTCCTATAAATAATTATATTACTTAAATAAAGGAGGATTTATTTTGAAACAGAGAGTTAAGAAATTATTGAGAACAGGATTTATCTTCATAGTATTAACACTAATTGGATTGATGTTTATCTCTATTATTAAAAATGAAACTCTAACCTTACAATGGATAAGTGATATACTCTTTTCTGAATTCCTAGTCTTACTTGCCTTATCGAGTTTTTTAATTATCAAGGAAGAGTTTTTATCTAAAATAAAAGAAGCTAATAATGATAAAGGTAATGATAGGAATAAAGACAATATTTCTAAACTAAATAGTGGTATTGAGTTACTGATTATTGCTTTGCCTATATTACTAAGTAGTATAATTATTGCATTCTTATAATTTTAGCTTCGATATTAGTATTATTTTATCTCCAGAAGTATCTATTACTGAGGTGAAGACCATGAAAAGAGATCTGATATTTTTACTTTTATTGTTTATGATAATAATTAATAGCCCAATAATTCTAGCTCAGAAAGTACTAGTTGTAGCCCCCCATCCTGATGATGAAGTTCTAGGGGTTGGAGGTAGTATTTATGAGCATTTAGCTTTAGAAGATCAAGTTAAAGTTATTATAATGACCAATGGAGATGGTTATTTACTTGCAGAGAAGCTATTTCATAGAAGCTTGTTTAGTAGCAGTGATGATTTAATTAAATTTGGTAATACTAGAAGAGAAGAAAGTATCAAAGCTTTAAAAGTTATGGGATTAGCTAAAACAGATATAGTCTTTCTTAATTTTCCAGATGGATATTTGAAAGATATTCTATTTCATACTATAAGGGATCCTTATTTTGTAGTAAAATTGAAAACCTCGCACTCACCATACTCAGGTTTTAAAGTTGATTATAGTCAACATGAATTAATATCAAGATTGGAAAGAATAATTAAGACTTATGATCCAGATCTTATTTATACACCCCATCTTGAGGATAGACATTCAGACCATTGGGTTACTTCTCTTGTAATAGATCTAATATTAAGCAAGAATAAATTAAATATTCCTCAATATCAGTATTTAGTTCATTGGCCTAATTACCCTCAAAAACTTAAATTGGATAAGAACTTACAATTAATAGAACCTTCTGAATTAAGGGATAAATACAATTGGGTTAGCAGATCTCTAACAGATAGAGTAATTACTTTAAAAGAATTAGCCCTAAATGAATTTAAGACTCAAAGGCTAATCTCCAGATTCTTAGATAGTTTTCTAAGAAAGAATGAAATTTTTGCAATTAACCCTACAAGATATATAGTTCAAAATCCTAACTTAAGACACTTTAAAGAGATAATATTAAAAGATATAAAAACACTTGAGAAAAAGAACTTAGAAAAAGCTAGAACTAAGATTAAAGAATTATCATTATATAATACAAAGGATAAATTATATGTAAAGATTAAAACTACTTCTCTAAGAAATAATAAGATAGTATTTTATCTATTAACTCCACAACAGAATAATTTAATCCATAAATTTTCTTATAATTCAAATAATAATCAGTGGGAGCAGTTGAATGATAATCTCTATCTTAAGATTAATAAAGAGCAGTTTAATTATAGAGAGAATATAATTGTTTCTGCTTTTTCATATGGCCAAAGAAAGATCTTAGATAGAACGGGATGGTATAATATAGAGTTATTGAACTAATATCCTCATAATAAAGGACTTAGATCAAAACTTAAGAAATAAATAGTATAATTCTAAACTCTCAGAAATATAAAAGATATTATTTTAGAAAGGAAGATCAGAATTGTATCCATTAAAATTTGCACCGCTTTATAAAGAAAAAATTTGGGGAGGAAGGCGTTTAGAAACAAAACTTAATAAAGAATTACCAGAAGGAAAGATAGGTGAGAGTTGGGAGATAGCTGCCCACGAAAAAGGAAGTAGTAAAATTATAAATGGAAGATTAGCAGGCAAGACATTAATTGAAGCTATTCAAGAAGAAAAGGAAAAAATTCTAGGCAATACTGCTAAAAACGAATACTATAATAAATTTCCTTTACTTATTAAAATCTTAGATGCTAATGATAAATTATCAGTTCAAGTTCATCCTGACGATAATTATGCTAATAAGCATGAAAATGGAGAATTAGGTAAGACAGAGATGTGGTATATTATTGATTCCCAAGAAGATGCTCAACTAGTATATGGAGTCAAAGCAGATATCGATAAAGAAGAATTTGCTAACTCTATTAAAGATGGTAGATTAGATGAGAATCTTATCAAAATTAAGGTTGAAAGAGGAGATGTCATATTTATTCCTTCAGGAACTGTACATACTATTGAAGGAGGAATCTTACTTGCTGAGATTCAACAGAACTCTGATACCACTTATCGGGTCTATGATTGGAATAGAGTAGGTAAAGATGGTAAGGAACGTGATTTACATATAGATAAAGCTTTGGATGTGATTTCTTTTGGAGAAGAAGCTAAGAAGAAGGTTCAAGGCTTAGAAATTAAAAAGGAAGGTTACGTAAGAAAGATCTTGGTAGCATGCCCTTATTTTATTACAGAAACACTAGATATAGAAGAAGTATATGTAGATAAAACTAATGGAAGCCGTTTTTATATATTAATGGCTTTAGAAGGAGTAGCTAAAATATCTTATAAAAGTGGATCTATAAACTTAAGTACAGGGGAAACAACTTTATTACCAGCAGCTTTGGGAAGATATAAGATTGAAGGTAACTGTAAATTGATTAGATCTTACATTAAAGAACCGATCAAATTAAAGGAAGAATTAGAGGCAGAAGGCTATAGTTTAGATGATATCGCTAAAATAGAAGGTCTATAAGGTCTAAGTAGTGCTTTTCAATAGTATTTTTAAGTTTGTATTATAAACTGACATATGTTATAATTGATTGGTGTTTAATAAAAACACAAGTGGTTATAGTATAAGTATAACAGAAGCAGAAAAAGTTTAACTTATCAAACTTTAACTTATATGTCATTATAGAGTCTTAGAAAGAAGTAAGAATGAAAATCCACTTGAAAAGGAGGGATAAAATGGCTCGTAAATCAAAAGTAGAAAAAGCTAATAGAGATCCAAAATTTTCTAGTCGTCAAGAACATCGTTGTAGACGTTGTGGACGTCCTCACGGTGTTATTCGTAAATTTGAATTATGTAGACTTTGTTTTAGAGAATTAGCACATGAAGGAAAATTACCAGGAGTTAAAAAGTCTAGCTGGTAAATTATAATAGACCTCCTAATCTTGGGAGGTCTTATTTGTTTAAGTAAAATATTGTCTTGGGAGGTAATTGGAAGAAGATGAGTAGTAGAGATAGTAAGAAACCTAGTTTAGCGTTAGCACTAGGGTTGATTATAATTAGTGTTATAATATTGAGTATAGGAATTCTAAAATTAGGGGTTTATCCTCATATCCCTTTATTGTTCTGTGCAACTATAGCTTCTTTAGCAGCTTTTAAGTTGAATTATAGTTGGCGTGATATACAGGATAGTATTATTAAAGGTATAAATATTGGGTTACCATCTATCTTGATCTTAATGACTGTAGGTACTGTAATTGGAACCTGGATTTTGAGTGGAACAGTACAAACTATGATTTATTATGGTTTACATTTATTATCCCCCAATATATTTTTAGTAGCGACAGTTTTAATTTGTGCTATTGTTTCTTTGGCTACTGGTAGTTCTTGGACAACTGTAGGAACTATAGGAGTTGCTTTAATAGGGATAGCTCAAGGGCTTAATATTCCTTTAGCAATAACTGCAGGAGCAATTGTCTCTGGTTCTTTTTTTGGTGATAAGATGTCACCTTTATCTGATACAACTAATCTAGCACCTGCTGTAGCAGGAAGTAAACTATTTGAACATATAAAACATATGTTTTACACTGTTACACCGAGTTTAATCTTATCATTAATACTATATGGAATTATCGGCTTTCAATATAGTGGATCAGAGTTAGATAGTAGTAAGATTGATTTAATTTTAAATAGCTTAGGCCAAGAATTTTATATTAGTCCTATATTGCTGATACCACCTGTTTTAGTTATTATTTTAGCTATGAAGAAGTTCCCTGCTTTACCTACTTTGATTGCAGCTTCCTTATTAGGAGGAATATTTGCTATGATTTTTCAAGGAGCTGGTCTGAAGGATGTAATCAATGCTATGCATCTTGGATATCAAAGTAGTACAGGAGTAGAATTCATTGACAAATTATTAACTCGAGGTGGGTTGAACAAAATGTTAGGTTCTGCCTCTTTAATTATAATTGCATTAGCCTTTGGAGGGATACTAGATAAGACTAAAGTTCTAAAAGTAATTTTAAATAAGCTTTCTACTGCTACTAAAAGTCAAGGTGGGCTTGTTTTGACTACAGTTTTAACTTGTTTAGGAGTTAATGTTTTGCTAGCAGATCAATATTTATCAATTGTATTACCAGGAAAGATGTACTCGACTGCTTATAAAAAATTAAAATTACATCCTAAAAACTTATCAAGGGTATTAGAGGATTCAGGAACTTTATTTAATGCTATAGTACCTTGGGGATTAAGCGGATCTTTTATTTATGCTACTTTAGGAGTTTCTGCTGTTGATTACTTTATCTTTTCATTCTTGTGCTTGATTACTCCAATTGTATCAATCATTTATGCTTTTGCCGATATTACTATGGAGAAAATAGAAGAATAGAGATCAAATTGAAGGGTGTCTTATAAGATACCCTTTTTATTTTGCGATTTTTTTGAAATCATCAATTACTATTCCATTAGTCCAAAGTAAAAAAGCAAAATAAAAGACACTACTAAATATAATTGCTAGAATCAAGCTAAGAGTATTATTAGCAGACATGTAATTAATAACTTTATAAAGTTGTGGTAAGATCATAACTACTAAAATTCCTGCTAAGATCGGTTTAATAAATAAATGATTGATAGGCAGATTTAACTTCACTTGTTTAGAAATAGATCTGAAGTTTAGTAAGGTCATGATAATATATCTGATTGCAATTGAACAAGGAATAATCTCAAAAGCCAAACTATGAGGTAAATAAATTACTGAATATATCAATAATAACTCTGCCATTAAGGAAATAATAGAGTTTCTAACTACTAGATTAGGTGCTCCTAAGCCTTGCAGTATACCACCAGAAATTTGAGATAAATATAAACAGATTGCTGGAAGTGCTAATATTCTTAAAATATCTCCAGCTTGAGGATAATTAAATAATAGATTACAAATTTCTTCAGGTACTATAAACAGAATAATATTTGCTAAAAAACCAAAGTAAAAAGTCAATCTAATGGCTTCTTGGGACCGTTTTCTAATAGCATTATTGTTATTTTGAGCTACAGATTCTGAAATTGCTGGAATTAAATTTGAGTTAAGAGCAATTGTGATAATAGTAGGTAAGTAAATTAGTTGTAATACCATCCCTGATAATTGACCATATAAGGAAGTTGCTTGGGATATGCTATAACCAACCTCTTGTAATTTGCCTGGTATAGTTATTGCCTCAACTGTATACATTAAAGAAGCAACTATTCTACCAATAGTAATAGGAATGCCAAACTTAATTAACTTTTTAAGGATACTAAAGGTGGAATCAGATGTAGTACTATCTTTAAAGCTTCGTAACTGTGGTAAATAATAAACAAAAATAACTGACAAAGTTAAAAAACCTACTAATTCACCAGCTGATGTACCAATAGCTGGAGCCAATGTTTGATAGTTTAATGAAGCCTCTATTAATTTAGCAAGTAATAATAATGTTATTATCATTCTTGCTACTTGTTCAAAGATTTGAGAGATAGCCGTAGGAGTCATAATTCTTAAACCCTGAAAGAATCCTCGAAATATAGAAGATAAACTAACAAATAATAGAGCTGGTGTGATAGATAATAAAATATAGTAGGTTCTATTATCATTTAATAGTTTTTGAGCAATAAAATCAGCCTTAACAGCAAATAAAGCTACTATAATTAAAGTACTTAAAATTACTATTAACATAGAGATTTTAAAGATTTTTAAAGCATTGCGATATCTTTCTTTAGCAACTTCTTCTGATACAAACTTAGAGACTGCTACTGGCAAGCCCATAGTAGTTATAATAGAAAAGGTAATAAAAATAGGAAATACCATCTGAAATAAACCTAGACCTTCATCACCAATTATTCTAACTAATATAATTCTTAAAATAAAGCCAAGCACTCTATTAAAAAGGCCCGCTAACATTAAGATAAAGGCACCTTTTATTAATGATTGATGTTTGATCTTAATCACTCCTTTCAGCCATTAATATAGTTTATTAAGGATGTGATTGTATTTATTACTGAATAAAGAATTATAATAAATTTGCATATTAAAAAGAAAGAAGATAGACTATTTATATAGAAGGGGGCATTTTATGAAAAATAGAATAGTAATTATAACATTAATTTTAGTACTAAGTTCTACTTTTGTGGCATCTAACTCTTGGGCTAAAGAAGATTCATCCTTCGAAAATAAAATTAAAGCCGATTCACCTTTTTATTTTTTGCTTCATTGTAAAATCAAATTGAACAAAATAAAAATAGCCATAGGGCACCAAACTGTAATATAATTAAATCACCACAAAGTAACCAATTACAGGAGGGTGCACACTATGACTTACTTAAATGATACACCAAAATCCCGAAAAAATAAACACTTAAATGCTTATGAACGTGGTCAAATTGCATTATTACATTCCGAAGGAATGAATCCAAATGCTATTGCAAAACGTTTAGGTAGAGCTTCTAATACGATTAGAAACGAGCTAAAACGTGGTACAGTTTCTCAAATTAAAGCTAATAAAAAGGTTATGGCTTATTATCCTGACACTGGTCAAAGAGTTTATGAATCTAATCGCAAAAATTGTGGTCCTAAGTTTAAGCTTTTACAATGTGAATACTTTATTGACTATGTTGTGGAACAATTCTACCAAAAAGGACATTCTCTTGATGCTATATGTGGTGCAGCAAAACTTCATAATAAATTTTCAAAGTCAGAAATGGTGTCTACTAAGACGCTGTATAACTATGTTAACGCTGGATTATTGACAATCAAAAACATTGATTTACCCTTAAAGCTTAAACGCTCTTCAAAAACAAATCGTACTAAAAATAATAAAAAGAAGCTTGGTACAAGTATAGATCAACGCCCTGAAAGTATTAATAATCGTAGTGAGTTTGGTCACTGGGAAATTGACACTATGATAGGCAAAAAGACTAAAAATGAATCAGTTTTACTTACTATGACAGAACGTATGACTCGTAAAGAAATTATTCGTAAAATCCCTGCCAAGACTGCTCAAGCAGTTCAAGATGCTATTTTAAAGCTCGTTAATGAAGCAGGAGATTGTTTTCCAAAAGTATTTAAAAGCTTCACTTGTGATAATGGCTCTGAGTTTGCTCAAATGTCATTTTTAGAGCAAATTAGTGATACTAAAGTATACTTTGCACATCCATATTCATCATGGGAAAGAGGAACTAATGAGCGTCATAATGGTCTTATAAGACGCTTTATCCCTAAAGGTAATAGTCTAAACCAATTCTCTATTGAATCTATTGCTAGAGTCCAAAACTGGTGCAATACTTTACCAAGAAAAATCTTAGATTACCTAACCCCTGATGAAATATTTGAAGATAAATTAAAACAAATTCTTTATGACTAAATAACCAAATTATTACAGTTTGAAAATGTTCAATTTATTATTGCAATTTAAGAAAATAATATAAAGCAAATTTTTGATAAATAAAATTAATTACAGGCCATCTGATTGAAGATGGTCTTTATTATTATAAGTAACAAAAACAAATCACTACAAATATATTGGAGTATATGGACTTTTGAGGGGGAGGAGGTATGAAAGAAAAGGAGATAGAACATTTGATTAAAGTAGCCAAAAATCTAAAGGCTAAACGTGATAAAGATCAAATAACAGCTTTTGAAGAGGCAGAACTAAAAGAAATCTATAAGCTACTGTTGGTGGGGGAAAATATAATAGAAGATAAATAAAGACGGAGTTTATTACTCCGTCTATTAATTACTTATTGCTTTGGCTTAAAGGTTACACATTGTGTTGTATGGGAATTATCAGCAGGAGCAGACTTTCCTAACTTGCCTGCTTCCATATCTTTCATATTGGTACCAAACTCAATATTACTTACTTGAATTTTGTTCGCAACACATATATCTCCCTCACCATAATAATGGCAATTTGAAACATTACAAGCAACTTGAATACATTTTTGTTGTGCCATAAATTCACCTCCTGCTATTATCATTAACTATTATATTTTTTTTATACTATAGTGTATTTAGCAACAATATAAAGGGGAATATAAATTATAGATGTCCAACCATAAAGTGAAATAAAAATAAAATCAAAAGATAGTTAACCACAGATAAAATATAAATTCAAGAAATAATAAGAAACTAAACATCTGAAGAGAATCATAAAAATTAAAATTTCACGAAGGGTTATGTTAGGCTATGCAAGGTCGAATTATCTTTTCAAATTCGTAGGTCAAACCCAAAGAGATAGTTTTTATCGATTGAGTAATTAGTCTTGAAGTAGATGATTATAAATATACACGAATAAGAGTAGTAAAAATATAGACTATGAAAAAATCTTGATTATTTATTAGTGATAATTCGTGTAGATTAGTGGTAAAAATAAGGTTTTAAATTTGATTTTAGAATTGTTTATCTATATATAAAATGGGGTGTTATAATGAGTTTTGATATAAATTCAAAAAATAATTATGATGAAATAATGGATCAGCAATTTAACTTATTACAAGATATGATAAATCTTTCTGACTATGTTATTTATCAAGAATATGAAGATTTAGAGCTATTAGAAACGGGGATGGATCTTTTAAAGAAGATGATAAAGGTAAATAAACTTAACTATCATTTAGTAGATAACTTTGCAGAAGAAAGAGAAGTTAAGTTTATCAAAGAACAATATCATTCCTATAGCTTAGATCCTTTAGATAAAATAGGGGAGGAGATAAGGAATCTACAGATTATATTAGAAGATATAAGTGAAGTATATAATAATTTTGATAGTATTGATGAAGATTTAAAGATAGAAGCAATGAATACAATTGAGACAATTGCTACTTATAATCTCAGAGACTATGAAAATACTATTAAGAATACATTTAAAGGTAGTTTATAGCTCAGGTAGCTGATCTACTGCATTCTTACGTTGTTCTTTATCTGTATGGGTATAAATTTGGGTTGTAGAAAGATTACTATGGCCCAACAGTTCTTGTAGTACTCTTAAGTCTTTAGTTTCTTTATATAATATACTAGCAAAGGTATGGCGCAATTTATGAGGAGTTACCTTTTCAGCATTACGAACACCAGCTCTTTTAGCATATTTTTTGACCATTGTTTGAACAGTTCTAACACTGATTCTATTACCACGGTTTGATAGAAAGAGGGCTTTTTTAGCATCGTGATTACTTGTTTTTATCTTATTTCTATCAGGTAAGTAATTTTTAATTGCCGATATAACTTCCTGATGCAAAGGCACATAACGTTCTTTATTTCCTTTTCCGTAGAACTTAATAGAGCTATCTGCATAATCTAATTCATCAACGTTTAAATTCACAAGTTCTGAAATTCTTAGACCACAATATAAAAACATCTTATTGATAGCTAAATCTCGACTTTGATTTTTAGAATTATAGTTTTTGATCGCATTTAAGTAATTTCTGATATCGTCAGCATTTAAATAAATTGGCTCAGATCTTAAATTTGTTTTAGTAGATTCAATAGATAAAGTAGGGTTGTTATTTATAAAGTTACGCTTTACTAAGAAATTGAAGAAAGACCTCAAGCTATATAACTTACGATTTCTAGTTGCAGCTGAGTTATCATTAATTAAGATAATATCGCTTAGAAATTCAGAGAGATGAAATTGGTTAATTTCTTCGATCTCTAAACTTTCGATCTCATAGTCAAATTCTTTATTTAGATATCTAGCAAAAAGATCTAGATCTTGATTATATTCTTTAATAGTCAATTCAGAATAACCTCGTTCGGCTAAGAGATATTTCAAAAAACTTTTTACAGCTTGTTTATACTTTAAATTTTTAATCAAAACAAAAGACCTCCTTAATTAGACTCAAAAATTAGACTCAAAAACAACGGTTAATTATTATTTATCTATTTAAATTATAATATCCAGAATAAAATATTGCAAATATAGGTATAATATTATTTAAATTCGGGAATAATATTATTTTAACCTCATTATTGCGCAAAATACATATTTTGCGCAATAATATAAAACAATAATACCTTTATAATAATCCCCTCCTTATACACTTTTCTCTTTACACCTAGCAATATAGACCTCTGATCTTCAAAAAAGATTCTAAACTTGTTCAAAAGCTTTTATTTTGTAATTTTATTCTTATTTTCTCCATCGAGCTGTTAATTTACTATGAACTAATGATAATTTAGGATTCTTCTTAGTTTTATCTGTATTTTTCATAATAATCCTCAATAAAAAGCAGAATTTAACACACTAAAGTCCATCGCCCCAAATCGCAAAGTCTTAATATTTGCTTGTATATTTTATCGACTTTCTATTCTGTTTTTCATTGAATTTAAGGTCTAAAATTATCATTTTGCTTTAACTTAAATTCAATTTAAAAGTTCAACAACAAATTCAAATATAATCTTTTTCTATATTTAACGTTCTAAACAGAAAAATAGTTATAAAAAAACATCTACTATACAAGCAGATGTTTTTTTAGGATAATAATATTTTGTTTTTATTCTTCATCATATACTACGTCATCTATTCCTATGGCATTAAAATCTATATTAGTATCAATACATTCCATACAATTATTACAATTTTTGCTTCTATCTAAATCACAGATCAAGCATTCTCCGCAGTTATTGCAAGTTTTATTTTCTAATAAACACTCTTTAATTGGCATATTAATTTTTACCTCCTGTTTTTTGCTTTTATGCTTTCTGTCCCTTAGTTTAACATAGAAATTCTTAAAAATAAAGCTATTTTATTTACTAAGTATAAAACTTAATAGATATAAAAAGACACTTTTAGGTGCTAGGCGATAGGTCATAGGAGTTAGTAAGATCTTTCTATGTCCTAGCTCCTAAAGCCTAACTCCGAAACTGTCGCTTTATCTATCATTCCACAGTTCTTTAATAGTTACACTTATTAACTTTATATTTGCTGGGGCTTTAATTTTAAAGCATCCGTTGGACACTTTTTTAAGCAATGACCTTCCCCTAAACATCTTTCTGCTGCAATTATTTTAACTTTATAACCGTGAGAGGTATTTACCATCCTTAAAACATCTGCTCCACATGCTTTAACACAATTGGAACATCCTATACATTTTTCATAATCAATTTGGTCAATGTATTTTAATAGATATTCTTCACCGTTCCTTCTTTTAGCAATAGAATATTCATCCAATCTCCTCACCTACTCTTTAAATAATTAAGCCACTCTTTTTATTCTATTATTCAAGCAATAAAATGGTGAAGAATACTTTGTTCTCCAGCAAAAAATTATAAATATACATCCCTTTGTATCAAACCCCCGATAATAGCGAGAGATTATTAATTGCATTGTATAAATATTAGATATAATAACTTTGAAATAATAAAAACCTAACTAAAAGTTAGGTTTTTATTACTCTTTTATTCTATTTAATTATTAATGATCATTAACATCTTTCCTTTAGAAATTTCAACCTTAGCTACTTTTGATTTAATTATATTGCTTAAGCCTAAAGTATCACCTCGTGTAAATACTGCATCCACTAGTTTATATTTAAAGCCAGTTAAATATACTCCTTTAACCTCTCTAGTCAAGGGCAAAAAAGATACTGTTTTATTTGTTTTATTAACTATCTGCTTTTCATCAGTTATTAGTTCTACAGTCTCATACTGGCTTATTAACTTAATATTAAAATCATCAGCATTAAAATGTTCTAATAAGTATAAGTTTGCTAAAGTATGATCTAAACGGCCACCTAAAGCAGCAAAGATAATTATCTCATCATAGCTCTCTCCTATTAACTTCTCTAAGACTAACTGTGTATCGGTCTTATCTTTATTAGCGGGATACTTAGAAAACTCGACACCTTTTTTTTGATAATAATTAAAAACTTCAGCTGGAATAGAATCTAAATCTCCTAAAATTAAATCAGGTATCAATCCTAACTTATAAGTATGTTTTGCCCCTCCATCTGCGCAAATGATCTTATCATTATCCCTTATATAGTTTAGATAAAAATCTTTTTCACCTCGTAGCTCACCATTAATAAATAAAACAACCTTCTTCATTATTTAGCTTCCCTATTATTTACTTCGTTTAATGAGGTATTGGCTAAGCCTTTGTCTAATAAGATCATAGCTACAATAGTAATTATAATTTGAGGAATCATATAAGTTGCATTATATCCTAAAGAATAAACCCAAACATCTACACCTTCAGGAGCATACTTTCCAAAAAAGACTACACCTGAAATTACATGAGCTAGAAATCTAAAGCTCCCTCCTAATAATGTAGCCATAACTATTAGAATAGACTTAATCTTGAAATTTGCTTCATCAAAAAGTTTAGATACTAAGCCAGAAAAACCTAAAAGTCCAAAAGCTAGAGGATAATCAATAAATGCTTGGCTAGGATAATATATTTTAGCACCTAATAGCAATTGTAAAACCCCATATGTAGCACCTAAAAAGAACCCTTTCTTCCATCCCCAACGCAAAGAAATAAAGATGATTGGAAGCATCTCCAAAGTCAAAGAACCTCCTTGAGGCATCTCATAAAGCTTTAAAAAGCTCAAAATTGTAGCTAAAGCTAGTGCAACTCCTAATTCAGTTAATTCTTGAATTTTATTATTCTGCAAAATTATCATCCTTTCTAAAATAATTAATTATATAATAAAAACCACTTCCATTTACAAAGAAGTGGTTTTTAGCTAATTTAAAATAACCACTTCCCTACGCTGGTATTATCCAGATCAGGTTATAGAGTTAGAGTAACAACTCTTCTCAGTCTTTTCAGACACCCCTAGTGTGCTTTTTATTATATTGAATTTTAATATAATTATAACAAAATATAACTTGAGCTGCAATAACTTAAGAGAAAGTTCAAAGCTAAAAGGATTATTATTTATATTGAAAAGTATCTATAATATGTTACAATAATATTAAAGCAAGTTAATGAAGAAGAGGCTTATTAGATTAAGACTCTAAATAATAGAGATTACTTAAAATTGATCTAAATAATTTATAAAGGAGGAAATTTAATGAACACAGAATTAATTATTGGTACTTCTTTTATACTTATAGTTTTAACACAGGCTATTATTCTTTTAAAAAATTTAAATTATTCAGATGAAAGAGAAAAGAAAGAGTTAATAAATCACTTTTTTAGATTTATTTCTAATAGCCTAATATATGTTTCAGCATTACTGATATTTGTTGCTTATTCTAACAAAGCAGAAGCTCTAGCAAATATTATAACGCTTCAAGATCTACAGAGTTTTAGCTTAGGAAAGGTCGCAATTTTAATAACTTTATTTATTGATCTATTTATTATTCTAGCTGTTATATTTAATTTGATTAATAAGCTAAATAACAGAAAAGCAAAGGAAAACTCTGCTTCTCAATTAATTGATCAAGAAAAAGCTAAAAAGATAACATAGAAATAAAAAAGAGTGGCTCTTTAGCCACTCTTTTTTTATTTAATTCTACTTATTTGAACTTATGAGAAATTCTTTTCTTTCTAGATAAATTTTAGATAAAATAAAGAAAGTTATTAATAAAAGTGTCCATCCAAATACGTTTCCATACTTATAATATATTGTTTCTTTACGTACTGGAATAGCTAAATTAAAAGTTAATGTTTTAGTTTCAAAAATGTCAGTTCTAATTAGTACTTTTCCATTTTGGTTTATCACTCCACTAATACCTGTGTTACCTACTTTGACAATAGGAGCCCTGTGTTCTACTGCCCTAAATATAACGGCTTGTAAAACCTGTAAAGAAGCATGACTCTCTTCAAACCAAGCTTCATTAGAGATGTTAACCATAAAATCATTTTGATCATATAAATCTCTAACATAAAAAGGATTTAGAACTTCAGAACAAATTGGACTCACCCAAGTAATTTTATTATAATTAAAAGAATTCAATTCCTTTCCTGGGGTTAAATGATTTAAATTACTTTCTATTATATCAGGAATCAAATTAGGAAATGGTACATATTCTCCCCAAGGAACCAGTTTATTCTTACTATATCGGTCTACAATTCTTCTATTTTCATCAAATAAGAAGGAACTGTTTAATGTTTTCTCTAGATTCTCACCTTCTCTAGCAAAACCACCAATAAATAGTGGAGTATCTTTAGGCAAGTGATAAGGAAAGCCTCTACTTTTATAATAGGTCCTTAAAATGGCTGTTTCAGGCCAAATTAATAGATCAGGATCATTCTGTTCTAATTCTTTCGATGATAATTTTAGTAGCTTATCCACTACTTCTCTTTGGTGTTTTGAACTCATTTTAATATTTTGAGGTATATTAGGCTGAACAATTCCGATAGCTACTTCCTTGGAGATATTGTTATTCTGCTTTAAAACTAAAGATCCATAAGAAAATACTAAAACAAAGATTGAAATAGCTATTATTCCATAGCTTTTATTTTTCTTCTTAATAAAAAGATAAAGAAGAGTATTTACTAAGACAATAATAAAAGTAACTAAGTATAAGCCACCATATTCAGCTAACTGAATTAACTCAGGAATAAAACTCTGAGAGTAAGCAAGGAAAGCAAATAAAAATTGAAAAGAAAAGATACTCCGTAAAAATTCAACTGCTGTCCAAACTATTGGTACTACAATAAATACAGCTAAACTTAACTTAGATTCTACAGTTTTTAATATAAAAGCAAACAAAGCAAAATATAAACTAAGGATAGATATAGCTAATATAAAGATAAGAATACAGATAGCTAAAGGATACCCACTAAAATTAATCAATGGATTAACCAGCCAATAACTACTAATAGCTAAGAATGATAACCCCATAATCCATCCTAAATAAAAGGATCTTTTCTTATTCTCTCCTTCTAAGGCGAATAAGAATGGGATTAATCCTACCCAAGCCAATAATGCTAAACTAGGAAATTTAAAAGGAATCCCCAATAACAGACCTGCTAAAATAGCTAATAAAGAATGTATCATCATTTTCTTCCTCTCTTATAAACAAGTAATAAATTTATAATTCTTGTTGAAATCTATTCTTGATCTAGATTAGTTTTCATAATATAGGTAAAGATAAATAATGCCAAAAAACCACCAGTTAAGGCTGTTATCAATTGTGGAGTTTGCATTAGCTGAGCTATCTTAGCTGGTACATCAATTAAGAATTTAACTGCAATCGATAACACCAAAAACTTAAATAAAGAGGCAATAATAATGCCTAAGTATTTATTTGTGCTATCTAAGAGATGATAGATTAGCACAAATAAGATATTAGAAGCAATAATAAAAGGAATTACAGGTGCTAAAGGTGGTGGTAATATTCCTCTAATTAATGCAATCCAAGGTGTTAAACCACCGATTAAAACACCACTTCCAAGACCAATTAACATCGTTGCAAGTAATAACATCATATTAATTAAAGGCCCGGTAATATAAATTGGAAAACCTAAGATTTGGACTACCAAAGTTAAAGCTAATAGCATTGCCGTTCTAGAAAGCCACTTAGTATGTTTCATTTTTTCACCTCTCTTTTTTAAAATTTAATAAATTACCTATTTTATTATTCTTTAATAATGGAAATTGTCCTTTTTAATAGTTGCTTATTATCTGAAAAGTTATTATATAACAGAAAAAGCACCCATAATGGATGCTCTTTATATTAACTACGTAAATCAGCAAAAACATGATTTCCAATTGTTTTTCTAGCAATTGTATTATCGAAGATCCAACTGGCTGTAGCTGTAACAGGATTATAATAATATAATGCTCCTTCACTAGGATCCCATCCTTTTAAAGCATAATCTACTGCTTTATAAGATGTCTGATCAGGAGTTAAATGGATTTGACCATCCCATACTGCAGAAAAAGCATAGGAATTCCCTCCTGGTTTTTCAAAGATAACTCCTTTAACGTCATTAGGAAAGTGATTATCTAATACTCTATTAATTACTACTGATGCAACTGCAACTTGTCCTTCAAAAGGTTCCCCTCTTGCTTCTGAATAAACGGCCTTAGCCAACCAATCTCTTTCATCCTGGGTTATATTCAACCTTTGATAGGAAGATGTTTGAGATGAATCTTCTTGTGATGCTGACTCATATGAGTCTTCTAAATAATTTGACTCATCCTTATTAGACAGAAATGAAAAGAAGAATAACATTAATAGCCCTTTAAGTAAAGACATAAATCCTTTATTCTCTGTAAGCCCACCCTCTGCATAGGCTGGAGTAATTAAAATAAGTCCCGACATCATAGGAAAGACTAGAGTAAAAATTAGTATATATATTATGAATTTCTGATGAAGTGTAATTTTCTTTTTCATGACTTTAGCCCTTTCTAATTTGTTTTATCCGATACATAAGCGACTCTAAAACTCCCACTTAATAGAAGTGATAGGTAAAGAGACGCTATGGTTCTGGATTCGTTCTACTAAGTTTCAAGGGGAGATAACTGCTATCTCCTATTTTATACGCAATATTGATCCTAAGTACTACCGAATCGACTTGGCATAAAACTCCCTTTGAAACTAAGAAGTCACTTTATCTCCATTAGTTTATATCATATTGCTAATAATAAGTTTCAATCTCATAAGTTACATTTACATTTTCTCTTATTTTACTTTAAATTGCAAAGGTAATTCTTTGTAATGATAGTAATTTAAATACTTTAATACTAGTGAAGTGCCCAATCAATTCCCTTGAAGGTACCTGAATGGAATAATAAGCCCATATGAGTTGTATCTACTACTAATCTAAAACCAAAATTAGAAGTATTATAAGTTGCTTTATTGAACCCTGCTTCAATTGCTGCTTGCCATTCATAAGGTATTGCTGAAGATATAGTAACAAAACCTGGACCTGCAGAATCCGTAGCATTAGCAGATAACCTACTATTAAAAGACATTGTCTTATCAACTGCTCCTATTACTCCCCATTTCTGATAAGATGAGTGCTTAGATAATTCTTTCCATCTATTAGTAAGCAGATTCAAAAGCTTACTACCTTCTTTTAAATCTTCTAATTGTCCTACAATTCCTATAGAAGTACCAACACCTTGATTTGGAGTACCAACAGTAAGAATCTTATAGACAGAATTCCAAGACTCTTGATCTAAGGTCATATATCTTCTAGCAACAACTCCTCCCATACTATGGGCGATAATAACAACCTTATCCTTTCTAGTCAACCTCTTAATCTCTGCTATCATCTTCTTAACTCTCCAAGCATATAAATCCAAATCAGATAATAATATCTCTTCTGCAACCTGATTGCTATAATAAGAGATTCCCCAAACAGAGTAGTCTCTTCCTTGGTTATCAAAATCATAAATTATCGTATCTCTATCTTTAAATTTCATTTTATAGTAATTATCTTTAATTGTTTTCATACTCTGTTGCCAAAAATCTATTTTACCACCTATACCATGGATAAAAATCACAGGATAATCTACTATATCCTCTTTATTATATATACTCTGCCAAGTATCTTTTCGAAAATAACCCTCTTTTGCCCATGCTAAGGGAGTGTTTGAAATTATACTCAAGCAGATTATCAGTATTACTATTCTATATATTCTATACATATATACCACCTTGCTTTGAACTTTATAATTCAATAATCATATAATATCATATTTGAAAGTTAATTCCTAAATCAATTATTTCCTGTTATTAATAAATTTTCTCTTATCATCATTTTTAATTCTACTCTAGTTTGTCTAAAATAAAATCAATCTTAGTCATCGAATGAACAAATTGATTAGGATCTTCTTTCAAATACCATAGATAAGATCTTCTTAAACCTTCTTCTAAACTAGTAGCTGGTAAATATATCTCATCTTCTTTTAACCTTTCTGTACTTAAGATAAAATTAATATTTCTAAAAGGAAAGAAATCTTTAGAAACTAAGTTGAATTGCTTTCGAAATTCTTTGTCTACTTTTATTAAATTAACATCTTTTCTTGTTACCTCCATTATTTTATTTATTAAACCTTCCCAAGTAATCTTTTCAGGATGTGTTAGGTTATAGGCTTTTCCAAGAGAAGCTTTAGAAAGTGCTCCCTTTTCAAAACTCTTTACTAGGTCCCAAATATAGATGAATTGAACTTTCTTTTTAATGTCTGGAATTGGAATAGGCTGACCTTTAAGTACTCTATCAAAAAAGTAAACTTCACGATATAAATTATTCTCCTCACCATAAATATAAGTTGGTCTAAAGATAGTAATAGGAAACTTTTCTTCTTTATATAGCTTAAAGAGGTGATCTTCTGCCTTGGCTTTTGCTAATCCATACTCTCCCCAGTGTGGATTGGTACCTCTTGGATAGTTTTCAGATATAAGTTCTTGATTTGGTTTTGGTATATAAACTGCTCCTGAGCTACAAAAGACATATCTCTTTAATTCTTCTTTGTTAATTATTTTAATTAATGATTCTACATCTTCTCTAGTATAAGCTGAAATATCAAAGATATAATTATATTTTCTATCACTAAGTTTATCTTTTAAATCTTTAATAGAGTGTCTATTACCAGTTAAATGATTTTTTACTCCTGAGTAATCTAACTTCTTTTTCCCTCTAGTAAATATATCTACTTCATAAGCTTTTGAAATTAAATATTTAGCTAATGACTTACTAACAAACTCAGTACCACCCATAACTAACACTTTTTTCATAATTAGTCCTCCCGATGATTCTCTTTATGTTCTTTAATAAACTCTATGATTGCTTGGTTATCTAGATAAAGTTCTTCAATAACTGCAGCTCCTGATTTAACTCTGACTTTAATATATGTATTTGGATTTTCTTCCCTGTTGAGTTTTCTATATAATTTTTCAACTAGAGGAGCTATATTTTCATCCAAATAATATCTTTCAAAGGGTAAATCTAGATATATTTTATTCTCCTTTCTATTAATATAAGTAACTTTGGCTTTAATATAAGAAGATCCTGTTGGAACTTCTAGAGTCGCCTTAGTAAAATAAGCAAATCCTTCTTGATTCTTTTTTAGGTGGGCATAAATTTCATCACCTCGGCTGATATTCAACCTGCTTTCTGGTAAAGGAGCATAATCTTCTCTTATATCTAAGGCCACATAACGACCTCTATAAGGGTCATAAGGATCTATAGGAGCTGTTTTGAATTTAAAACTTTCCCCTTGCCTTAAGATTAATTCTCTTTTAATAATCATAGATGCAGGTACTGTTAATTGAATAATAACTATAATTAGAAATAGAATCACAAGTTTCGGTCTATTAATCTTCATTTTTTTCACCTCTATTCTTGCTTAAGAAGATATTACTAGCTAAAATAAATAAACCTAAAATTATAAAGATCAGAGCTCTTGTTAGAAAGGTAATTTCAAACATGAAGAAAAACCTACTTATTATTTGTATTGATATAATCAACATTCCTAAATTGGCTTTTCCTATCTTCTTTTCTTTAATTCCATAAACTATAATTAATATGCCTAAATAAAATAAATAAGCATTATAGATAAAGATCCTTAAGCTTGGAATCAAAAAAGTAAAAATTACTAGTAAAGGCAAAATAGCTAAACTTAATATAAGCTTATTAAAGCTGTTATAATACTTAACTGCTAAGAATACACAAGCAGCAAAGAATAAAACCGCTAAAAAATAATCAATAAAAGCCGCATTGAAGATTTCTATATTATCTACATCTTCAAAGCCTTGTATATAGCTAATAATTAATATACCTAACAGACCTATAGTCTGTAATGGTTTTTCTAATAATTTGTCTCCTTTGTTCATGAATAAAGAACCTAGCAAATATATAAGCACAAAATAACTACTATAAGATAGGGTCACTAATCCAGAATTATCCCATTCCAAACTTAAGCTAGTAGCTATAATAGAAGCTAGGATAACTTCCCACAATAATAGTAAATTGGAATTTGAGTAAAGATCTTTTTTAAATCTTTTAAAATAGTAAGGCAGTATTAAGCCTATTAAAGGCCAAATAAATAGCACTTCCATAGTATTATTAAGATTAATTCCCCAAATACTTATTCCAAGTACATAGATAAAAGATGGAAGAGTTACTTGGGCTAGATAAATAATAGGTAAATTTAATAACATCAGTACTAAAATAAAGTTATTAAAGTCCCCTGGTAAGTTATAAGTTTGGCTGATTAAAGCAATTGCTGCTCCAAGGATAAAGATTAAGAAGGTTGTGCTACCTTCTTTCCATGGTCTGGATTTGTCATTATAGATAACCCACCCCACAAAGATTTGCGTACTAATTAAAGATAGAAAAATGATAATAGTTCTAGTTAAACGAGTAAGTTGTAGCCAATTATGGGCTAATAATAGAATAATGCCTGAACCAATTAAAATTGTTCCCAAAATACTAAAGATATTTAATCCAAATCCTTTCCAATCTCTTTCAGTTACTGGCCCATAATGTTCTTTTATAAGCTTGGCAGTATCTGCTGAGATTATATCTTGCTGTACTAACTTAGGCAATTCTTTATAAAGCCAAGAAATTTCTTTTTTCATTATTTCCCTCCTTTGGTACTAAGTCTTTTATTTATATATAGTCTAATACAGACTAATATATTTATTCTGTTACTTCATTAATAGATTAGTAACAGACTTAAATTCTAATTTCCCTCTTATACCTAATTGTTCCTTTAATCTACGGTTGAAATTTTTAGATTTTACTTAATTTTTAATTATATAATTACCTTTTAAATTTTAGTTCAACAATGAACTTTGTGATTAACAATAATTTAAGATTTTAATTAGCACATAAAAACAAATATTAAATTATAAAAAAACACTTTGAAACCACGAATTATCACAAATAGTAATTAGCTATTGGCTAGTAGCAAATTTATTGCGAAAGGTCTTTTTTAAAGATCTAGAGAATTAGTCAGTGATTGATTCACCCTAAGAGAACTTCCTCGTAGAAGAGCCTAGATTTTTTATTTTTGAAGTTGAAATTTAAAATACATTTAAAAACAAGTAAAATCCATTATTTAGCCACAGATAACACAGCTCTGTGAAAAAAGTTATATTTTACTTCTTGATCAACTAGTCTTGGGCTAATGAAATGCGGATAAAGGTTAAAAGATAAAAAAACTAGTTTATCAATGATTTAAATACTAATTGACACTAATAAATAACAAGAGATTCAATTTATTGTTTAAAATGGTTTTGAATTAATTTGTGGAGATTTGTGTGCCTTCGTGGTAAAAAATTAATCTTTAAATCTTTAAAATAATTTAGACATATTTTGACGCTGATTAAATTCCGATTTAAAACCTTAATAAGCTTTTATTCTTTAATCAGATTTTTTCTGCATCCACCACCTCAAGAGTACTCCTTCAATTGTAGGAAAGCACACTTTGGTTTAGAAAACTTGGTATATATCTTTGATTAAAAATCAAAACAGGGATATGAAAATGAATATCATTTGCAAAATAATGTCTGTTCATGATATACTATAACAAGATTAAATACTTACAGAGAGGGGTACAAAAATAATGAACTTAACCTATAGAATTGCAATTAATTTATTCAAAGTTTTTTATAGTTTAGGTTATAGACCTAAAATAACAGGTAATCGAAAGGTTCCTAAAGATCAAGGTTTAATTGTAGTATCAAATCACATTAGTAATTATGATCCTCCTTTCTTAACAACTCTGTTAGATGGAAAGATTAACTTTATGGCAAAGGAAGGATTATTCAAAAATAAATTCACTAGTTTTATATTGAAAAAATTAGGGGCTTTTCCTATTAAAAGAGGTGGAGTTGATAGAAGTGCGATTAGAAAAGCATTAGAAATATTAAAAGAAGATAAAATTTTAGGTATCTTCCCTGAAGGAACTAGAAGTAAAGATGGACAACTAAAAGAAGCTAAATTAGGGGCTACCATGCTTGCCCTTAAATCTAAAACTCCTATCCTTCCTATAGGAATCAAAGGTACTACAAATCCTTTTAAAAAGCTTATTACAGCTAATATTGGAGAAGTTTTTACCTTAGATGATTTTTATGATAAAAGATTATCTAAAGAGGAAATGAAGGAAGCCAGCTCTATAATAATGAATAAGATTAAAGAATTACTTTAAAATATATTTACTATTATAATAAGAAGTGCCACTTAGATAAGTGGCACTTTAGTTCTTTTAAATGGTAATTTCAAATAGTAGACTCTCTTTAGCATCTAACTCTATCTCTAATCTCCCCTCATTAAAATTATATAAGTTAGAATAGTTAAAGACTTCCTTAATTTCAGACTCTTCTCCAATCCCTAGAGGAAATACAGGAATTTCAACTTTAGTCCTATTATTATCTTGAGAAATAACCACTAAATATGCCTTCTCATCTGTAAATCTAGCATAAGATAATACATAACCTTGATCATATAAAAGCTTAAATCCTCCCTCTTGTAATACATCCTCTTCTTGCTTTAAGAGAGCTAATTTATTATACAGCTTATAATAATTTTGATTCTGTTTCTCTGCATCCCATTCCATTGGATAACGACATCCTTCAAAGGTATCTATACGGCCATCTAATCCAACTTCATCCCCATAATAAATATTTGGTGTTCCAGGAAAGGTAAAGAGCATCATTACAGCACCTCTATATTGATCCCAGGATATCTCCGGATTATTATGTAAACGATGAATATCATGACTATCAAATAGATTGAATTGCAAATAGGCAATTTGATGGGGTAACCTAGCTAATTTCTGCATGAACATTTGACTAATATCTTTGGCTTTTTTCTTACTAGACTTGAACTTATAATCAGAGTTATTAAAGCTTAGAAAGCGGTCTAATTCTCCTAAAAATTGTCTTACTGGCCGACCAAAACCATAATAATTCATAGATGAATCCCACTCATCACCTCTTAAGAATTCTCGATCATCTGTCCAATGTTCACCTAAAATATAGGCTTGGGAATTTTCTTCTCTAATACTCTTTCGAATTTCTGGCCAAATTTCATGATGCATCTGCTTTTCATTCATTCTTCCCATAGTATTAGCTACATCTAATCTCCAACCATCAATATTAAAGGGAGGTTTTAACCAATGTTTAATTACAGAATCTTCTCCTTGATAAATCATATCTCTTAACTCTTCAGAAGTGTAATTTAAAGTTGGTAGAGTATCTACCCCAGCCCAGCCATGATAATTATTATCTTCATCAAAATAATAATACTCTCTCTCTTTAGAATCTTCATTATGATAGGCGCCGATATCTTTTGAATAGAATGATCCTTCCTTATTAAACCATTTATGGGCTGTTCCAGTATGATTAACTGAAGTATCAAGAATAATTCTCATATCATTTTTATGAAGTTCCTCTATAAGTTCTATTAATGCCTTATCTCCGCCAAAATGAGGATCAACTTTAAAGTAATCTAAACAGTCATATTTATGGTGAGTAGCTGCATAAAAAATAGGATTTAAATATAATGCATTTACTCCTAATTCTTTCAAATAAGGAATTTTAGCTTTAATTCCTTCTAAATCCCCACCAAAAAAATCTAAACAGAAAGAATCTTCATAATCACCAGGGATTTCACTCCAATCGCGTTGAATAGTTGGATGACCATCAAATTCATATTCATTATCCTTAACATCATTAGCAGGATTGCCCTTATAGAACCTATCAGGAAAGATCTGATAAAATACTGTAGATTTTATCCACTCTGGTGCTTTATATCCTGCTACTATTACAAAATCATAATCTTCAATGGGAATATGTGTACTAACTTCTAATTGATTATAAAAATAAGTTTCCTTTTGAGTAGAAATATAAAAATGATAATTAATACGTGGTTGAGATATTTTTAGTTTACAACTATAATATGTAAAGCCTTTCTTCTTTTGCTCCACTTTCATTTCAATTAAATGATCATCACCATTTAAGACAGTACGTAAAAAAATTTTATCTACTGGTGCAGAAGATAAGACCCTTAATTTAATTTTGACTATATCTCCTAATTCTGGTGTTGGATTGTCGATGTAATATCTAGAACCATCTGAATAAATACTTTCTTTCCAATCAAAATTCATATTATTATCCTCCTTTGAATATCACGAAATCGTTTTCTTTATAAATTATTTTAACATAAGAAAATAACTTATACAATAAAAAACACAGTCTATTTACTTAAAAGTAAATAGACTGTGTTTCAAAAGTATCTCTAATCATTTAAAAAGAAAAAACTATCTCTTATAATAAGGCTTAGATTACTATATTATATTTTAAATTTATTAACTAAAGTTTGTAATTTTTGAGCCATAACAGATAATTCTTGTGAAGAATTAGTTACTTCATCTGACATTTGTTGAATACCTTCTGAAGCCTCTGTAATTTCATCGCTATTTTTTGCTAAGCTTTGAGTAGCAGATGCAGTATGTTCAATTTGAGCTGATGTTTCTTCAGCAGCTTCTTCAATTTCTTTAAATACCTGGCCAGTTTCTTGAACTATTTCTTGTCCAGATTCTGCTGTGCTTTTCACTTTCTCAATTGCTTTTATCCCTGTATTAGATTTTTCTTGGGTCTTATTAATTAGATTAGCTATTTTATCAGTAGCATTAGAAGTATCTTCAGCTAAAGCTCTAATCTCTTCTGCTACTACCGCAAATCCTTGTCCATGCTCTCCTGCTCTAGCAGCTTCTATTGCAGCATTTAAAGCTAAGAGATTAGTTTGTTCAGCAATAGTGGTTATCATCTCTACAATTTGCCCAATTTCTTTAGAGGTATCATCTAAATCATTAATAATAGTTACTGTTTCACCTACTGTTTGATTTATATCTTTAATATTTGCAACTGTTTTTTCTATTTTTTCTCGTCCTATTCTAGTTTGAGAATTAGATTGCTGTGCAAAACTAGTTACTTCTTGAGCACTAGCCGAAATTTGTTGAATACTTGCAGACATATTTTCAATCAAATCATTGGTAGTCTCTATAGTAGCATTACCTTCTTCAGATGAAGCAGCTAATTCTTCACTATAAGCTGACAAATTTTCTGTAGTATCAAGTATATTGGCTACAATATCATGTAGGTTTCTAATCATTGTATTTAAAGCAGCTTGAATTTGACCAATTTCGTCTTCTTGAATATTCTCTACCGCTGTATTTAAATCTCCTTGAGCTACTTTAGAAATTAACTTTACTAATTTATTAATTGGATTTAATAAATACTTTTTATTTATAATATATACTGCTAGACCTACCATAATTAAAACAAATAAGCTCATTCCTAAAATCACCAATTGCAATTTATTTTTTACTGCATATGCTTCCTTAGACTTAATTTGAGCAAAAATAATACCATTAATTCTATCAACTGACACATATGAAGCTAATTTTTCTTCATAAGTATCAGAATCTTCATACTTTATTGATCCTTTCTTTGTTTCTAATGTAGATTTAAAATCAAAATCTTGCTTAATATTATATCCTTTTTTAACTAAACTATGATTAGGATGAGCAATAATCTTTCCTTGGCTATTTACCATATAAGCATATCCTGTTTCTCCTATCTTTCTGCTAGCTACTGCTTGACTTAGTTGATCTAATGAAACATCTCCTGCTAAAATACCAATAAATTCACCTTCACTATTTTCAACTGGTATAGCAGTAGTCATTATTGGATCTCCACTACCTGCATCTATAAAAACATCTGTCCAAATTAAGCTATCTTTTTCCATAGCTTTTTTATACCAGGGCCTTGTTGTTGGATCAAAGTCTGATCCTAAATCAACTTTAGGATAAATGATCATTTCCCCTTTAGCAGTAGCTAAGTATACATATTTAAAATGTGGATTTTCCTCTTTCACTTTTCTTACTATTTCTAAAGTATCTTTATTATTGCCACTCTTAATTTTATCAAATCTAGAAATTAATTTAATTACACCTTCTGTCTGATTAAAAAAATTATTTGCCTGCTGTTGTAAAGAACTGGCTACTTCTAGATTCTTTTCCTCCACTTGACTAGTCAATTCTTTAGAAACTAAATTATTAACAACTATACCTAACAACATCATGAAAATAATTAAAATACAAATTATACTCCCATTAACCTTAAATAATAAACTTTTATTCCATTTTAATTCATTTTCTTTTTTCATCTTATTCACTCCTTATTGATAGATATGTAATTCTTATTTTCTCTTAGTCTTATTTACTTTGATCTACTCGTTGATTTATTAATTATAAAAATCATCTTCCTGCTATCTGAAAAATAAATTAAATAAATAACTTTTATAACATAATTTTCTTTAAAAGATAATAAAAAAGATCCTTATATTAATATCAAATCTAAAAAATTATGCTCTATTAAGGTTAATTCTTTTGAGGAGATGAACAATATTAACTGATAATATTTTAAAATATCATCAGTTAATATTCTATTCTAATCAGAAAACACTTCTTGATTAAGCTTACATGCTGTAGGTGTAGCAGCTAAGCCACCTAAAGAAGTCTCTTTTAGTTGAGGTGGTAAAGCTTCTCCAACCTTTTTCATAGCAATAATTACCTCATCAGCAGGAATAACACTATTGATTCCTGCCAAGGCCAGTTCTGCTGCAGTTAAAGCATTACTTGCTCCACCAGCATTTCTCTTAATACAAGGAACTTCAACCAATCCAGCAACTGGATCACATACTAAGCCTAATATATTCTTCAACGCAATAGCTACTGCATTAGCTATCTGTTCATTACTTCCCCCTAATAAATAAGTAATAGCTCCAGCAGCCATAGCAGCTGCAGAACCACATTCAGCTTGACATCCACCTTCGGCTCCAGAGACTGATGCCTGTTTAGCAATAATAAGCCCAATTCCAGAAGCTACAAATAAAGCATTTATTATCTCTTCATCCTTTTTTTCTCTATCTTCTGCAATAGTTAATAATGTTCCTGGCAAGATCCCACAAGAGCCTGCTGTAGGAACAGCTACAATTTTACCCATAGCAGCATTTACCTCTGCTACAGCTATAGATTTTGCAATAGCCGATGACATGATACTACCTGTAACTGATCGTCCACTTTTTTGTGCCTTATCAAGTAACTTAGCATCACCGCCAGTTAACCCACTAGTAGATTTAATATCTTTAGTCAAGCCTTCCTTAATAGCTTCTTTCATTACTTCTAAAGTATCTTTCATTTGCTTTCTAATTGCCTCTTCACTTTTATTGTTTAATTCTTTTTCTCTATTAATTATCACTTGAGCAATAGACAACTCTTCTTGTTTAGAAATCTCTATTAATTCAGCAATAGTTTTAAAGTTATACATTCTAATTCCTCCTACCTAATAGGTCTTAGAAATCTGATACTATTTATCTCTGGAATATTTTTAATTTCTTCTAAGGCATTATCATTAATTTCTTCATCTAATTCTATAACCGCAGTAGCTAAAGATCCTTTAAATTCTCTTAAAACCTTCATATAAGCAATATTTAACTTATAATTTTCTAAGACTTTAGAAATTTGAGCTATTATACCTGTTTTGTCTTGATGGATAGTAATTAAGCTATAATATTCTCCTGTTATTTTAACCTTAATCCCATTAATTTCTTCTATAATTACACTACCCCCTCCAACCGAAGAGGCTATAATATTTGTTAAATTATCATTTATATCTTTAATTTCTAATTTAACTGTATTAGGATGAACTCTGTCTAAGTCTATTGTTAAAAAGTTAAATTTTACCCCTTCTTTTTCAGCTAGGGCAAAGGATTTTTTTATTGCTGTATCATCAGTCTTTAAGCCTAATAACCCTCCAATTAAGGCTTTATCGGTGCCATGGCCTTTATAAGTTTCTTTAAAAGAACCATGTAAATAAATTTTGATTTGACTAATCTCTTCTCCTACTATCTCTCTTGCTAAATTTCCTATTCTTACTGCTCCAGCCGTATGAGAACTAGAAGGTCCTACCATTACAGGACCAAGAATATCAAATATACTTAGATTACCCATAATATCACCACTTTTAATAAGATTTATTGCTATTTCTGAATAAGATTACCCTTTAATTTTTCTACTAAGATCATAGCTTTAATCTGAAAATAACTTATCTCTTCTGGTAAAGCGTCTTTAATAGGTTTCAATTTCCCATCTTCACTCTCTTTAATTTCTGCCATAATTAATTCTCTATATTCTTTAGGAACAAAAGATTCAACCTCTACTTCTAAACCTTCTTCTGCAGACTTTAATAGATGATTTTTTACTGTTGAAATAGCCAAGTCTCTAATTTCACTAATTTCTTTCACTTTTTTGCCCTCTTTATATAAATCGTAACTGATAATATGGCTTGGTGTTTTAGTATTCTTACTTTTTAGTTGGCTATCTTTTCTGTAATTTTGAATTTTATTTAAAAATTCTTTGCCATATTGTTTAAATTTACTAAAGTTAACCCCTGATATTTTTAACATTTCTTTTTGGGTTAAAGGCATCTTAGAAGACATCTCTCTAAGTGTACTATCCTGAAATACAATATAAGGTGGTAAGCCTTCTTGTTTAGCAACTTTAGTTCGTAATTCATCTAAAAGATCAAACAACTCATTTCTAAGATTAATCTTTTTAATTTCTTTTCTACCTTTATGATATACCTTTTCCTCTTTATTTAAAACCTTTATAGACTTTTTAGTTAATTTGGTAACTGGGTATTTACTTTTAGTAATTCTGATATAACCCTCAGCAACTAAAATATTGATTAAATCTTTGATCTCTTTAATCTTATAATTATCCATAATTCCATAGGTAGATAATTGGTTAAAACTTGATTTTAAGATTTTCTTCTTTTTGGATCCTCTCAGTACATCAGCGACTGTTGATACTCCAACTTTCTGTTCTGTTTTATAGACGCAAGATAGAATTTTTTGAGCTTCAATAGTTATATCAATTACTTCATTATCATTATTACAATTACTACAGTTATCACAACTTTCTACTATCTCTTCTTCTCCAAAATACCTTAAAATAAAGGCTCTTAAACATTTGGATGTATAGCAGTAGTCGATAATATCCTGTAATTTCTTATATTCATGTTTTTTTAATTTAGGAGATAACTTTGATTGATCAATAAAGAATTTTGGTAATCTTACATCAGCAGGATTGAACAATAAAATACATTCACTTGGCTCACCATCTCTTCCTGCTCTTCCTGCTTCTTGATAGTAAGCTTCTAAATTTTTAGGCATATTATGATGGATTACATATCTAACATTGCTTTTATCAATTCCCATTCCAAAAGCATTAGTAGCAACAATAATTTTTAGTTCATCATAGATGAATTTTTCCTGAGTTTCTTTTCTTTCTTGATGACTTAATCCTGCATGATACTGCCCTACTTTAAATTTTTTCTTCTTTAAAAAAGCAGTTAAATTTTCTACCTCTTTTCGAGTAGCAGCATAGATAATCCCTGAATCTTCTTGATTTACCTCTAAGTATTCTTCAATAAAATCTCTATTATTTTCTCCCCTAATTAAGCTAAAGGTTAAATTAGGTCGATCAAATCCTGAGATAAAGGTATTTTGATCTGAAATATCTAATAATTCACTAATATCTTTAATAACTTCTGTTGTAGCTGTAGCAGTAAAAGCAGTTATAATTGGATTATTAGATAGATTACTGATTAACTTTGGTATTGATCTATAACTTGGTCGAAAATCATGTCCCCAACTCGAAATACAGTGTGCTTCATCAATAGCTACTGCTGATATATCAATAGCTTTTAATTTCCACAGAAAGTCATCATTATTTAATCTTTCAGGAGCAATATATAGTAATTTATATTCTCCCCTTCTGCTCATCTCAATTCTTTCTTCAATCTCCATCCAGTCTAAAGAACTATTAATAAAAGTAGAAGGTATCCCTAATGTATTTAAGGAATCTATCTGGTCTTTCATTAATGAAATTAGAGGAGAAATTACAATAGTAACTCCAGAAAAACAGAGAGCTGGAATTTGAAAACAGATAGACTTTCCTCCCCCAGTAGGCATAATACCTAAAGTATTTTCTTTTTTTAGTATATTCTTAATTATTCGCTCTTGTCCTGGTCTAAAAGAATCATAACCAAAATATTCTTCTAAATAATTTTTAGCTTGATTTAACATTTAATGCAACTCCTTGAATTTATCTATAAGTTATTGTTTTAAGTATAACATAAAATATATTATTAATTAAATTAATTTGTTTAGTCATAAATGACTATGTTTTAACTGTACACGGTAACAGATATATTTTACAGATTACTATAGGATCCCTTAATTAGAAAAATCCTATGGCTTTTCCATAGGATTTTTCTAATTATCTATTAATCTGCTAATTCTAAGAGAACTGGACAATGGTCTGAGCCCATAACATCATTTAAAATTTCAGCACTCTGGACTTGCTCCATTAAATCTTCACTAACAAAATGATAATCTATTCTCCACCCTGCATTTCTTTCTCTAGCCCTTGTTCTATAACTCCACCATGAATATTTTTCTGTATCAGGATAGAACTCGCGATAAGTATCGACATATCCATGTTCGATAATCTTATCGATCCATTTCCTTTCGATAGGTAGGAAGCCAGACTTATCCTTATTAGAATCTGGATTTTTCAAATCTATCTCTTTATGAGCTATATTATAATCACCACAGACAATAACTTTTTTACCTTTTGCCCTTAACTCATTACAATAATTAAGTATTGCCTCATGAAAATCTAATTTATATTGTAGCCTTTCCTTACTACTACGTCCATTTGGAAAATAAATATTTACTAAAGTAAAGTTAGGATACTTTGCTGTAATGACTCTTCCTTCTTCATCAAATTTATCTATGCCAATTCCCTTTTCTATAGATAATGCTTCTTCTTTACTGTAGATAGCTACCCCACTGTATCCCTTTCTTTCTCCATAATTAAAGTAGGAATAGTATCCATCTATATTTTTAAGTTTTTTCTGTAATTGTTCTTTCTGTATTCTAATTTCTTGCAAACATAAAATATCAGGCCTTTCTTCATCCACCCAATCTAAAAAACCTTTCTTAGCTACTGCCCTAATTCCATTTACATTCCATGAATATATCTTCATTCAAACCAAGCCTCCTATATCTTATATAATTTCATATTTTAGCTTATATTTTATTATTCTGAGCTTATTTAGATTTACCTTCAAAAATCTTGTATTATCTTAAATGTAAAATATATCTATACATTAACCAGAAATGAGAGATACTACCTGCTAATACGAAGAGATGGAATATCTCATGAAATCCTAAATATTTTGATAGAAAATCTGGTTTTTTACTTCCATAAATAACCCCACCAATTGTATAAAAAATTCCACCTGCCAGTAACCACCACAATCCAGCTGCAGGAATTGTTTTAATCATTGGCAAGAATGCTATAACTACTAGCCATCCCATAATTAAATAAAAGGCTGTAGATAACCAACGTGGAGCATCTAGCCAAAATGCCTTCATTATAATACCTAAAATAGCAATTACCCAAATACTAATTAACAGACTCCAACCCCATACTCCTCGTAATGGAATTAAACAGATCGGAGTATAACTTCCAGCTATTAAGACATAAATCATCATATGGTCGATTCTTTTAAGAATTCTTTCTCCTTTAGGAGACAATGGTAACCAATGATAAATAGTACTAGCTGTATAAAGCAGTATTAAACTAATACCAAAAATTGAAAAGGATACAACATGCCAACTGCTTGCCTGCTGATTAGCATAATAAACTAATAACACTAAAGCAGTTATAGACAATAAAGCTCCAAAGAAATGACTAAATGCATTAAATGGTTCTTTAACTTTCATTATTATCACCCCTATTATAACTATATAATTAGATTAAAAATTAAAATTATTATTTTCCTATGCATTATATTATATGTTATACAGAAAATATAATTATCCTCTTTTTTTGATAATGATTCTTGATTTTGTTTAAAATATTTTTGATATAGTCATAATTGACTAATATTATCTAGACTATATCAAATAAAAAAAGTCTTTCCAATCAAAAGATTAGAAAGACTTTAATATTAAATGTTTATTTGTAGTTATTATTTTTTATATTTGAAATATAAACCACCTAAAGGAGGTAACTTTACAGAGATAGAATCTGCTCTATCTTGCCATGGAATAGATTCTGACCAAACTCCCCCCATATTTCCTAAATTACTACCCCAATACTGTTCAGCATCAGTATTCAATATTTCTTCATAATAGCCTGCTTTAGGAACTCCTAATCTATAATTATGCCTTTCCATCGGAGTAAAGTTAAATACACAAACTATCAATTCATCAGGCTTCTTACCCTTTCTCACAAATGAAAGCACACTATTATCTACATCATCACAACTTATCCACTCAAACCCATCATAACTAAAGTCTATCTCCCATAAAGCCTTTTCAACTTGGTAAGTACTATTTAAATCTCTGATAAAATCTAGTAATTTCTGATGTGGCTCATATTCTAATAGATTCCAATCTAAACTCTGTGTATCCTTCCATTCCTTCCATTGCCCAAAATCTCCACCCATGAATAATAAATTTTTACCTGGATGAGCAAACATATAAGAATAAAACAGACGTAAATTAGCAAACTTCTGCCAATAACCACCTGGCATCTTATTAATCATTGAGCCTTTGCCATGGACTACTTCATCATGAGATAATACCAACATAAAGTTTTCATTAAAAGCATAAACTAAAGGAAAAGTTAAATTATTATGATGATACTTCCTATAAATAGGATCTTTTTCTATATATTCTAAAGAATCATTCATCCATCCCATATTCCATTTCATAGAGAATCCTAAACCACCTAGATAGGTAGGTTTTGATACTCCTTCAAAAGCAGTAGATTCTTCAGCAATTGTTAAGATTCCTGGATAATATTCATGAGTTATTGAATTGAAATATTGTAAAAACTCTATTGCTTCTAAGTTTTCTCGACCTCCATATTTATTTGGAATCCATTCCCCTTCTTCTCTACTATAATCTAAATAAACCATAGAGGCTACAGCGTCTACCCTTAATCCATCTATATGAAACTTATCTAACCAATAAAGAGCATTAGAAATCAAGAAATTTTTAACTTCATTTCTACCATAATTGAAGATATATGTTCCCCAATCTTGATGTTCTCCTAGCCTTGGATCTAAGTGTTCATATAAAGCTGAACCATCAAATCTCCCTAAACCATGTGGATCTTTAGGAAAATGTCCTGGAACCCAGTCTAAAATTACACCGATATCATTTTTATGGAATCCATCAATTAAGTACATTAAATCTTCTGGTTTACCAAATCTACTAGTTGTAGAGAAATAACCAGTTACTTGATAACCCCAGGATTCATCAAGAGGATGTTCTGCTATTGGCATTAATTCAACATGTGTATAATTATGATCTTTAACATAATCTACAAGCTTATCAGCTAATTCTCTATAAGTTAAAAATCTATTCCCTTCTTCTGGTACTCTAGCCCAAGAAGCTAAGTTAACCTCATAAACTGAAATTGGCTCTTCTAACCAATTAATTTCTGACCTTTTTTCCATCCAATCTTGATCTTCCCATTCATATTTGCCGTTATAATCATAAACAATAGAAGCATTGGCTGGACGCATTTCAGTATAAAAAGCATAAGGATCAGATTTTACTACAATATATTCTTCTTTAGTTAAAATTTCAAAGCGATATAGATCACCTTCTTTTATATGTGGAATAAATATTTCCCAAACCCCTGAATGCCCTAACATTCTCATTTGATGAACTCTACCATCCCAATTATTAAAGCTGCCTATTACACTAACTCTCTCAGCTTCTGGTGCCCAAACTGTAAAACTCGTCCCCTCAACTCCTTCATTTGTAATAACATGTGCTCCCATCTTATCATAAACACGATGATGATTACCCTCACTAAATAGATATAAATCATAGTCAGATAAGATTGGTGCAAAGGAGTAAGAATCTTTTCTGCTCCATTTTTCTCCATTATATCCTTCATAATTTAATTTATAATCAAATAATTCTGTAGATTTAATTACTTTCTCAAATAACCCCTGGCCATTTATCAAGTCTAATTCTATCTCATTATCTAAAAATTCAGATTCTACAAAAATTCTTTTAGCATAAGGTTCAAAAACTCTAATTACTACATTATCTTGATCTAGCTGGTTAATTCCTAAAAATTGATGAGGATTTTTAGTTTGAGCATTCAATAGCTGATTTATTTCTGATTGTTTTAAAGTGACCATATCTCTACCTCCATGATTTTTATGATTTTTTAAATATTTAATTTTAGTAAAAAGTTTCTAATAAAAGTAGTTCTCGTTTTTACATAAAATTCCTTCTAAAAAACACAAGAAAATTAAAAAAAATAAAATCATTCCACTAAATTTGTATAAAAACCATATTGTAATTATTATGTAACTAAACCATTTTTTATTACATATTTTTGCTAATATAGATTTTTTATGGATTAGCTATTACTCTTAAAAAGTTATACTACTTATTGTAGGTTGATGACTAAATTATTATCTTACTCACTTCATAATTTGATATAATAACTATCTATATAAAGAAAGTTATTATAAAAATATATATTGAAACTAATAGACAAATAGCCTTCTATGTTATAATCTATAATATAAGAGAAAGGAGTTCTAAAATGTTAAAATATATTAAGCTAAAAAAGAAATCACTTAAAAAGACATTAGAGTTTACAAAAAATAAATTTTTCGAAGATAAATATAATAAGTATAAAGAAATCGATCAAATGATCTCACTATGGAATGAAACCTATGATTGGAAAACCAGTAAAAATGAGCTATCTGAACAACTAGAAGATCTATTAGAAAATCAAGAAAGTAGATCAAAAATAGAAAAAGAGATCTATACCGATCTATATAATATATTAAAATCTGAAGAAAGGCCCAAGTTTTATGTTGGTATAGGAGAGAACAATCCACCACAAGAAATAACAGAACTTATGAGCAAAATAGCGCAGAAATTAGAAGAAGAAGGTTATATTTTGCGTAGTAATAGTAGTGGAATAATATCGAAATCCTTTGAAACAGGTGTTAATAATTCAAAAAATAAAGAACTATATTTACCCTCACAAAGTTTTGAATATACTCTTGATTTTATTGATAAATTCAATTTAAAAGATATAGATGTTGAAAAAAATAAAGATTTATTAGCTAGAATACCCTATCAAATTTTAGGAATTGATTTATGTACTCCTTGTGACTTTCTAATCTGTTGGACTAATGATGGTTGTATTAGTCATCAGGAAAACAATTCTAAAAAAGGAATTACTGCTCAAGCTATCTCTATTGCTAATTATTATGGAATTCCTGTCTTTAATTTAGAAAAAGAAGAACATAAGAAAAGATTAATCAAATTTATCGGTGGCAAAGAAGAAGATCAACATATAGGTCAACAAATTATAAAAGATGATCATCCAGTAACTAAGAATAAATTCATAGTTTTTGACCTAGAAACTACAGGAACAAGTAATCAAGATAAAATAACCGAAATTGGTGCTATAAAGATTGAAAATGGCAAAGTTGCAGATATTTTTAGTAGTTTAGTCAATCCTAAAAGAAAGATAAATTCATTTATTCAAAACTTAACAGGTATTACAAATGAAATGGTTAAAGATGCCCCTTTTATTGAGGATATACTTGATGAATTCATAGATTTTGTAGAAGATAGTATCCTTATCTTCCACAGTCCTAGTAATTTTGATCTTAGATTTATAAATAATGAATTAACTAACTCTAATAGAGCTGTTTTAAAAAATGATTACTTAGATACAGTAAGACTAGCTAGAAAGATCTTGCCTCAGCTAGATAGTCATAAGCTGAATATAGTAGCTGATTATTTGGACTTAGAATTTAACCATCATCGCGCTACCGATGATGCCTTTGTAACAGCACAAATCTTTGGTAAATTAGTTGCTTTAGATCAAACAGGATATATTAAATCAGAGTTAGAATCGTAAATAAATAAAAAAGTTTTACTAATTAATTCAAGCCACAGGTTTAAACCTGTGGCTTATAGGAAAAAATTTAATTTATTAAATTTTTTTATGTTATATTTATTAACAAGCAACTATTAATTTATTATTTAAGTTCCCAATATAAATAGTTATCAACAATATTATTCCTTAACTTATCTTCTTCATACAAATAAGAAAGATAAGCCATAACTACCGTCTTCATCAGATAATATTGTTGACTACCTTTAAGTTCTAGTGAATATTTATCACATAATTCTTTAAAGACCTCTTCAGTTCTTTTTCTGCTGCTTAAAATCTCTAAGATAGCAGCTTCAATCTGATTAATATAAGCTAGATTTTGATCAGAAATTTCTACAATATTATCAATTTCTCTAATATGTGAAGAAATATATATATCATAATTACTCCTCTTAAGAAAATTTAAAGTAGCCTTCTGTTTTCCTATATCCATATAATAAAGCAGTTTATGCTTCTTAATTAATTCTTCTGAAAAGATGGCATCTCCACAGAATAATACACCTTCTACTCCAATACCAATTTGATTTACAGAGTGGCCCTGCAAATTAACTACCTCTAGCTCCAAATTATCAAAGATTAACTTATCTTCCTGTTCAGCTATTACATAGTCAACTTCAGAAGGATCAGACATTAAGAATTTATTCTTTAAATCTCCAATAGGATTAGCGCCAGAAAAGAACGTTAATGGCTCTAAATACGGATATTTAATTACAGCTGATTCCATTCTAAAAGCATATACTTCTGCTCCTGTCTTCTTCTGCAAATAAGCATTAGCACCATAGTGGTCAGCATGACTATGAGTATTAATAATCGCCTTCAATTTAAGATCATTCTCTTCAAGTATCCTTAAAATCTTTTTAGCTATACTATCATCTAAGCCAGAATCAATTAAAATAGCTTGATTATCATCCTTAATAACTCCTATATTTGTCTTAGCCTTGATATAATAAACATTCTCTGTTAATTTTTTTAATTTCATTTTATCCTACCTTCTTTCTTATAATTATCCCAGTTTAAAGCAAAATTTAATGGATATAGTGCGACACTTTTCGGTGTTAGGGCTTAGGAGTTAGGGTTTATCTAGTTCCTATGTCCTATGTCCTATGTCCTATGTCCTATGTCCTATGTCCTATGTCCTATGTCCTATATCCTATATCCTATATCCTATATCCTAATTCTATTCTACTTTTTCATAGTTATTAGACAGGTCAACAATGCACTAAATAATTTTAAATTCATAAACTAATATAAATAGTATTTAAAAAGGAGGTTTAGAAGCTGAAAAGATTAAATCCTGATAAATTATTTGTAGAGTTTAGAGATGGAGTTACTCCGACAAATCCTATCATTTCTAGGAAATATACATTGACCCATTCTGATGTCACAGCAGAACTATTTTTAACTATCGGACTAAGTTATGCTTATGACAAAATTTCTCCAATGAGAGATGAGGTTCTAGCAGAATGGACCTTATCGGATAATCAATATATACTTAAAGCTACTGTGCAAGTAGATAATAATGGTGGCTTTATTAATTCAGCAGTTCGAAACAGAATTTTTATTAGAGAACTTCCCTTGGCTTTAGAAGCTATTGTTTATGGTGATAAAGAACTATTTAAAGCTCATCCAGTCTTAACTCAAGCACCGATTTATATACACTTTGAATCTGTTTACCCCTATTTTGATCGTAAAGAATACTGGGGGACTCCAGCAGACTATCAATAAACTATAATAAGAGATCACCTCGCATCTTCTAAGTTTAATTTGCTTATATAGATGTCCAGTTTAAAGTGACACTTTTAGGTGATAGGCATAGGTCATAGGAGTTAGTGAGATCTTTCTATGTCCTAGCTCCTAACTCCGAAATTGTCGCTTTATCTATATATAATGATATATTTGAATTTCATTCTAAAGGTTGAAGATCTACTATAAAAGGACAGTAAGAAGTGACACGCTAGATTCTGATAGCTATAATATAGTTTTCTGATTAAAAAATAATTAGCTATTCTTTTAATTAATATTTCATTATTAGCTACAATTCCCCTTCATTTATACTTTAAATTTTAGTGTTTTTATAGGCTCAAGCTGATTTATCTAAACAAAATATCTAATTTCTTTATCATTGTTACTTCTTTATTATTAATGATCATGCAACTTTTGAATACAATAATAAATATTCTTTAGTTGAAGAGAATTGAATGGTCGAAACTTCCATAACTTTTCTTCCTCTATCCTGTTACAATTAAATATATCTATGTAAATAGCTAATTATATAAAAGTTGAAAGGTTGTGATCAATATAATGAATAAAAGATTATTATCATTACTTGTAATTCCTATTCTAATCACCTCTTTATTTTCTACTGCCACACTAGCCAAGAAAAATAAAGGAAAGAAATTTAAAAATAAAGGGCATAAGAAGAAATTCTATTCAAAAGATAAAGATACTAAATTCTTAACAGATAACTTTAGGGTTGAACAGGAGAAGATAGATTATTTTGCTAGATTAGGCTTAAGCTCTGAAGAGATGAGTTTGATATTTTATCTATACTCTGCTTCTAATCGACCTATAACTAAGAGTGAAATCAGCTTTATTGTTAAGAACAAAGCAGATTGGAGTAAACTAGCATGGTATTTTGGAATCCCACCTATTATTCTTGAAGATGGAATCTTAAGATTTAAGCATCCAACCCATTCAAGACTTTCACTACCCTTAGGTAGAAAAAATTATAGTAGGGAGAGAAGAGGCAGATTCAATGAAAAAATCAGCAGCAAAAAAAATAAATATGAATATACATATGAAGATAAAAGATTAGCTATTCAAAAAAAGATTGAAATTAAGAAAAATAAGTATGAATATAAGTATGAGAACAAACATTTCGGTATTATAGAAAGGTTAGAAGTAAAATACCCTGCTAATAAATATGAGTATTCCTATTATAATAGGAATACTGGAGAAAGAATTAAGAAATCTGGAAGAGGTAAGCCATTTAACCCTAGTCATTTCTATAGCAAACTAAAGAAAGAAAAAGAAGAGAAAGATAATAATATCAACTTCTCTGTTAATATAGATATTGAGTTATAGATATCTAAATTTAGAATAGATATTAAATTATTATTAGTTGAGGTATAAGCAGATCCCCCTCTTAAATTAAGAGGGGGATCTTTATTAAGTGGAATAGCTTGTAATTCACATAGTTAATATAAAACCTAAACTCTATTCCACAACTTTCTGCTTCGTTCCAATATCTCTTTATTATTTAATTCCTCTGGCCATAACTCTATCTTATTTCCTTCTCTCATAGCTGAAGCTACGTTATAAAAGATCTGTTGGCTATCATCAAAACTTTTAATCAGCTGTTTAATCTCTTCTCTCTTAGTTTCACCATCATGGGGACAAGGACTAGCAACTGGATTATACTCAGTAATTTCCTTAGCCTTTATAATCTCTTCTTCTCGTAAATAAATCAAAGGTCTAATCACATGAATATCACTATTACTCAAATAACTTTTAGGCTCAAAAGTCTTTATCTGTCCAGAGTAAATAATACTCATCAAAAAGGTTTCTACAGCATCATCATAATGGTGACCATAAGCAATCTTATTATAGCCATGTTTACTCATAAACTCTGAAATAGATCCTTTACGAAAATAGGCACATTTAGAACATGGGTTCTTAGTATTTTCATCAGTAATTACATCTGCTATCTTAGTCCTTTCAATATGGTATGGTAGATCTAGTTTAGAACAATATTCTTCCATCTCAGAAAAATCTGCATCATCTTCAAAGCCTAAATCAATGGTCAAGGCACTAACTTTAAAATCAATCGCCATACTCTTCTGTAAAATAGCCAAAGCATATAATAAAAATGCGCTATCCTTACCACCTGAAAATCCAACTAAAATATTATCTCCTTCTTCTATTAAATCAAACTCTGCTATAGCCCTTGAAATTTTTCTATTATAACTTTTAGGTAATGATAACTTCATCAATCTGCCTCCCATTCAACTTCTTTTTTAAGTAATTATTAATTTCTCAAAACAAGTATATAATATTATCTAATTCAGTACAAGAATAATTTAGATTTCAAAGCTCAGCTAAATATAGGACACTATGTAGAAAGCTATAAAGATTCCATATCAATAATGTTAAAAGCAAAAAATTAGACAAAAAACAATAGGATCTAGACTGATAATTCAATGAACAATTCCAAAAAATAAAAAGAGATAGCACCAATTAGTACTATCCACTATCATTTATAAATTTAATTTTCAGCTAAAAATCTCCATAGTTCATCTTGAGGTGCATTAGTAAGCTTGATCTCTTCTTTTTCTTTTTTAATTATTCTATCACTTTTAGTAATCTTTCCTATAATTGTAGCCTTAATTCCCTCTGACTTTAATTCTTTGACCAATTCTTGACCACAAGCAGTTGTAATTATCATCATCCCTGAGCCAATTAAATGATAAGGATTAATCTCCAACTTCTCAGCAATAGCCTTTGTCGCCTTATGAAGTGGAACTAAATCTTCTTCAATTATAAATCCACATTCTGCTGCTATTGACATTTCAAAAACTGAACCATATAAGCCACCTTCAGTAACATCATGCATTGCACTAACTCCAAATTCAGCTGACAATAGCCCTTCAGCCATAACACTTAATTCTTGGCTTAATGCTTGCCCTGCTTGTAATAATTCATCACTAACACCTAAATTCAATAAGCTTTCATAATAATCATTAGCTAAAATAGCTGTCCCTTCTAAACCAGTCCATTTAGTAACTACAATATCATCACCTACTTTGGCTCCAGAAGAGGTAATATATTTTTCTTTGGTAGTTTTACCTATTGCAGTACAAACTACTAAAGGCTTATCTACAATATCAGTTACTTCTGTATGTCCTCCCAAAATATCTATCTCTAGCTTTTGAGCAGCTTGATTGATATCTTTAATAATTGCTATAATCTCTTCTTCGCTAGTAGATGGTGGAACTAATAAAGCTTGCTGAATACCAATAGCTTTAGCTCCATTAGCAGCAATATCATTACAAGCTACATTAACTGCTAAATTTCCCATCCCTTCCTTAACTCCAGTAATAGGATCTGTAGACATTACAGCAACAAATTCTCCAAAATCAATTACTGCAGAATCTTCTCCAATTTTGGGTCTAACTAGTACATCTTGATTACTTGTTGAAATTTGATCTAAAATTAATTCCTTTAAATTTCCAATATCAATCTTACCAGCTTTCATTAATATCACCTTTCAAAATATGAATTATAAATCATCATTAATTTTCTTTAATTACTTTGACAATACTTGTCTTTAAAATAGCAAATATAATAGGATAAGCAATTACTCCTCCGCCAATAGCTTGAATAATATTCCCTCCTACACTATCTAAAGGAGCTAGCCAACTTCCTTTTAAAATTGCTCCTCCAAGATAATAACCTGCTACCATCCAAGTTCCACCAACTAATACTGCTATAATATCTCTAATTTCAAAAGAACTTTCACTAGTCTTCTCAACAGCAATTTTACCTACAATAAAGCCTTCTAACCCTTTAATAATCAGAGTTGGCAAAGCCCAGTGAGTATAGCCTAAAAATATATCAGCTAATGCAGAACCAATTCCACCTGCTAAAAGCCCAAATCTTGATCCAAATAAAATAGCAATCATAAAGATCATACTATCTCCAATATTAATATAGCCATTTGTAGCAGGCATAGGTACATTAATAGTCATTGTTCCTATAGTTACCAAAGCAATTAATAGTCCACCTAATGCTAAATTCTTAGTACTTTTCATCTTATTTTCCCCTTTCTGATGTATATTATTGTTTTTTCTCAATAATAGCACAAAAAAATTGTACTGTCAAAATTTTATGAAATTAGCATAAATGAACCCATACAGTTTACATTTTATAACTTTTTTCTATAATAAAAACAATACCACGGTTTTTAACCGTGGCTACTAAAATCTTTGGTTCTTATTTAATTTATGCGACTAGAAATTACTTATCATCTCTGCTTTAATTTCTTCTGCTTTTTCTTTATTTACTAAAAGCTCTACAATTTTTAAAGCAAATTCTAAAGCTACCCCAGGCCCACGCCCTGTAATTAAATTATCGTCAACTACAACTCTATCTTGGAGATAAGTACAAGATTCCATCTCTTGACCAAATCCGGGATAACTAGTAGCTGGTCTATCCTTTATCACTCCTGCTGCCTCTAAAACTATTGGAGCAGCACAGATAGCTGCAATTAATCCATTTTTTTGATCTAATTTCTGTACTATATTAATAATTCTTTTATCATCTCTTAAATTAGCAGCTCCTGGCATTCCTCCAGGTAATATTATTCCTCCAACTTCTTCTATATTAAGCTCATCTATCTTCTTATCGGCTTTAATTATAATATTATGCGCTCCTTTTACTTCTAAACCCTTTAAAGAAATAGTCTCTACTTCTACTCCGGCTCTACGCAAAACATCAATATTAGTAATTGCTTCTATCTCTTCACAACCATTAGCCAATGGAATTATAATTTTCATTATTATAAGCTCCTTTCATTTATATTATTATCATCTTTCTTCTATTTTATAATTAATATCTTCTTTACTCATAAGGAATTTCCTGTTTATTCATCAAAACGCATGGAATATCCTTGCTCTATTATATTAATATACATCTTATATTTCCTAAGCCAAAGGATATCCTATTAATGTATTAGAGAGGAGGTGAAAAGTTAATGACAATAGGTCAAGATTTGCATCAAGCTCTTAATGGATTAGAAGGTGCTAGAGTTACTTTAGAGGGATTTGCTCAAAGTACTCAAGATAAGATGGCACAAGATATGTATAATAAGCAAGCTCAACAGGTTGCAAATGTTGTAAATGAATTACGAAATCGTGTTAATTATGTTGAAAGCCAAGAACCTCAATTTAAAGTGGGGCAAAATGAACAAAATAAAAAACAATAAGAATTTATAATAGATAATATATATAGGACACAGAATTAATTCTGTGTCCTTCTGTTATGAATAAAATTAATTGCTAATAGAAAGACTAGCTTTAAATCATCAAAAGGAGTAGATGCTATGCTAAATCTATTAAATCAAATTATTTCTTCTATTATCAAATTAATCTTTTATTTATTAGTTCTTAGTTTTATCTCTATATCTATTTATTATTTCTTAAATAATAACTATACTCTCCAACATTTGATTATTAACACAACTGCTAATTTATATAGATTAAATAGCTTAATAATTTTAAACTTTTTTATTTAATAACTTATCTCCACTTAAATTAAGTGCTTTCTGATAATATTCACTTTGAGAATGATTAAAATGATTTTTTGATATTATTAAATTTAGCTATTCTATTTTTTATTTTATTTCTAGTCATAAGTGACTAAGTTATAATTGTATTATACTAAAACAAAAAAATTCAGGAATATCCTGAATTGAAAAGAAATAATTACTTGGCTTTAGTCTTATTAAAATTTAATATCTAATATAACTCCTGTTTCAATCCCACTGAAATCCATATTTTTCAGTCTTGGATTTTCAAGCCCTACCTTAAGTCTTCTATAAGCAATTCTAGCTTTCAAGCTAATAATATTGAGATCTATTGGAGCCTCTAAACCTAGCCCCACTTTAAAACCATAAGCACTATTAGACTCAGATATATCATCTATTCCCTTGAGCCTAAGATTGGCTGAGTATAGACCTCCACTAATTTGACTGGATAAACACTGATTAAATCTATAGCTAATCGTTCCCAAATAACCAATTGCCGAGGCTTTTGCTAAATTATTAGCATTATCAGACTTAGCTATAATACACTCTATTTCTCCACCTACAGCAAGATCTTCTGATAACCACTTTTTACACCCTAGAAATATACCATAGCCTAATTCTAATTCCTCAAGCTTCTTATCTTTTATATAGTTATTTATTTCTGTTAATGAATATTGATTTAAACTAAAACCTCCATATCCTTCAATAGATCTTCCTTCTTTTAAAATTATCTGTTTCTGCTCTATCTGATTATCTATTATAATCTTTAATTCCTTGGCTTGCAAGGGCATATTTAACAGTAATAAGGTAGTTAATAAAATAGCTAGGATAATTATTAATTTTCCCATCTTATACCTCCTTATTACACTCTTAATATTTAATTTTAAATTTCAAGGCCAAAGGATCTTCTATAAATATCCAATTACAAAGTGGGAATTAATGGATATATTTTGGGCTTTAGGTGATAGGAGTTGGGAGTTAGTTTTTCCTAATACCTAGCACCTATCTCCTAGTGCCGAAAATTTCTCAATCTCTATCTATTTAATTATATTCTAAAGTTACCCCCTTTAATTTTACAATTAATACCATGCTTTGTTGGTTAATTCTCTATCTGTGTAAAGGGAGATAAGAGCAATTATCATCTAATAAATTTCCAATAAATTCTTAAAATCAACTCTATCCCAAACACATTATTTAATAATAACTTTAATATAGATATATTATGAATTAGATAGAATAAAGGAGGAAGGTCTAATGAAAGTGGCTATTTTAACGATGTTCAATGGACTTAGTACTACCTATTCTCTAGTAAATGTAGTAGCTGAACAATTAAAAATGCTACTTAATAATAACATTAAAACTAAAGTGCTAGTTAGTGAACATTGTCCAGATAATGATCGTTATGGAATCTTTAAAGATGAAAGAATTGAATGGGTTAAGGTTAGTAATAGTATTGATGGTGAACAGATTCATTGGCATGACTATTCTCAAGCAGAAGGAAAAGTGCATGAAAGCTTCTTCGATGAAGCTGAGGTAATAGCAGAAGATTTAGTAAATAAATTATCAGATGTAGACTTTTGTATTATGCATGATATCCACTATCAAGGATGGCATTTAATACATAATATAGCTATTAGAAAGGCACAAGAAAAATTACCTAATCTAAAATTTATTGCTTTCACTCATTCTTTTCCTGCTAATCATCCACCAAAAAAGGATTGGCCTTTATCTGCCAGATACAGCCCTATGCCTAATACCACCTATGTCTATCCTACTTATTCCGGAATCCCTGCTCTTGCTAAGCAATACGCGGTTCCTGAAGGAAGATGTCGTGTGGTGAATAATAGCTTAAATCTCTTAGAAGATATGAGTGAAGAAATTCAACTTATCGCTGAAAATTTTGATATTTTCTCGTCAGATATTTTAATAGTATATCCTGGTAGATTGACTACTGGCAAAAAGTTTGAAAAGGTTGCTGCTCTTGCAGGAGCCATTAAAACCCAATCTGAACAAGATGTTAAAGTCATCTTCTGTGATTTCAAATCTGCCGATATTAAACCAAAGCTTTATAAAAGAATTATAAAAGAGTCAGGTTTTTCTTGTGGTTTAACTGAAGAAGATATCTTATTTACATCTGATATAGGATATCCTCACGGTATTCCTAGAAAGACAGTTTTAGAATTATTTAGCTTATCTAATCTCTTCATCTGTCCTTCTTATTCAGAATCCTTTGGTTTGACAGTGCTTGAAGCAGCAAGTAGGGGTAATTTCCTGGTCTTAAATGAAGCTGTGCCGGCATTAGAAGAGCTTGGCAAGAAACTCAATGCTTACTTTATGAGATGGGATGCAAGAAATTATGGCTTCGATACTTCAGAAAACTATCAACCATCAGAAGAAGCTTATTATCAAGAACACGGAGAGATAATAGTAAATATGATCAGACAAAACAATGTACTCTATGCTAAGACTATGGTTAGAAAACGATATAGCCCACAATGGATTTGGAAGAATCAGTTAGAACCACTTTTAGAGAAGTAGGTTTATATTTTAGGGTACTATTAGTTAGGTTATAGGAGTTAGGGGTAGGTAGTTTTTCCTAATACCTAGCACCTATCTCCCATCTCCAAAACTGCCCTTTTATCTTACTAAGGAGATAATATATGCATTAAATTGAATTTAAAGAGATAAGGAGGTGTAGAAATGCCTTATTATAGTTTTTTTATCCTATGTTATAACAATTGGCAAATGTCTAAAGAGGCTATCAATTCTCTAATCAACTCCCTAAATGATAAGCATAAAGAAAGGGGGATTGAATTAATTATTGTTAATAACGGATCAACTGATGAAACAGCTAGTGGTATTGAAAAATTAAAAAAATATTATAAAAATAATCCAATTGAAATTATAGCTGTTAATTTAAAAGAAAATATGGGATATCCAGTAGGTATTAATCTAGGTTTAGCAGAATGTAGAGGAGAAATTATCACAGTCTTAAATAATGATTTGATCTTTCCACCAGGTTGGTTTGATGGATTATCCAATACTACAGAAAAAAATGAAGATATTGGAATGGTTGCTCCATATCTCTCCTATGCCTGTGGTCCTCAGAATGTAGGGGTTAAACTTGATAGTTTTAAAGAAATATGCGACTTTTCTAATAAATTCATCAAAAAAAACAGTCAAAAAATCACCTATCCTCTACGTATTATTGGAGCTTGTTATACAATCAAAAGAGAAGTCTATGATAAGATTGGCGGTAATGATTTGTGGTTTGGGATTGGAATCTGTGATGATGATGATTTATCACTTAGAATATCACTAGCAGGATATAAATTAGCCATCACTGGTAGTTCTTTTGTCTATCATCTAGGAACCATTACTTTCAACCAAGAAGTTCACCACCTTAATTGTGCCTTAGGAGCAAACCACCAGAAGTTTTCATTGAAATGGAATTTAAAACCCCATGGGAAATATAAATCTAGAGAAGATATTATTGCTAATCTGGCTTATAATCGAAAAGAGCATTACTTTCCTATAAAAATAGAAGAGTTTGCAGAACTAGAGCCTCCCTTAATAGATCAAGTTGAAGATAAAGATAGATTACTATTAATAGCTGATTGGAATAATCCTAGATCACAGTGGAAAAATACATTAAACTCAGCATTAGAACAGATATCTAACACAGAGAAAATTTATATCTGGATACCGAAGAATTACTTCTTAACTGAACAAGTATCAACAAAAATAAAAGCAACTATAGAATTAGAACAGATTGAATCTGATTCTATTAAGTTTTTTTATAAAAAACTAAGCCCTTTAGCTTTATTAAAATTTTTGAACTCCTTTGACTTTATCTTAAGAGTTAATGATGATTTCATTAATCGATATATAGCTTATTTAGCAAGAGAAATATCAATACCACTTATCTAATAAAAACCATAGCTTATAAGCTATGGTTTTTATCTTTGGATTTTAAAGCCATATATAAACAATAATTATTAACTTTATCAATATCTAAATTTTCTATAGATAGATCATCATAATTTCCTGCTTCAAACTGAAACTTAGAAAACATATTATTAGTATGCCAACAATGAATATGAGGATGATTAGCAATTGACTCATCAGAAGCACTACCATAATCGAGTTTTCTACCATCAATCTTAAATTCATCTACCAAATGATTAACTGCAAGCTCACAACTATACATAGTTGTTACTCCAGCATACCACCCAGGCCATGCTCCTTCACTATTTTTAAAATCATGGGTCAATAAATATTCTGCTATTGATACTGCTAAACGAGAAACTTCCCTTAGTAATTTAGCTTTACCATAATGGGTTGAACCTAGATTATGAACTCCTTGATGTCTAAGTTCAAAATGATTGGCTACCCTTCTAATATTTTCTCTTACCTCATCATTATTTACATAACCACCTTGACCTACTGTATATAAGTCAGGATAAAATGAATTCCAAGCTGGGGTTAAGAAAGTATCTGCATCTGTTCTTAAGATAAGATCATATTCATCTAAAAAATCAGCTTGCTCACCAACTAAACAGCTAATTGAGTTAATAAATCGATAGTTTAAAAATTCCGGTGGATCTCTTAAAATATCATATTCCACCTTAATACAATCCTGTGGTATCCATCTTAAAGCATCTTCAGTAGCAAATACTACTAAGTCTGTATCTTTACTATTTATATATTTATAAGATTGATACAAAGATCGGAACTGTAACTTAAGTGATCTTTTATCTTCAACAAATACAACTACAGCCCTTCGCAAAGTTAGCCCTCCCTTCTTATAAAAATAGTTATCATCTCAACTTCTCTTCTTACTTAATAAAATAAATCACCTAGTTATATCCCTCTATATCTTCATAATAATAATCAGCCTTATGCCTTACAACTTTCTCAATCTCTTGACATTCTTGTGCAGAAAGTTCTAAACGCCATTTATTCAATGATGCTTCTTTAACTCTAGGTCTTGCTAAAGGGATAGATAACTCTAAAAATTCATTGAGTTTATTCAATTCCCTTTCAGTCTCTACTATAAGATCTCTATAATAAACTACATGTAATTTAGATCCTAAAATATCCTGTAAATATTCTAAACGCTCTTTATGAGCCCTCCATCTCAAAGCACATTGAGTTGTTATTGATAGATCTTCATATTGTTCTACATTAGATTTATCAATCCCTAAAAACGAATTAGGTACAGGAAAATCACGCCAGTTCTTATGCCAATAAAGTACTCCTTGATGCTTTAACATACTAGCAACTGTAGCATAAGGATTTCTTTGAATAGCAATAAAAAAAGCTCTTGGGAAAATCTGTGCTAAATCTTCAGCAAGCCATAGATTTGGGTGACTCTTATCTAAATAATCTTTTGGAAAAGATTTTTTTGCTTCTTCACAATATAACTTAATTAATTTAGGGAAATTTTCTGCTCTTAAATCTTCATTAAGAGCCATCTTAGTTACCAAATCAAATATAATGGGCTCTTCAATAGTAGCTCTTATATTAGGATGATTTGCTAAAATGTAAGCAAGCCAATGTGTACCTGATCTACCAGTTCCTAAAATAAAAATCTTTTTATTTCTTATATTCTCATCTTGCAGAATAGTCATCTCCTTACCTCTCCTTACTCTTTATAATTTAGTTTTACTCTCCAAACATTTTAAACTCTTAAAAACTCTATTATATATCCAAGTAACTAGTAACTAATAACAAATGACAAGTTAAGTTATTTACTGCTTAGTCTTCACTTGTCACTAGTTACTGAAATGTCGCTTTATCTATAAATTTCATTCTAAAGTGCGATGACTATATAGATGTCAAACCCTAAAGTGAAATAAAAACAAAATCAAAAGATAGTTAACCACAGATACACACAGATAAAATATAAATTCAAGAAATAATAAAAAACTACACATCTGAAGAGAAGTATAAAAATTAAAATCTCACCAAGGGTTATTTTAGGCTATGCCAGGTCGAATTATCGGTCAAACCCAAAGAGATAGTTTTTATCGACTGAGTAATTAGTCTTGAAGTAAATGATTATAAATATACACCAATAAGAGTAGTAAAAAGATAGACTATGAAAAATATTGATTATTTATTAGTGATAATTCGTGTAGATTAGTGGTAAAAATAATGCTTTCATCTATTCCTCCTTCCTAAGAGATTATAGTATCTTCTTGATAATTTTTATTAATCCAACTAACAAAAATATTAAGCAATTATAAGACCAATCTATTAATCAAATAAAAATTTCACTTTAGCCATTATGCAAATAATCTCTTAAAGCAACCTTCCAATCTCTCATCTGATATCCTAGTCCCTGTTTTAAAGAATAATTATTTAAAGCAGAATACTTTGGTCTAGTGGCTGCTCTGATAAATTCTTGAGAGCTTACAGCATTTACTTCAATTTCTATATTGCTATACTCGAAAATCTTTTTTGCAAATTGATACCAAGATACTTCTCCTACATTAGTCAGATGATAAGTTCCATATAGTTTACTTCCAATCAATTCTTTAATGGCTTGAACTAAATCTTTAGTATAGGTAGGAGATCCTATCTGATCATTGACAACAGTTAAAACATCTTCTTCAGTAGATAGCCTTAACATTGTTTTGACAAAATTATTACCATATTTCCCATATAGCCAAGCAGTTCTAACGATAAAGTACTTATTTACTAAACTCTTCACAAATTCTTCGCCTGCTAACTTGCTTTTACCATAGATATTAAGTGGGTTAGGGCTATCAAACTCACAATAAGCTTTACCTTTCTTACCATCAAAGATATAGTCACTACTAATATAGATCATTTCAGCATTAGATTCTTGACAGGCAACTGCTATATTTCTACTTCCATAAGCATTTATCTGATAGGCTAAATCTATATTTATCTCACAAGCATCAGCATCTGTGTAAGCAGCAGTATGAATTACTAAATCTGGGTTCAAATCAACTATCTTAGCTATGGCTTCTTGAGCAAAAGTAATATCTAGCTCTTTTTTATCCCAAGCATAAATTTCATAGTCCTCTTCTAAGGATAACTTTAACTCTGTCCCCAGCAAACCACTTCCCCCAGTAATTAAAACTCTCATCATTCTCACCTGCTTAATAATTTTAAAATTTAAAACAGAATTAAACTCAATTACAGATTAATTAGCACTAATAAATGATCAAAAATCCTTTATACTTTAAAATATTATAAATTAATTCTCAAATATTTAAAAATTGTATCTTTCTATCAATTATATTTCTGTCTTTTTAAGATCATTCACACCAAGATTTTTATTCATAATTTTTTCAGGTTGATAAGATCTTTGATATTCTCCATCTTGAACCCTTCTCCACCAATCTTCATTATCTAAATACCATTGAACAGTCTCTTTAATTCCTGTTTCAAAGCTATATTCTACCTCCCAATCTAAATCATTTTTAATCTTACTAGCATCAATAGCATACCTGTAGTCATGGCCTAATCTATCGCTGACATAAGTAATCAAAGAATCTGATTTATCAAGTAACTGTAAAATAATTTTGGTAATTTCAAGATTTGTCCTTTCATTATTAGCACCAATATTATATACTTCTCCACTCTTGCCTTGTTGCAATACTAAATCTATTGCTTGGCAATGATCTCTAACATAAATCCAATCTCTTATATTCTTACCTTCACCATATATAGGCAATTCTTTATCATCTACAGCATTAGTAACGAACAAAGGGATTAACTTTTCTGGAAATTGATATGGGCCATAATTATTAGAGCAACGAGTAATATTTATTGGTAGATTATAAGTTTGATGATATGCCCTAACTAGCATATCTGCACTTGCCTTGCTTGCAGCATAAGGACTATTAGGAGCTAAGGCAGTTTCTTCACTAAAATATCCTTCACCTTCTAAAGAACCATAAACTTCATCAGTTGAAATCTGAAGAAATTTAACCCCTGCTCTATAATTACTGCCATCTACCTTCCAAAACTCTTTAGAAATATCTAATAAATTTTGAGTTCCCAATACATTAGTCTCTATAAAAAGCTGTGGGTCTTTGATAGATTTATCCACATGGGATTCTGCTGCAAAATTTATTAGATAATCTATATTATATTCGGCAAAAATATATTCAATCAAATCTCTATTAGCAATGTCACCTTTAATAAATTTAATTTCATTCATAATATATATTAAATTATCAAGGTTACCGGCATAACTAAGCTTATCTAATACAATTAGTTTAATATCTTTTCTGGTATTATATTTTTCAAGCATATACTTTACAAAATTGCTACCGATAAATCCCGCACCACCAGTTATTAGATAACTCTTCATTTTACCCTCCTTAATCTAATTAATAATTAGCCATTCTAATCATTAGCTTTATATTCTTTAAGTGTAGGTAAGTTCTTATCTTTATCAGATAATATTATCTCTCCTTCTTTAATCCCATATTCTTCTAAAGGCCAATCTATAGCTAGATCACGATCATTCCAGATAATCCCTGTAGCATATTCTGGATAATAATAATCAGTTGTCTTATACATAAATTCTGCTTCATCACTTAATGCTATTAGCCCATGTGCACATCCTTCAGGTATATAAAGCATCTTTCCCTCTTCCTCTGATAAAATAATTCCATAATATTCTCCATAACTTTTTGAATCCTCTCTTAAATCAACTATTACATCATAAAAAATTCCCTTTATCACTCGAGCTAATTTCCCCTGGGGATGTTCAGTCTGAAGATGTAGACCTCTTAAGACTCCCTTCTTAGATTTAATATGATTATCTTGAACAAAGTCGAGCTTTAAGCCAATATTTTTAAATTCTTTTTTATTGTAAACCTCTGTAAAATTGCCTCTTTGATCTTTAAAATTAATTATTTCTATAAGATATAGCCCTTCTATAAATGTAGTTATCTTACTAAATTTATCTATTTCTTTCACCCCTTTCTCCCTTGCTAATTGACATCAGGTATTTCCCATAGTCGCTTTTAATTAAAGGCTTTGCTAGCTTCTCTAAGTTATTGTAATCAATATATCCTAACCTATAAGCAATCTCCTCAATAGAAGCTATACAAAATCCCTGTCTTTTTTGAACAGCTGCTACAAAATTAGCAGCATCTAAAAGGCCATCATGAGTACCTGTATCCAACCAAGCCATACCTCGGCCAAATAGTTCTACCCTTAGCTTTCCTTCCTCTAAATATAGTCTATTTAAAGCTGTAATCTCAATCTCTCCCCTAGCTGAAGGCTGTAGTTGTTTAGCTTTGTCTATGACTGTATTATCATAAAAATATAATCCTGGTACTGCATACGATGATTTAGGGTGATCAGGTTTCTCTTCTAAGGATAATACCTTCCCCTCTTCATCAAATTCAACAACACCAAATCGACTTGGATCTTTGACATAATAACCAAATATAGTTGCTCCACTTTTTAAAGAAGCTGCTTTTTTTAATATTTCGCTAAAACGTTGACCATAAAATAGATTATCTCCTAAGATTAAAGCTACATTATCATCTGCTATAAACCCTTCTCCTATAATAAAGGCTTCAGCCAAACCTTTGGGCTCTTTTTGTATCTGGTAGGATAAACACAAACCTATCTGGCTCCCAGCTCCTAACAACTCTTTAAATACTGGTAAATCTCTGGGAGTAGAAATAATCAATATCTCTCTTATCCCTGCCAACATAAGTACAGATAAGGGATAATAGATCATTGGTTTATCATAAACTGGTAAGCTCTGCTTTGATAGAGCCTTGGTCAAAGGATATAACCTAGTTCCTAAACCACCTGCTAATATTATTCCTTTCATTGACCCCCTTCCTCCCCTTGTATTAATCTCTTGTTCTGCTATTATATTATTCAGAATAGAAGATACTGTGAATATCTCTTATAGACTAACAAAAAAGGTTTCTCACCAAATAATTTGGGAAAAACCTTTTTAGTATAATATTATAATCAAGGACAATCACTAATTATTACTTGGCCATTTGTAACTGATACTAGGCCGCTATTATAATCAGCATCTGGACTTCTAAAAATTATCATCTCCAAAGTATCTGGACTATCGGAAAGAGTCAAACTAAAAGTTCTATTTGCTACAAAAGTCCCACTATTATTTGGATCGCCGTCATATTCTTGACCTATACCTTGAAGCAATACACCTTCCTCTATACATACCATAGCTGTTATCTGAGTAATTAGAAGATAAATTATTCTCTGAGGTACAGTATTATCTTGATCTCTAGCTTGATAAAAACCTAAATCTCCAGTGATTGTTCCTCCACAGTTACAGATTGGATTCTCATCACTTCCTATACTAAAAGAGACACTTTCCCAAGGTTGAGCACCAGTTAAATTCCCACCACTTCCCTTGACACAGCATTGTAATGGCGCTTGGGTTGTTGTGCTGGTAGTACTAGTGGTGCTAGTTGTCGTACTAGTGGTGCTAGTAGTAGTACTAGTTGTTGTACTAGTTGTTGTACTAGTTGTTGTACTAGTTGTTGTACTAGTTGTTGTACTGGTTGTTGTACTGGTTGTTTGTACTTGTAGTAGTACTGGTTGTAGTAGTTGTCTTTTTTTTCTTTTTTACCTTACTAATAGCACAGATACATGAAATTCGAATAAACATTACTTCTTCACAATTACCATTAACAGGAATCAACTTAACATAACAGTCATCAATTACATCACATATAAAACCTACAGTTCTGCAGCAACAACTACTTGAATCCCCTATTTCACATTGACCACCAGAAGTAGTTATAATCTCAACTAATCCTCCTAATTCAAGTCTCTTTAATAATCTTATAAAATCATCACACTTAGCCTTAGTTCCACAACAAGATTCAATTTGATCCATTATTTCACCTCCTCTGTTATAAATAATCTTAATATTGTAAACCAGATTCTGCTTTTGTGATCATTCTTTTCTACAGAATCTGGTTATAATTATGGTGCTGATGTTGTTGTGGTGGTAGTACTAGTGGTACTAGTGGTTGTAGTAGTACTAGTAGTTGTACTTGTAGTTGTACTTGTAGTTGTACTTGTAGTTGTACTAGTAGTAGTACTTGTCGTGGTACTAGTAGTAGTACTTGTCGTGGTACTGGTAGTAGTACTGGTAGTTGTGCTTGTAGTTGTGCTTGTAGTTGTGCTTGTAGTTGTACTTGTAGTTGTGCTTGTAGTTGTACTTGTAGTTGTACTTGTAGTTGTACTTGTAGTTGTACTTGTAGTTGTACTTGTAGTTGTACTTGTAGTTGTACTTGTAGTTGTGCTGGTTGTTGTACTTGTAGTTGTAGTTGTACTTGTAGTTGTACTTGTAGTTGTACTTGTAGTTGTACTTGTAGTTGTACTTGTAGTTGTGCTGGTTGTTGTACTGGTTGTTGTACTGGTTGTTGTACTGGTTGTTGTACTGGTTGTTGTACTTGTTGTTGTACTTGTTGTTGTACTTGTTGTTGTACTTGTTGTTGTACTTGTTGTTGTACTTGTTGTTGTACTTGTTGTTGTACTTGTTGTTGTACTTGTTGTTGTACTTGTTGTTGTACTTGTTGTTGTACTTGTTGTTGTACTTGTTGTTGTACTGGTTGTTGTACTGGTTGTTGTACTGGTTGTTGTACTTGTTGTTGTACTTGTTGTTGTACTTGTTGTTGTACTTGTTGTTGTACTTGTTGTTGTACTTGTTGTTGTACTTGTTGTTGTACTTGTTGTTGTACTTGTTGTTGTACTTGTTGTTGTACTTGTTGTTGTACTTGTTGTTGTACTTGTTGTAGTACTGGTAGTTGTACTTGTGGTAGTACTTGTTGTTGTGCTCGTAGTTGTACTGGTAGTTGTACTTGTGGTAGTACTTGTTGTAGTACTGGTAGTTGTACTTGTAGTAGTACTAGTAGTAGTACTAGTAGTTGTACTAGTAGTTGTACTAGTAGTTGTACTAGTAGTTGTACTAGTAGTTGTACTAGTAGTTGTACTAGTAGTTGTACTAGTAGTTGTACTAGTAGTTGTACTAGTAGTTGTACTAGTAGTTGTACTAGTAGTTGTACTAGTAGTTGTACTAGTAGTTGTACTAGTAGTTGTACTAGTAGTTGTACTAGTAGTTGTACTAGTAGTTGTACTAGTAGTTGTACTTGTAGTAGTACTTGTCGTGGTACTGGTACTGGTAGTAGTACTGGTAGTTGTGCTGGTAGTAGTACTGGTTGTTGTACTTGTAGTTGTACTTGTAGTTGTACTAGTAGTTGTCTTAGGTTTTTTTATCTTTTTGATACTACAGATACATGAAATTCGAACAAATATCACTTTTTCACAACAAGAATCTTCATCACTAGGAATCAACTTTACATAACAATTATCAACTACATCACATATAAACCCAACAATTTTACAACAGCAATTGCTTGATCCTCCTATTCCACAATCTCCTCCCGAGATAATAGTAAGTTCAACTAAACCTCCTAATTCAAGTCTCTTTAATAGCTTTATGAACTCACTACATTTAGTTTTATTTCCACCACAACATTCAATTTTATCCATTATTCCACCTCCTCTTTTATAAAATAACTCTTTTATAAGCTAATACATAATACTCCTTATTATATAATTGTGTGAAAAATATGGTATTATTTTTTCTTTTCTCTATTTTAGGCAAGATCAAACTTATTAATATTTCACTTTATTGCTCAAAGATCTAAAAAACTATAAAAAAAATAAGCTGGCACCTGTTAAATACAAGTACCAGCTTATTTTTAAAATTTTCCTTTAAACGAAAATAATATTATAAATTCTTTTCCTTTAACTTATTGCCCTTTTCAGATATAAAAATTACTTTTTTTATCTTACCTAGCTCTTCTAAAGGCAATTTAACAATATCATAAGGATAAGTTATAATTTGAGTAACCATATCTGTAGGTGCAGGACCTACAGCCTTTACAACTACCAATAATTTATTATCTTTCTTTCTAACCTGTTTAATCTGGATTCCATAACCACCGCTAGGCCGCTCACCCAAAGTGATATAAATAGCTAATTGATCATCTAATCGAAGTCCTTTAACACCTCTTAATTCTTCTTGTAATTGAAGCAAATTATTATCATCAATTAAAACAAATCTACTATCTTCAGGATAATTACTCTCTTGCCATTCTCCCTTTAAATCTTCAGTATTTTTATACAATAATTCACCTTCCTGCAATAAATTTTGATTACACCCTGTTAGTAGCAAAAACAATAATAGCACCAATGTTATTTTACTTTTCATTTGGATAATTACTCCCCTATTTTAATTTTAGACTTATAATATCAAATTAATTTTACGAAATTGTGACAAAAAGCAACATCTTAGCTAACTATTCTATAATAGACCCAAAATTAATCCTAATAACGCCGAAGTTATAATTACCGCTATAGGATGTAGCTTTAGTTTAACCAATAATATTAGAGCTACTACCCCAATTACAACTCCATTAATATCCAAAATAACCTCTTGAGCAATAGAAATAACAGCAGCCATTATTAAACCAACTACAGCTGGCCTTATCCCTTGCCATGCTCCTTCTACTAATGGATAATCCTTAAATTTATTCATTGCTGTTGCTACAATAGTAATAATGAACAAAGACGGACTAATTACTCCAAAAGTACTACATAAGGCCCCTATAATCCCCCCTACTTTATATCCCACAAAAGTAGCAGTATTGATTGCTATAGCACCAGGTGTCATTTGTGATACGGCTACAATATCTACAAATTGATCAATGTTAAGCCATCCATGAGCAATCATCTCTTCTTGAATTAATGGTAGCATAGCATATCCACCACCAAAAGTGAATAGACCTATCTTAAAAAATATAAAAAACAAATTAATTAGTACCATTCCCAGACTCCCTTGTTTCATTAATTGAACTAATTGCTCCAATTACTCCAGCAATAATAATTAAAATAATTGGACTAATCTTAAAATATAAAACCCCTACCAGCATTCCAAATGTATATAAGATACTAGTGTAATTATTAATTGCTTTTTTACCCATTCTATATCCTGCCCAAAAGATTAAAACAACTACAGCAGACCTAATACCTGTAAATAATGAATTAAGCACACTATTATCTTTTAAATTAAGAAGTAATTGAGCAATTGAAATAATAATTACTATAGATGGTAAGCTCATCGCTAAGGCAGATATTAATGCTCCAAAGATTCCTCTTAATTTATATCCTATAAATAGAGAGGAGTTAATTGCTATTATCCCTGGTATCCCCTGTACAATAGCAATTATATCAATAAATTCATCTTCACTAAGCAGCTTCTTATCTTCAACAAATTCTTTCTCAATTAAAGGCAGCATTGCATAACCACCACCAAAGGTAAATCCACCTATTCTAAGAAAAATAGAAAATAATTCTTTTAACCTTATTTTATTCATGAAAAACCCTTCATCTCCTCATCTATAACATATAAAAAGCAGACTATTTAGTCTGCTTTTTATTACTTTACCTTATATTATTGCTTATATAATTTGATTATATTATAGATTTTACTTTCTTTCAATCTACTAAAGATATTATTATCAAATTATAGTATAAATTTAATAATAATCTTCAATGATCTGTTATTTGAGATCAATTAATAGTTTAATATTAAATTATACAAATAATATCACAATTACCCAAGTTAATTGATAATATATCAATTAACTTGCCATAGTCAAATAACTATCTACATTACGATTATAATTTAATGATTTTAACTTATCTAATGCTCGATTAAGCAATTGTCTAATCCTTTCTCTAGATAATTCTAATCTATCTGCTATTTCTTGGAAGGTTCTTTCCCTACCATCTTCTAAGCCAAATCTTAATTTCACAATCCTTTCTTCTCTATCTGTTAAATAGCCTAATAAGTTATCTAAGACACTTTTTAAATCATCTCTTAAAACAGTTTCTACTAAATCAAATTCACTAGGGATTAAAGCAAATAGATCATCTTCCTGCTGTTCTCCAATTTTATGATCTAATGAAGAGATATCTTGACCTAACTCCATCAATTCATATACTTCATCAATAGATAAAGCCAACTCTTCTGCTAACTCTTCATAACTTGCTTCACGCTGTAATTTACTTCTCATATATTCCTGCGTTCTTCTAAGCTTATTAATCTTATTTTGAATCTGAAATGAAAGCCTAATAGTTCTTCCTTGACGCTTTATAGCTCTACGAACCTTCTGTTCGATCCACCAAGTAGCATAAGTACTAAATCTGTATCCTTTAGTATAGTCAAACTTCTCCACAGCAGTAATTAATCCAATATTACCTTCTTGAATTAAATCTAATAATTCCAAACCTTGTCCAGTATATTTCTTGGCAATACTTATTACCAATCTCAAATTATAAGCAATTAATTGATCTCTTGCCTCAGCATCTCCCTCAGAAATTAATGATCCCAACCTTCTCTCATCTTCTCCACTTAGTAATTCATGTTCTGTTTCTTTAAAATATATATTAGTTAAATTCATATTCATCATCTCCCCTTAATTAGTATAAGTAAAAATTTAGCCTTACAATATATACAAAATACAACTAGCTGACTTATTAATAAAAAAGTTATTTCGATTAGAAATTAAATTATTATTCTTGATTCTAAATTAATTATAAATAATAATTTTTACGAAATTATGACATAATTAAAACTTTTTTAATTTATTTAGAAATTTTATTATTTAATATAGCTTTATAAGCATTATAGATGTCCAAATCTAAAGTGACAGTTTTAGGTGATAGGTCATAGGTTATAGGAGTTAGTAAGTTCTTCCTACCTCCCACTTCCTATCTCCTATCGCCGAAACTGTCGCAATATCTATAGAGACATATTTAGATCTGATTCTAAAGTTGGATAACTATACTTTCTGGCATCTAATAAAGAATATTACTAGATTATTAAATCTTGGGGAGATAATGTTAAGCTAAATTATGTATTGTAGAAATTAAATCTTAATATTGCTAGTACTGTCCTAATAGCTATCCCATTAATTCTTCTACTAACAAAACATTAACATAAATAATAAAAAGCAGCCAAAAGGCTGCTTTTTATTATTCTTATATATAGTAAAACACGCTCAAAACAAATAATATCATACTTGCTATTCCAAAAAAATTACCCAATTTTCTATAACCTAAATTACTAATTATCAGTAAAAAGAATAAATTTAATTGAGCTAATATTGTAGAATATAACCTTAGCAGAACTGCATCATTTAAAATTAAAAATTCAATTAGCCAAACATAAATTCCAATCCCAAAGATCAAATAATAAAACTTAGTTTTAGAAATACTAAATACAGGGATTTGACTTTTATCTCTAATTTCCAAAACCTTCGGTAACTTATTATCTAATAAATAAATAGTTACATAAATAACCAATGTTGATATTAAAACAATTAAATCCAGTATACTGATTATCATATTAAACCTTCCTTTTTTAATTATAATCACTGAAATGTATTAATATATAATTTTCGCTAAATCTAAATAATATCTTTTAGACCCGCTAAATCTTTAATCACTATCTTCTGTCTAGAAACAGAGATTAGATTGTCATCTTTAAACTTATTTAAAACTCTTGATACAGTCTCTCTAGAAGTCCCTATTATATTAGCCAATTCTTGCTGGGTCAATGATAAATTAATCTCTACTTGAAGCTCATCACCAATCCCATGTTCTTGAGCCAAATAAACTAAAGCACTTGCTGTTCGACTTGTAGTATCCTTCAATCCCAAATTCCTTATTCTCTGTTGAGCTCTTCTTAACCTTTTACTCATTACTTTTAATATCTTAAGAGCAATTTCAGGAATTTGATACATTAACTTTTCTATATCCTTACCTTTGATCATTCCAATTTCTGTATCTTCCATTGCTATTGCTGTTGCAGGGTAATCACCATTATCAAATAATACTACCTCAGCAAAGATGTCTCCTCTTTTAACTATATTAATAATTTGTTCTTCTCCGCTTTCAACCATTTTAAGCAACTTAACTTTTCCGGATTTTACTAAAAATAAGGCTTCTCCCACTTCACCCTCAAAAAATATAATTTCACCCTTTTGATGGGTTTTAGTGATAACTAACTTATCTATCTCAGCCAAATCTGCTGCTTTTAACTCTTTAAAATAAGGATGTTCTTTTAAGATAGCTTCTCCCACTTCATCTCCTCCTAATATATCTATTAATTTAATTATAATAGATATCTTTCTTTAATTGCAAGAAAAAACCCCTATATAGGGGTTTTTTCTACTATGTGTATTCTATTCTGATGCTTTCTCATTTAAAGCTTTAAGCATTTCATCTAAATCAATCCCATGTACCATAACTGCCTGTTCTATTGATTCTCCAGTAGCTGTAGGACAACCTAAACAATGCATACCAAAGGACATAAATACCTCTGCAACCTCTGGATATTTTTGTAACACTTCAGAAATAGTATCTTCTTTTTTTATTTTCATAGTAATTACCCCCTGAATTATTTTTGAATTTTATAATATCGTATTTATTACAATTATATTATAATTGATTTTCTCTGATCCTTATATGACTTTCATCACATAATAATAAAGTATTTTTAATTTTAGTATAGATTAGAATAAAGATTATATACTTTCAATAATAACTAATGTCTAATAAGATATTAATTCTTAAGAAGCTTACTTATAATTAATTCACATAACTCATGAGTTTTTAAAGCATCAGACATAGAAGAAATATTAGCTTTATCCTCTTTAATCAGACTCAAAAATGAATCAATTATATTGGCAAAACCTCTGTTATCTAACATTGGAGACCAATCATTTACCCTAGTTATTTTTTCTTCACCATCTTTATAAGTAGTCATCTCTACTAAATCTTTAACTACAACCTTATTATTTGATGCTATAACTTGAGCATTTTCTTCATTTACCCCACTATCTCTATTCATAATACCTATTACAGTTAAATTTTTTCCTCTTAATTTAACTATAACTTGATAAAGTAAATTATCCTTTACAATCCCATCTACTGTAATATTTTGTACAATATCTTCTGCTTCATCTCCAGCTAAAAATCTCATAGTATCAACAATATGTATAAAATCATCATAAATAACCTCACGTACTTCTTGGGGTTTAGATAATCTATTCTTTTCTAACATGATCATTGCTGGACTATCTATTTCTTTTAATTTCTGATACATTGGTGCATACCTTCGATTAAATCCAATCATTAACTTTAATCCTTTTTCTTTGGCTAAGTTTACAATCCTTCTTGATTCATCTATAGAATAGGATATTGGCTTATCTACATATACGTCTATATTATTATTCAATAATTTTTCAACAATTGATACGTGAGCTATAGTAGCTGCATGTACAAAAGCAGCTTTAATATTACTTTCTATTAGTTCATCTATACTTCTAACTTTGCTACTAACTTTATATTTATCAGCTAAATAATTTAACTTTTCTTCATTTCTAGTACAAAAAACTAATTCAATTCCTCTTTTAACTCCAATAATAGGTAAATAGGCCTTTTGTGCTATATCCCCTAGACCAATAACTCCTATCTTCAACTCTAATCCCCCCCATTAACAAATAACTATAAATGATTATATCATAACTTATCTGATATCTAAAGTTTATCCAAATCAAACAAAAAAATTAGCAAATATATAAATCAATACATATATTACTAATAAACAATGCTTGCAAATAACTTTGATTTTTACATACAATAGTTAGTGGAATTGTTATTTTAAATTAAATAAAAATTATCTTTCAATAAAATCAAAAGGAGGGAAAGAAAATTAAGAAAAAGTTATTATTTCTAATATTATTGCTTTTGTTAGTTGATGGTTACAGCGGTTTAAAGCCTAGTAAATTTACTTTGGCAAAAGATAAAAATTCCAATAAAGATAAGCTGCTTCTTGATTCAAAGAATAAAAAAAGAAACTCCAAAAATCCTAAGCAGAATGACTTAGAAATAAAAGATCCTTCAAGCCCCTTAATACTAGTAAATAAAGAACAGGGATTAACTGAGGGATTTATCCCTGATGATCTTGTTATTCCTAATATTCCTTTCTCCTTTAATGAAAACCTACCAAAAAAACAGATGAAAAAGATTGCTGCAAGAGCAATAGAAAGATTATTTGCCCAAGCTAAAAAAGATAAGATTGATATTGTAGGAGTTTCTGCATATAGATCTTATCAGCGTCAAAAAGATATCTTTGCCTATAATGCTAAAAAAGATGGTGTCACAGCAGCTAATAAATATAGCGCTCATGCTGGACATAGTGAACATCAAACTGGATTAGCAATTGATGTTTCTAGTCCAAAAATAAACTATAAATTAATTGAAGAGTTTGGAGAAACTAAAGAAGGAAGATGGCTACAAAAGAATGCTCCAACATATGGTTTTATAATTAGATATCCTAAAGATAAAGAAGAGATTACCGGATATCAATATGAGCCTTGGCATTTAAGATATGTAGGAGTAGAACATGCTCTTGCAATAGCAAATAAAGATTCAACATTAGAAAACTATCTTTATAGTTAATAATCTCATTTAAAATCATATGATAAAAAGCTGACAATAAACTGTCAGCTTATACTTCTACTTTATTATATTCAGTCGCTCCCATTCCCCTTTGATATTTATCACGTGGGACAAAAGTTTTACAGCAGCTTTCATAACATTCATTCACTGGTGATAGTCCTAAATCATCGACTATTTGATTGGTCTGTTCTACATCAACCTCATTTGGTAGCTTTTTAGCAAAATCATCACTTACCACTAATATTTTTTCTGCTACACATAGATTATTCTCAGCCCACCATTGACAATTATCTACTGTACAGTGAACGTGTATTTTTTTCCCCATTAATAACTCCCCTTTTTTGTCTATATATAATACTTTATTAGTATTTAAAAGATACTAGTAAAATATTCTTTTTTTAAAAAGAAAGTTTTAGAATTAACTAAGAATAAAAATATAATCCTGAATCATAAAACTTTGTATATATATTAATTAAGTTATCTAACTCTAAACTTAACTTTATTACCTTAGGATGATCACTGCTGTTATATTTTAATCTGGCTGCTACCATCTCTTGTCGTAATTTTTCTATTTTAGCATTAATTTCCTTGCTGATGTCTATCATTTTTTCTGCCCCCAATAGCTAATTAGTCTTCCCAACTTATAAAATTCTATATATTTTTTAATTTAAAATTTGACTATATAAATAAATGTAGTAAAAAAATACCTTTATTATATTTATTTCTTCTTTTGCTTTAATATACCTTTAATCTAAGTTAAAAAATGTCGCAACTACTCATATTATATTTTATTTTAGTTCTTTTTAGCAAATCAAATATAATAATAAATATTTTATAAGCTAAGTTTCTTATGAACACTCAGTGGATCAATATGAATTAATATCTCTTCAACAATATCTAATTCTCTTTTTATCCTACTTTCTACTTCACGTGATATACTATGACCTTCTACAACTGAAAGTTCATCGTTAATAACAATTCTCAAATCCACAAAAAGATCTGGTCCATGATTTCTAACTCTCAAATCTCTGATAGCAATTACCTCTGCTTGAGTAGAAACTACTTCTCTAATCTGTTGATATAACTCATCATCTACTTTATTCATTAAATCATCAATAGCCTCCATAAATATTTCGTAACCCATATGAATAATAAATAAGGCTACTATCAACCCAGCTATAGGATCAGCAATCAAATAACCACTTTTGGCCCCTACTACTCCAATTAATGCTGCAATTGAAGATAAAGCATCAGAACGATGATGATAAGCATCAGCCATTAATGCTTTATTATTCAAGCTTTTCCCCTGCTGATAAGTATATCTATACATCCATTCTTTAGCCAAAATAGAAATAAAGGCTATCCAAAAATTTAATATACCTGGCTCTCTTATATTTCCTTTAAGAATTGTCATTATACTCTCTTTAATAATAATTAGACCGGTTAAAAACAAGATAATACCTATAAACTTAGCAGCAATAGTCTCAACTGTTCCATGACCATAGGGATGTTCATTATCTGCTGGCTGTCGAGAAATTCTAATTGCTACCCAAACTGCTAAAGTTGATATCACATCAGAAATAGAATGAATTCCATCGGCTATAATTGCTTGACTAAAAAATAAAATTCCTATTGCTACTTTTGCAACCGATAATAGCAAGTTAACAATCAAAGTAACTAAAGTAACCTTTTTACAGCTCTGATACCTCTCTTCTGGGTTCATAACTTTCCCCTCTCTTAATAAAAATTAATCATAAGTTCTAATCTAAAAATGTAATATTTGATAGATAAAGTGACAGTTTCGTAGTTAGGCGTTAGGAGATAGGAAGACCTTACTAATCCCTATAACCTAACTCCTATAGCCTAAAAATGTCTCTTTATACTAATATCACAACAATCATTTATAAATAACTAATCTTGCATTAAGCTAATTTCACTTTATTTATATTCACTTCTAGTTAAAAATGTTAATCAAATTAAAAAATTCTTCTAATTTATTATAATTATAATAATCATTTTCAAATATCACAGTTTAATTTTGAAATATCTATTATAACTCGTCCTATTTAAAGATTTAATAATAAAATAAAGCCCAGTAGTTAATTTAAATTAACTACTGGGCTTTATTACTTTCTTTATATTTATCCTAAATCCTGATTGGAAAAAGATCCCCATAATAAATCATCAGCTTTTTTTATAATAATATCTCCTGTTAAATTAGACATGATCACATCAATATCTTTACCAAATTCAACAATTACTTGCCGACAAGCTCCACAAGGTGGGCATGCTCTATCAGTATCAGCTACTATGGCAATAGCTTCAAAATCAATCTCTCCCTCAGATATAGCTTTAAAGATCGCCGTTCTTTCAGCACAATTACTTAATCCATAAGAAGAATTTTCTACATTACATCCTGTGTGAACTTTACCATCCTTTGTTAGTACTGCTGCTCCTACCCTAAATTCTGAATAAGGTACATATGCATTTTCCCTTGCTTTTTTAGCTTCTTTAACTAACTTTTGAATTAATTCTTCTTTCATTTTAACCCTCCTTCAAGTTAGACGTCTAACAACTATTTTTAAAAAATTATAATCTATTACTTTATTTTAGTATATCAAAATATACTATTATCTAAAAGGACTAATTCAAATTTTTTATAATACATATATATATAAAGATACACTTATTTCACAGTCATTCCTAAAAATAATTTATCTTTTGACAAAATATAAATTTAATGTTATACTTATTTAAAATAAAATTAAATAATAAAATAACTCTTATCGAGAGTGGTGGAGGGATAGGCCCGATGAAGCCCGGCAACCACCCCTATTTGGGGAAAGGTGCCAATTCCTGCAGAAGTTTATCTTCTGAAAGATAAGAGAAGGGTTTAATATAAATTAGAATCTCTTCTCTTACGAAGAGATTCTTTTATTTTTATAATCTTTATAAAAGGAGGAAGCCAAAATTATTATTAGAGATATTTCAATAAAAATACCAAAATCAGAAGTAAAAAGGCAATTAGGATATGGAGAAAGTACTATTTCAAATTCTAAAATTGAAACTTTAATCTCCTCTTTAATTGACCTCTCCTACTCTTTAATAAACTGTCAGGGAGCTTATAAAATCATCAACAATTTTAAACTAAATAAAAAAGATAATAGAGTTGATTTAGGTGATAAATTAATCTTCCAAAGTAAAGATATAACTTCTTTACTAGATAAACAAGAAAAGGTTGCTTTATTATGTGTAACTATTGGTAATTCCCTAGAAAATAAAGTTAAAGAGTTATTTGAAAAAGGAGAATTTGCAGCAGCAACTATTTTGGATGCTATAGCTTCTATTGCTGCTGAAGAGGTTGCTAATGAAATCAATCAGATAATTGTTCAAAAGTCCAAAGAATTAAACCTCCCCCACCAAACAATGCGTTATAGCCCAGGATATGGTGATTTAGCAATAGATATTCAACCTCAACTATTAGCTGTGCTTGATGGTGAAAAATTAGGAATTAGTGCTACTAAAACTTGTATTTTACAGCCAGAAAAATCTATTACAGCCATCATTGGATTAGGTACTAATGAGAATTCTTATAAAGCAAAATGTGATTTTCACTGTGCCTCCTGTAAATTTGATACTTGTGTTTATGATAAATTAGCCACTAGCCATTAGATGTTGGTTAATAGCTAACATCCAAATCGAAAGGAGTAGATAGTAGATGAGTAGATTATTAGATAGATTAAAAGATGAAATTTTAGTTTTAGATGGTGCAATGGGAACCCAATTACATAAGAAAGGATTAGAAGTTGGTGAATGTCCAGAAAAATTAAATTTAACTAATCCCACAATTTTAACTGAGATACATCGTAGTTATGTTGAAGCTGGTAGTGATATTATTCAAACCAATACTTTTGGAGCAAGTAGAATCAAACTAGAGGAATATGGCTTAGGTAATCAGGTTGAAGAGATTAACCGTCAAGCTGTAAAGTTAGCTAAAGATGCAGCTGAAGAAGACACAATTATTGCAGCTTCCATGGGACCTACAGGCAAATTAATAGCACCAATAGGTGATCTTCCTTTTAAAGTTGCTTATGAAGCCTTTGCTGAACAAGCAAAAATTTTAGAAGAAGCTGGTGTAGATCTGATCAGTATTGAAACTATGACAGACTTACAAGAAGCAAGAGCTGCTGTTATAGCTGTTAAGGAAAATACTGACTTACCTATTCTCTGCCATTTGACCTATGAAGATAGCTTAAAGACAATGACTGGTACAGATCCAATTACTGCTATTACAGTCTTAGAAGGACTTGGGGTTGATGTTATTGGGGCTAATTGTAGTATGGGGCCTGAGGGCTTACTGAAGATTATTGAAATCATGGGTCAAAATACTGATACATATCTTTCTGTTGAACCAAATGCAGGCTTACCTATCTTAGATAAAGATAATAACACCCTCTTCCCTATGAAAGCTGAAGAAATGGCCAGTTATCTTGAGAAATTTATTAAGGCAGGAATCAATATAATTGGTGGTTGCTGTGGGTCTACACCTGAATATATAAAGTTAATAGCCGATAAAGCAAAGAATTTCAAAGCAGTTAAACGAACTAGAATAGCAACAACTAAATTAGCTAGCAGGACTAAAACTGTAGCTATTGCTGATCACCTTCCTACTAGAATTATTGGGGAAAGAATTAATCCAACTGGACGTAAAGAGTTATCTGCTGAATTAAAAGAATCTAAGATGAAAATTATTTCTCAAGAAGCCCAAAAACAAGCTGATGCAGGAGCAGATATTCTTGATGTCAATGTCGGAGTTCCTAAAATTGATCAAGTAACTACTATGAAAAAAGCAGTTACTACTGTTCAAAATCTCGTTAATTTGCCAATTTGTATCGATACTACCAATCAAGAAGTTTTAGAAACTGCCCTACAAAATGTAGTTGGTAAACCTTTAATTAACTCAGTTAATGGTGAAGAAGATAGTCTAAATACTGTCTTACCTCTAGCTAAGAAATATGGAGCTGCTGTTTTAGGATTAACTCTAGATGAGAATGGAATCCCTAAAACTGCTGAAGGTAGACTAAAGGTGGCACGTAAAATAGTTAAACGAGCTGAAGAATTAGGTATAAGAAGAGAGAATATATTAATCGATACCCTGACCCTAACAGCAAGTGCACAACAAGAAGGTGTTCAAGAAACTCTAAAAGCAATTCGTCTAATCAAAGAAGAATTGGGCCTTGCTGCTGTATTAGGAGTTAGTAATATCTCCTTTGGATTACCAGATAGAAAGAAGGTTAATACCGCCTTCTTAGCTATGGCTATTCAAGCAGGGCTTAATGCCCCTATTCTGGATCCGACTGTTGAAGAGATGAAAGCTACTCTACTAGCTAGTGATATCTTAGTAAATCGTGATGTTAGTAGTAAACGCTATTTAAATACTTATGGGCAAAAAAAAGAAGAAGATAAGATTAAAGAAAAGCAAGATGAAATTAATAATGATAAGAAAGAAATAGATATTCTAACTCAAATCCACCTCCAAGTTCTAAATGGTGATAAGGACAATATTGTCGCTAATATTGAAACAGCCTTAGATAAATATACTGCTTTAGAGATTATTAATCAAGCTTTAATTCCTGGTATTCAAGAGGTTGGAGATAAATATGATGAAGGGATCTACTTTTTACCCCAACTAATGCTAGGAGCTGAAGCAATGCAAAATTCCTTTGCTAAGTTAAAACCTATCTTAGCTAAGGAAGGCAGTAGTGAAAATTTAGGTACGATTGTTATAGCTACAGTCAAAGGTGATGTTCATGATATCGGTAAGAATATTGTTAAGGTTATGTTACAGAATAATGGATTTGAGATTATTGATCTAGGTAAAGATGTAAGCAACAAAACTATTATCTCTACCGCCCTAGCTAAAAAAGCTGATATCATCTGTTTAAGTGCTTTAATGACTACTACTATGCCTAGAATGGAAGAAATCACAGAAGAATTAAAGAAGAATAACTCCAATATTAAAGTTATGGTTGGTGGAGCTGTAGTAACCAAAGAATATGCAGATAATATTGGTGCAGAATATTCTTCTAATGCAGTTGAAGCAGTCAAAACAGCAAAAAAATTACTAGGCTTATAGAAGAAAAGAGAAAAAGATATAAATAAAGTGTATTATTGAGTATTGAGAAGGGAGTAGATAAATATGCTATTAAAAGATAAATTAAAGAAAAAGGAGTTTGTCATTACAGGGGAGTTGACTCCACCCAAAGGAACAGATTGTAGTAAAATGTTTAGAGTGGCTGATGAATTAAAAGGAAAAGTAGATGCAGTAAATATCTGTGATTCTCCTATGGCTAAAATGAAACTTAGCTCAGTTATTGCTAGTCATTTAATTCAAGAAGAGACTGGACTAGAGACTATTCCACATATTACCTGCCGTGATAAGAATATTATCGCTTTACAAGGAGAACTACTAGGAGCATCTAGACTTGGCATTAAAAATATCCTAGCTATTACTGGCGATGATCCTACTGCAGGTGATCATCCCCAAGCCAAAGCCGTTTTTGATAGCAACTCTATTAGCTTAATTAAAGCAGTACAGAAATTAAATGCTGGCTCTGATATCAATGATAATGAATTGAAAGGAAATACAGACTTAATAGTTGCTACTGCTGCTAATCTAGGAGCTGAAGATTTAGATAAAGAGATTGAACGATTAAAAGTAAAGATTGATGCTGGGGCAGATTTTATCCAAACTCAACCTTGTTATGATCTGGATTTATTAGATAGATTCTTAGATAAAACTAAAGATTTTAACATTCCAATTTTAATTGGTATCTTGCCTTTAACTAGTTATTCAATGGCTAAATATTTGGCTAATAAAGTACCAGGTATCGAAATTGACCCTTCTATTTTAGAAAGAATGAAAGATAAAGATGAAAATGAAGGTATTAAGATTGCTAGAGAGTTTCTTCAGGATGCCTATGTTAAGATAGATGGTATACATATTATGTCTGCTAGCAGATCAGATATATTATTAGAAGTTATAGATGGTATTGTGAAATAGAGTATTATTTTTTATTTAAAGTAATTTATCATTAAAAATTAAATTGAATGAGATCATATTTACTTTTAAGTTCTAGTCATAAATGACTAAGTTATAATTGAATTTGAAATAAAAAAAGAAAAAGCTATTAGTAGCGAGCTACTAATAGCTTTTTTCAATTTAATTAATAAGTATTAATTTTTGATTTTCCACCTCTTTTAGCAGAATAAAGTGCCTGGTCTGCCTTATTAATTGCATCTTTCCAATCATCATCTCCATAACTACTATAAATACCAATAGAAGCTGTTACTTCTAATTTTATCCCCTCAGGACTATAATGAGGACTTTCAATATCCTGTTTGATTCTAGCAGAAATATGATGAGCAGCTTCCCTTTCACAACCAAATAATACAATAATGAATTCATCACCACCATATCTACCTAATAGATCATCTGCTCTAATATTCTTTTTCATCTCTTCTGCTGCATATTTGATTACAAAATCCCCCATCTGATGGCCATAATTATCATTTATCTCTTTAAAGTTATCCAAATCAATCATAATCAAAGAAAAGAATTTTTTAGTCTCTTCCAATTTATTAATAATATATTGATGATTATAGATACCGGTCATTTGATCCTTAATAGCTCTCTCATACATCAACTTACATTTATTCTTTTCATCCTCTATTCTCTTATGTAATTCTACATAATGAAACACAATTAATAAAATAATTGTCATCGCAAAAATAATAAAACGGAAAACCTCAATTCTCATACCATAAAAAGTATTATCTAAAACTAGATTATTTATGATATCATAACTACCAAAAATTGTTCCTATAAATAATGCTTTAACCTCATAAGAGTCTTTCACATATTCTACCATTGCACATAACCAGGCAAAAGCATTAACTAAGCTCAAAATATTGATAATATAGAAATATTTTTTCAACTCTATCATATCTGAAGATACAATTAGAGAAAAAAATAAAATCAACAATAAGATATAAGCTAAGAATAAATTATATTTCCTTTTAAATCTTTCATAAATAGCTAAGGAAATAAAGAATACTGCCAAAGAATTGCCTATAATAATAAAGCGCTTAAAGTTAATAAAAGACATTGGCAAGTGAATAATAGTCAACTGGTTCAAAATAGCAACTAACATTGATATCCCAGCTAAACAATAATATAGATATTCTTTGCCCAAGGTTTTATCGAAGATATAAATAATTAATAACCTTATAATACCAGAAACTAAAATTCCAATAACAAATATATTAAAATTATCAGTAAAAAAATTAAAGCAAGTTAAAATTTTGTTTCCTAAATAACTATTGCTAACTATAATAGGAAAATTCAATAGTCCAACTTCATAATCACCATTAATCTCAATTCTTATCTTATTATCTTCTCTCACTAACTTTTTATCAATAGAAAAGACCGATAATGAATTCCAAATATTACTCTGACCTGTGTCTATATCACCTACAGAACCAATTAATATGTTATTTAGATATACCTTATACCAATTTCCAGTTAAGCGATAAGCAATAAATTTGTAGTCTTGACCATTTAATTTATCAAACTCATCTCCTGCTATAGTTGTGGTAAAGGTATAATATTTTGAATCTTCTTTTTTTAAATATCTATGCTTTAATCCTTCACTCCCATTAATTGATTTGAAACCAGATAAAATAAGCATACTATCTTCATTATTTTTAATTAAATAGTGAGTATAAATGTTATTTCCAATTATCATCAGTACCAATATTAAAGAAATTATTAGATAAATATTAAAACTCTTCTTTAATAAATTATTTACCATTATCCTTACTCCTTATAATTTTACATAGTTATAGTATATATAATAATTCTATATAATTAATAAATCCCCTTTAATAATCTTATTTTTTGACAAAGATATAAAATTTTCTTCAAAAGTAAAGATTGATTCAAAAAATATTGATAAACTTCAAACACCTGTACTTAAGATTAATTTCAACTCTAAATATATTTACTATCAGGTTAGGGAAAGATAGCTATAAGAATAAAATTAGTAGTAGGTGTAAATAAAGTGAAAAAAAATATTGGAAAAATAGAATTATTCTCTCTCACCCTTCTATTTGTAATTGGCAATACTGGACTTTATGCTTTAGGGGTAGATATCGCAAAGCAAGATGCCTGGGTTTCTATATTAGTAGCAATGTTATTAAGTTATATCTTATTATGGATCTATCTTAAATTACAAAGTTATTTTCCAAATGATAATTTAGCACTAATAATTATTAAAAGTGTCGAAAAACCTATTGCCTATACTTTAGTCATCTTTTATTCAATCTATTTCTTTTACATAGCATTATTAAATTTTAGCATGTTTGTAGAGTTTATTCGTTTTTATCTCCTACCACAAACTTCCAAATTAACAATCAGTATTCTCTTATTAATCAACATTTTCTATATTAACTCATTAGGAATTGAAGTAATTGCTAGATTAGCTGGATTAATGGCTCCATTATTCATATTATTTATAATCATTATCTATTCTTTAATCTTCTCTTCTGGAATAGTTAATTTTCAAAACCTGCAACCTTTTTTAGGTAATGGGATAACAACAGTAGTTGATGCAGCTATACCTGAACTTTTAATCTTCCCTTTTGCAGATATGGTTCTATTATTGATGATTTGGAAATATGTAAAGATAAAAAAATCTATCTCACAAATTTCATTCTTAGCTATGACTCTAGGAGGAATAATTATCACCTTTGCATTAATTATAATCATAGGTGTTTTAGGGGTTAATTGGGCAGCTATAGCCAACGTAGCTAATATGGCAGTAAGCCAATTGATTACTATAGGTTATTTGAAAAATATAGATGTTATCATTGTTATTGTTCTATTTCTATTAGGATTTTTTAAGATGACTCCTTTCTTATTTGGTAGTATATCATTAGTCAATAGCCTATTAAATCTTCATAATAATATCTGGGTTAATACTATATTCTCAATTTTTTTATTAATATTCAACTATGCTCCTTTTACTGGTGTAGAGTTTTACAGCTGGATAAATAGCTTTGATAGAAGAACTGAAAGAATTATGGAATATATTCATATTTCTTTTCAAATGCTTATACCAACTTTCCTGCTAATAATAGCTTGGCTTAAAAGAATTAGAAAATAAGACCTATTTTGTACTCTAAAATAGAAGGAAACTTATTAAATACAATTATCCCTCCAAAAGTAATCAACAACTACTCTTGAAGGGATAATAATTTACTTATTAATTATCTGTTACTCCTTTTCAAATAAGATCTATTTTTAATTATTACTCGTATTACAGCATAAGTAGGTACTGCAAATAAAGCCCCTAATATACCAAACATAAAGATCGAAATTAATACTACAAACAGCACAATTAAAGGATGAATATTCAATTTTTCTCCTTGCACTAAAGGTCTAATTAAATTTCCTTCTAGATATTGGGCTATTGCTAATACAATAAATAATTTAATAATCATCAAAGGACTAGTTGTTATAGCTATAAATAATGCTGGTAATATTCCCATACTTGGTCCCAAAATTGGAATTAATGAAGTGATCATAGCTATTAATGCTAATGCTAGAGGATTTGGCAAAGCAATACTAATATAACCTATAAACATTAATATTCCTAAAATAAAAGCAACAATTAATTGAGAGCCGATATATGCCGATAAAACTTGATCAATCTCTGCTAATATCTTCTCCAATCCTTCTTTTCTCTCTCCAGAAAAGAAAGATATCACTAATTGATAAATCTTTTCATCATCCTTAAGTAAATAAAACACTACAAAAGGAATTAAGATTATTATCATCCCAAAATGCTTTAATGATGAAAAAGCACCCATGAAATTATAATTACTAAGCTTCTCTAAAACTCCTTGAATAAAAGTAACCATTCTTTTTTGAATCTTAAAATCATCTAAAAAATCAAGCTTTCCATTTCCTAAATTACTTATCTGATTAATATTCTCTTTTATAGCCTCTTGATGAAGAGAATAATACTTAATTAATTCTTTGCTTTCACTATAAATTATACTTCCTCCAAAATAAATAACTAAAATAGAAAAAATAATAACTAGCAAGACAGTAATTAAAATAGAGATATTCTTATTTTTTAACTTGCTAACAAAACATCTAACTAAAGGCCTCAATAAATAATATAAGAAACCACCTAATAGTAATGGTAGCAAAATTAAAGATAAGACTGTAGATAATGGCTTCATTACATAAGGAACTTGTCCTGCTAAAAATATAATAAGTAGAAGCAAAACTATTGCATAAGCTATCTTAAAAAAACTTCCTTTAAACATATTTTACGCCTCCTTCATATTATCTACATTTTACTATATTCCTCTAGAAAAATAAACCATGTGAAAATAATTTTTACATGGTTTTAAACAATTGCGTTAATAATATAATTCGATAACCTATCCTTCTTCTTATCTTGAAGATAAACAAGCTCAAACTCTGAATTATTTTTTGCCTCTTCATACTCTTGATATCCTAGATCATAGCATGACTCACAAACATCATGTGGAATAATAATTGCTCTAAGTTCATTATAAGTAGAAGGATGAGCTGAAGAATCAATTATCATTAAACCTGAACACTGATTACAGATTTTAATCTTAAGCTTTTGATTTTCTATAATATTCGCAGTATCATAATAAATATCCCGTTTAGTAGTATAGTAATCTTGACAGTTAAATACTTTTTTGATATCAACCTTGTCTTTGCTCTCCCATGCTTGAAGCAGTTTTTCTACATTTTCTTTAATAGTATCAGTAATTTTAGGTGATTGATTTTTAATCGATGCTTTATAGTCAGGTTCCTTAATCTGACTATAATCTAAGCCGGCCATAGCTAATATAATTCCCACATTTACATAAGGAAGAGCAGATTCAATTGAATATCCACCTTGTAAAATTGCTATATCGGGATCTAATCTAGAATTTAACTCTGCATAACCTTGAGCCGAAACTCTCATTTGGGTTAAGGGATCACTATAATGATTATCTTGACCTGCTGCATTTATAACTAAATCAGCATTAAAATCATCTAAAATAGGTAAAATTAGATTGTCAAGAGCATATAATAATCCTTCATCAGTAGTGTTAGGTGGCAAAGGTAAATTAATTGTTCTGCCATAAGCACCTGGACCACCTAAATCATTAATAAATCCTGTGCCTGGATATAAGCTTCGACCATCTTGATGTAAAGAAATATGTAAAACATTAGGATCATTATAATAGATGTTTTGTGTTCCATCAGCATGATGGGCATCAGTATCGACAAAGGCAATCCTTAAGTCACTGCCATATCTCTGCCTTAAATGTTCAACCATAATCGCTTCATTATTAATAGTACAAAATCCTCTAGCACCATGAACTATTTGAAAGGCATGATGCCCTGGAGGTCTAATAATAGCAAAAGCCTTATCAACTTCACCTTCCATCACCAATTCTCCAGCTTTAATCGCCCCTCCTGCTGAAATCAAGTGGGGCATAGTCACGACAGCATCTATATCAGGAACACAGATATGAGTTCTAGCTACATCCTCTTTAGTAGCAACGATAGGATTATACTCTTCAATTCCCATAATATCTAGAATACCTTCTTCTAAAATCTGGTCTTTGGTATATAAGAGCCTCTCTTCCCTTTCGGGATGGGTTGGAGAGATAGCCCAATCAAAAGCTGGAAAGAAGATCAAAGCTAATTTGTTCTTGGCATCAACTTGCATTAAAACCCCTCCAATCTCATTTTTTAGCATGAAGTATATAGATTTAATTTAAAAAAACAATTAAATTATTAAAAGATTTGTTAGCCTCAGCACCCTGAAAAAAATTACTCTTCTTTACTTCTTAAGTAGTACTCTTGGGCTACTGAAATACAGATAAATATAGCTAACAGCCAATAGCTAGTGGCTAAATAATCTATTTGTAGCAAAAAGGTTTTACTTTATTTCTTTTATAAAAATCATTAGTTTAACTTATATAAAGCTAAATTTAAACTTTATTTAATTCAGCTTCTAATAGCTTATAATTGTCCAATTTAATATTTTTAACTCTATACTGTCAACTATCAACTGTCCTTTCCAACCCTGGTTTAATTTGAGCTGTAATTTCAATAATTCTACCAATTGTATTAAAGCCACGCACCATATTAAAAGATTGAGCATTAGTAATTTCAATCAATGCTCCAAAATCAATATTTCTCTTAAGTTTATCTTTAACTATCTTTTGGGCCTGTTCCAAATTAAAATTACTATCAACTTCTTCTTTTATCCCTAACTCAGAAATATAATAGTATCCTTGTGAAGTATCAGCATACAGTGTACATTTTTGCGTAATTTTAGCTAAAGCCGCTCCTATAGCATTGGCTACTTTTGAATTTTGAGGTAATTGATAATCTAAATTTAACTTCTTTGCTATCTTTGCTGCTAAGGCTTGAGCAGGTCCACCAATAATAACCAAATTATCTGCTTTTAGCTGCGTATAAGTTAACAATTCATTAATAGTATAAACTGTTTGATTATTAAATCCATTTATAATCTCTTTAATTTTTAACTCTATTTTATGACAGAATATATCAATAATCTTCTCTGCTATTTCTTTAATTGATAAATTCAGTTTTTGAGCCAAAGGTTCTAAGCTTTCTCTAGCCAGGTTATGGTCTCCAATATTAGCTAATCCCAAAACTACAAGCGCATCGGTAGGAGTTGGTAACGGTCCTCCTAAACAGGCAGCAGCCCCTTTGCGTTCTGGCCCAATATTGATATTATTATCTCCTATCTTTACAGAACTATCTCCCCCATAAGCAATTGAATGATTAAATAAACCTCTAATTAAAGTATTATATTCATTAATTTCTATCCCATCTGGCCTAAATAATGGATCACCTTCAACAAAAAATGATATATCAGTTGTAGTTCCTCCAATATCAAGCCCAATAGTAGTTCCTTTTAAATTACCCAAACTTAAAATTCCCATAATGCTAGCTGCAGGTCCTGAATTAATAGTCTCAACAGGAACTTTAGCTGACTGGAGTAAAGGCATCGTACCTCCATCAGATTTTAAGACATATACTTCTTGTTCAAGCCCCATTTCATCTAAACCAGCTTGAATTTCTTTAATGAACTTTTTATAATCTTTTTGAATAATACTATTTAGATAAGTAGTAGCTACTCTCCTAGGATAATTTAATCTACCTGCCAATTGATGGCCTAAAGTAATTTCTATTTGAGGATACTTCTGCTCAATTAAAGCTTTAATTTCTAACTCCTGTTTAGGGTTACGATTAGAGAATTTACCACAAACTCCAATTTGTTTGACTCCTTCTTTAATCAAATCTTTAACTATATTCTTTACCCTTTGTTGATCAATCCCCTTTACTTCTCGACCTCTATGATCAATAGCACCAGAAATAATTCGTGTATAAGGACTATAGTTATAATATTGAGGACTAAGACCTGGACCAGGAATTAAAATTAATCCTGTTTTAGGATAAGATTGTTTGCTAATTAAATTAGTTGCTAAGGTTGTACTCAAAACAATACTATCAATCTTTTGACTGTCTAGATCTAAGATTAGATTTTGACAGCTTCTTAAAATAGTTTCACTAAGCCTATTATGATTTGTCACAATCTTGCTTGTCTTAATTATTTTCTGCTTATCAATTAATATCCCATCAGTATGTGTTCCTCCAATGTCAATCCCTAGCTTCATTTAAACACCACCTTAGATAATAGTTTGAAAATAATAAAATTAACTAAGAACTTTGTTAATAAAAGAAGTGAGAATTTAGAATGATAAAGCGACAGTTTCGGAGTTAGGCGTTAGGAGCTAGGACATAGAAAGATCTTACTAACTCCTATGACCTATCACCTAGCACCTAAAAGTGTCTCTTTATACTCATAATAAGACAACACTACTACTTAAATTTACCTTATTAACATTTCCTTTGCTCCTATTAATTAACCCCTAAATTTATAAAAGACAGAATAGATAGCTATCTATTCTGTCTTTTATAAATTTAGGGGTTAATCTCTATTTCAGCTTTTTCTTTTAAATCTTTCACAAAACTATTCCATTTATTCTGTTGTTTTTGTTGAGTAAGACCATTTTTAATATCTTCTTTTGCCTCTGATAAAGATAGAAGTTGACTTTCTTTTTTGTCCTCTACCTTAATAATATGATAACCAAATTGTGTCTTTACTGCTCCACTAACTTCTCCTATTTCGAGCTTAAAAGCAGCTTCTTCAAATTCTGCTACCATTCTTCCTTTACCAAAATAGCCTAACTCTCCACCATTCTTTGCAGAAGGACCTTCAGAATACTTCTTAGCTAGTTTAGCAAAATCAGCTCCTTGTTTTAATTCCTTTAATATTTTTTGAGCTTTAGCCTTTGCTTCTTTTTCACTCTTATCATCAGTTTTAATTAAGATATGTTTCGCTTTAACTTGAGCAGGTTGTTTAAATTTAGATCTGTTCTCTTCATAATAATCTGTTATTTCTTTCTCAGTAACAGCAACACTGTCAACCACCTGCTGTTGTAACTTTTTAATTAAAACCTGGTCTTTACTATCTGCCCAGATTATCTTTTTAAATTGTTCTAGAGAATTTATCCCTCTACTTTTTAATGCCTTTAACAATTCTTCATCTGTAAATTTATTTTGCTTCTTAATAGCTTCTACTTGTTGGTTTAGCATTCCATTCTTTTCAGCTTCAGGAATAGTTATCCCCTGATTTTTAGCCTCAATCTCTAATAACTTCATATCAACTAATGAATTAAGCTTCTGATTTTGATATTCACTTAATAGATCTTTACCCTCTTGTGATGAGAATAAAAGTTGAGCAAAGTCAGGATTTATTTGAGCTAACTGTCTATATAATTGCTGTGTATTTGCAAATTGACTTAATTCAGATTTACTTATCTTTGCACCATTAACAATTGCTGCAACATCACTTTTTGCATCTCCTTTAGCTCCTACTGATACATTAATTACTAATAATAAAGCCATAAATATTAAACCGATTTTAACTTTCATTAAATATCCCCTTTCATTTTTTAACTTTTATTAAAGTAAAAATTTTAATTAAGTTGTAACACTTAAAAATCTATATAAAAGAAGAGGAAAATAACCTCCCCTAAAAAACTTTTCTAGCTTATTAACTATAATAACAGATAAACTTTACAGAAATGTGACAGAAAATAACTTAAACAGAAATTTTAACTTGATTAAGAATATTTAAACCTAACTCTATCAATCCTTATAATCTTTAAGAAGAATATTTTACTTCTCATTTAATAAATTCCCCATTTCTTCAGCTATTCCTTTAAATTATAGATTAATTTTCATATTTCACAAACATTAGATCTATTATTCATGCTTCATTGTAAAATCAAATTGAACAAAATAAAAATAGCCATAGGGCACCAACCTGTAATATAATTAAATCACCACAAAATAACCAGTTACAGGAGGGTGCACACTATGACTTACTTAAATGATACACCAAAATCCCGAAAAAATAAACACCTAAATGCTTATGAACGTGGTCAAATTGCATTATTACATTCCGAAGGAATGAATCCAAATGCTATTGCAAAACGTTTAGGTAGAGCTTCTAATACCATTAGAAACGAACTAAAACGTGGTACAGTTTCTCAAATTAAAGCTAATAAAAAGATTATGGTCTATTACCCTGACACTGGTCAAAGAGTTTATGAATCTAATCGCAAGAATTGTGGTCCTAAATTTAAACTTTTGCAATGTGAAGAGTTCATTGATTATGTTATAGAACAGTTCTACGAAAAAGGACATTCTCTTGATGCTATATGTGGTGCAGCAAAACTTCATAATAAATTTCCAAAGCCAGAGATGGTATCTACTAAAACGCTTTATAACTACGTCAACGCTGGATTATTGACAATTAAAAACATTGATTTACCTTTGAAGCTTAAGCGTTCTTCAAAAAGAAAGCACACTAAAAATAATAAAAAGAAGCTTGGTACAAGTATAGATCAACGCCCTGAAAGTATTAATAATCGTAGTGAGTTTGGTCACTGGGAAATTGACACTATGATAGGCAAAAAGACTAAAAATGAATCAGTTTTACTTACTATGACAGAACGTATGACTCGTAAAGAAATTATTCGTAAAATCCCTGCCAAGACTGCTCAAGCAGTTCAAGATGCTATTTTAAAGCTCGTTAATGAAGCAGGAGATTGTTTTCCAAAAGTATTTAAAAGCTTCACTTGTGATAATGGCTCTGAGTTTGCTCAAATGTCATTTTTAGAGCAAATTAGTGATACTAAAGTATACTTTGCACATCCATATTCATCATGGGAAAGAGGAACTAATGAGCGTCATAATGGTCTTATAAGACGCTTTATCCCTAAAGGTAATAGTCTAAACCAATTCTCTATTGAATCTATTGCTAGAGTCCAAAACTGGTGCAATACTTTACCAAGAAAAATCTTAGATTACCTAACCCCTGATGAAATATTTGAAGATAAATTAAAACAAATTCTTTATGACTAAATAACCAAATTATTACAGTTTGAAAATGTTCAATTTATTATTGCAATTTAAGATCTATTATTCATAACGATTAATAGCAGATGTTAATAAAATAATAAAATCAAAACTTCTTAAAATATTAACTTCTAGCATATACTTTTTTTACAATCTAGCATCAATAGCTTCTAGTTATCTATAGAAATACTATTGTGTTAATTTTATTAAATTGATATAATTTAGGTATACATTATTCTAAACACATAAAATAATAAATCTATATCAAAGATTTCAGGAGGTTAAAAATGAATTTTAACAAATCGGCATTATTTATTTTATTACTTATGTTTGTTTCTTTAATTATTCCTTACCCAGCCCAAGGGCAGCAGAGAGTATTACAAGTAGGAATGAAAGGTAGTGATGTACAGGAATTACAAGAAAATCTGGTAATGTTAGGAGAAAGATTAATTATTGATGGTATCTTCGGCCCAAGTACTAAACAAGCAATAATTAATCTTCAAAAAAAAGCTGAACTACCTGTAGATGGAGTTGTAGGATCAGAAACTAGAATAATAATCAAGGAAGCACTTAATTATGATGAACATACTGTAGAAGAAGGAGATACCTTATCAGAACTGGCAATTTTCTACAAGGCACCTATAAAAACTATTAAAGAAGCCAACAAATTAACATCTAATAATATACTAGTTGGACAAGAGTTAATTATTCCTAAAAATTCTTTAGGCGGAAATATCAGTACAGATTTTTATGATATTATTTCCTATAAGATAAAAAGAGGAGATAGCTTAGAGAAAATTTCTAAAAAATTCAACACTACAATTAGAACGATTAAAAAATTAAATAATTTAGAAAGTTATAATCTTAAAGCAGGTGAAACAATTAAAGTATCTAAATTAGTACTTGATTTATCAAATGCTTCTAAAAATACCTCGAAGGTAAAAAAAGATTTTATCTGGCCTGTCTTTATTAAAGGTAGAATTAGCTCTGATTATGGTTGGCGTATACATCCTATTTTAAAGAAAAAATCATTTCATAAAGGAGTAGATATTGCCCTTCCTACTGGAACCTCAATCAAAGCAATTAAAGCAGGTAAAATATTAAGCAGTGGCTGGATAAGAGGATTTGGAAAGACTGTTACTATTGACCATGGTAATGGAGTAGTGAGTTTATATGGACATAACTCTCAGTTATTAATTAAAGCTGGACAAAAGGTAAATCAAGGACAAATTATTGCTAAATCAGGAAATACAGGCAGAAGTACAGGTCCCCATCTAGAATTTAGAATGATGATTAATGGCAAAGCAATTAATCCACATAAATATATAAATTAATTATTATAGGGCAAAAAGTCAAGGATTATTAATCCTTGACTTTTTGTTCATTAGAATAAATTGAATATATTAATTTTTACTCTTAATTAGCAACATATCATTACTTCCAACTTTGTATTTTTTGATCAACATATTACCTTTTACTTCGAAAGATTTGTAGAATTTATCTTGATTAGCAACAATTAAAATCACGCTACCTTCTTGCTTTAAAAACTTCTTAACTTCATCTTTATTATCAAAGATATGATCGTAATAAATTCCATTATAAAAGATAAAGCCACTATCATTATTATGGGAACCCCATAATGCTACTCTCTCATTATTTGTCCTCAAACGAGCCAAATCTTCTGCTAAATACCTCTCACTCTTAACTAGATTAACCCTTGGCATAATCGTAATCTTCATTAATAAAATCAATATTACTGAAAAGCTTGCAGTAATCATAAATACTCTTTTACTACTTTTTTGAAATAATAGAGAAATAAAAAGAAAACCGAAAATAATAAAAAATAGTGCCAATGATTTAATAAGAACATTAAATCCATACTCTTTTATTAGCAAAGAAGTCAACTCTTTTTCTAACAGCTTAGGCCCTTGTAATGCCAAAAATACCCCTACTATTAAAATAAGAAGGCCAAAAATTAATACAGGAATCTTTAATCCTTTTAAAGACTGTATATTCTTCTTGAAAAACTCACTAAAATACCAACTAATCAAAAGTGCGAAGGCTGGATATACTTGTAATAAATAAATTCCCCTTTTGCTTCCTACAAAACTCAATATAATCAGAATACTCATAAACCAGATAGAATTAAAAGCTATAATTTTAGGTAGAGTATCTCTTTTACTCCATAAATAATAAGCAGCAGGAATTAAGAATAATGTCCATGGCAAAGCTTCAATTGGAAAATTAACAAAGTAATAATAAAAAGGATTGGGATGTCCCTGTGCCCCAGTAGAATACTCGAATAACTGATCTAATACTGTTACCTTAAAATAGTTATATCCTGCCACTTTAAATACTAAAGCTATCCAAGTTCCCACTACAGCTGTAAAGAAAAGAAAGCCTCTAATCCAAGCAATATTCTTTAACTTAGCCAATTCTTTAGTTGAAGCAGCATAAATTAAGATAACTACTACTGGTAATAAAGCTACTGGACTTTTAACTAAAGAGCCAATTCCCATTAAGAAGAAGGCTAAACAAGACTTCCAACAACTATCCTTATCTTCTAATTGCTCATATAATAATATCATAGCTATGGTAGTACAAAAAATAAGTGGTATATCTAGATTAACTCTCATAGCAAACCAAAAATAGTTGACAGTAGTAGCCAATATAATTCCTGTTAAAACCCCAATCTTTCTACCTAATTTTCTTCCATAATAATAGCTCAATAAAGCAAGCAACAGACTAGCCAGAAAAATCACAGGCAATCTAACTGTTGTAACCGTCATTTTACCAGCTAGTGCCGAAAAAGCTGCAATTACTCCAAAAAATAATGGAGGTTTCTCATAGTAAACCTCTTGATTTAAATGTGGAATAACCCAGTTTCCCTCTGATAACATCTCCCTAGCCACTTCTGAATACCGTGGTTCATCAGGAGACCATAAATCATAATTCCAAATATTAAAAAGATATAAACTAAAAACAATAATAGTCAATAATAAAGTATAGACCAAAAGCTTTTTATCATACTTAGCCCTTTTAATCAAAATCCATCCCCCCAAATTATCAAAAATTTATAATTATTATTTTAATCTATATAAAAATTCTTCAAATTTTATCTCTTTCCTTCATTATTCTTGCTTTAATAATAAAAGATAATCATTAGATGAATAAACCTCTTTGAAAGCTTTAGATAATTTATTCCCTATTTTCTTCCAATGCTTTGCTTTCATAATTATTAAAACTTCTTTCTTGCTTTTAATATAATTAAATAAGTTCTCTTTTCCTTTTATCTCTGGAATAATAAATCCTGTATAAACACCTAAAGTTTCAGGCTGACCATATTCATAAGCAATAATATTATTCACACCTGATTCTTTAAAATCTTTGACCTTATTAGCAATAGGTCTTTTAGTATAAGTTGCACTTAAAGAAGGTGCTACTCCCCATGAGAAATTCAACCAAAAGGCAGAAATTAATAGCAAGAACATATAGGGTATAAACTTATACCTCTGCTTTATTACTAAAAGTAGGATAACTATACTAGATAAAGTCATAACAATAAGTCCTGGTTTTAATATACTTCTTAATGCTATACCTTCTACATTTTTAGGAATTAGAAATACAATAATTATAAATAAAATAGCAGTCATAACTGTAGGAATAGTAAAATATTTTTTATTCTGCTTCTCCTCTAAAACCTCTTTAAATAACATTACTACTAATAAACTAGCTGCTGGATAGATAGGTAACAAATAAATATCTAACTTACCACTAATCATAGAAAATAATAAGAAAGGTGCCCAAAACCAAGCAAAGAAAAACTTAAATTCACTTCCTAGAGTTTTTCTATTCTTAAACCCATAAACAAAACTACTAATCAAGAATAAGGACCAAGGTAAAAAAGTTAAAGGAAATGTAGTAAAGTAGTAATAAAATGGTCTCTGATGAGCAAAAGACTTCAGTGAACGACCAAAGGTTTGTACAACTAGTAATTCATAAGCATAATCTTTACCACCACTAAGAATAGCTGGTATGATCCATAATAAAACTACAGTAGCAAAAATCAAGAACCCTTTTGCTAAATTCATCCTCTTCAGTTCCGCTAAATTCTTTTCTAATAAAAGGAAGACAAATACTACTACTAAAGGATCTAAAAATCCAGCTGGACCTTTAATCACTGTAGCAATTCCCATTAACAGAAACATTAAGTTATAATATTTACTCTTAGACTCTTTGTTACTACAATACCCCGCAAAGAATATTAACAAAGATGCAGTAATAAAGAGATTCATCATCATATCCATTCTGACAAAAATCGACATTCCAAAAAATAGAAAACTACTTGCTAAAACTAATGAAGTTAATAATGCATATTTAAATTTCATAAATAATTTAGCTGTTAGAAAGGTTAGTATTACAACAATTATTGAACTAATTATACTCGGTAATACCATAGCTAATGTTGAATAAGTTCCAAAAATCATCTTAAATAAATTTAAAACCCAAAAATAAGCAGGTGGCTTATCAGAATAAAATTTTCCGCCTAGCTGAGGAACTAACCATTGTTGATTAGCTAGCATCTCTCGAGCGACCTCTACATATCTCAATTCATCGCGATAATGTAAATCACGATAAACTGCTGAGGGGATATACATAAACCCACAAAACATAATGATTACTAGCAATGACAATATAATCTTCTCTTTATTAATATTAATCTTCATCCCCCTCTCTTTCATTATCTTTATTAATTAAAATTAAATTTCTTAAATAGATAAAAGAACCTGCCGCCTGCCCCAAAATAAATACAGGATCTCTTTGATGAATAGCATAACTTAATAAAGTCAGACTACCAGCAATGCTCAAATACCAAAATACATTAGGAATAACACTCTTTTGGGCCTTCTCTGAAGCTATCCACTGAATAATAAACCGTAAAGAGAAGATTGCTTGTCCAATTAATCCAATCCCTATCCATAACATTAGTTATCTTCCCCTTTAATCTGATAATTTATCTGTCTGCTCTGCATCCACCTTACAGCTAAGGTATCCTTCAAACCTGCCCAAAGTCGATTACTAATTCCATATTTAGATTTACCCTCATGTCTAGGATAATGATTAACTGGCACCTCTACTACACTATAACCTTTCATTTTAGCCAAAGTAGGAAAGAAGCGATGCATCCCTTCAAACAAGTTATAATCCTTAACCACTTCATTTCTAAATAATTTCAAAGGGCATCCTGTATCAACTATCTCCTCAGCAGTTAACCAATTTCTAACCCCATTGCCAATTTTTGAGGATATCTTCTTAATAATTGTATCTTCACGGTCTACCCTTACTCCACAGACTAGATCATACTCTTCAATTTTAGTTAATAATTTAGAAATATCTGCTGGATCAACCTGTAAATCGGCATCTAATGTAGCAACTAATCTACCTTCTGCTTTATCAAAGGCTGCTGCAAAAGCAGCAGTCTGTCCATTGTTTTCCGTAAAATGATAAACTTTAACCACTTCATACTCTACAGCCAACTGATCAAGTAAGTCACTACTCCCATCAACACTTCCATCATCAATATATATAATTTCAAAGGATTCAACCTCATTACTTATTGCTTCTATAATCTTCTTAGTTAATGGTATTAAATTACCATATTCATTATAAACTGGTGCAACTACTGACAATTCTACTTGATAATCCTTCATTATATATCTCTCCTTCTTTTTTAGAATCTATTTATATATTACTTTAAGCCATTGAATTTCCCTTTTTAGCCCTTCTTTTAAATCTATCTTAGGCTGATAATCAAGCTTCTTTCTAATCTTACTTTCATCTGCTTCAGTATGTCTAACATCACCTTTAGCAACTGCTTTATATTCACGTTTAGCTTTCTTCCCAATTATATCTTCCATAATATCAATCGTTTCATTTAGTGTAATTCTTTCTCCAGCACCACCTACATTAAAGACTTCACCTCTTATATCACTTAAAGCTGCAAGTATATTTGCTTCCACTATATCACCAACATAAGTGAAATTTCGTGATTGCTCTCCATCACCAAAAATAGTTAACTTTTTATCCTGTAAAATAGCCTTTATAAAAATATGAAAAGCCATATCTGGTCTTTGTCTCTCCCCAAAAACCGTAAAATATCTCAATGATATTGTTGGAACACCAAAATTCTTCCAATATAAATAACATAAGTTCTCTGCTGCTAACTTTGATACACCATATGGTGATACTGGCTGTAAATAATTATTTTCTCTCATTGGTAGTTGATCAGTATCACCATAAACTGATGATGAAGAGGCATAAACAAACTTTTTAATTTTTGATTCTTTAGCAGCTTCTAATAATTGTTGAGTTAAACGAATATTATTATCGGTATAAATATCAAAATTACTTCCCCAACTAGCTCGAACCCCTGCCTGAGCTGCTTGATGATAAACATAGTCTACTCCTTCTAATAGTTCTACTAGATCCATATCTAATAGATCTTCTTCAATAAAATTGAAATTCTTATCTTTAATAATAGACGCTAAATTCTTTTCTTTCAGCTCACGAGAATAGTAATCAGTAAAACAATCTACCCCGATTACTTGCTCCCCTCTTGCTAATAATTCATCAGCCAAATTAGAAGCAATAAATCCAGCTACTCCTGTTATAAGATGTATCATCTTTTTACACTCCTTTGTATATTATTAAATTTAAAATCATAGTTAATAGCTGTTGATGAGTATAGTGCGATACTTTTAGGTGATAGGTCATAGGGGATAGTAAGGTCTTCCTACCTCCTATTTCCTAACGCCTAACTCCGAAAGTGTCGTTTTATCTTTCTTTTCTATTAATTTCTCTATTAAACCTACTTATAAAACAACTAATTTATCTACTTTGTGGAAGGAAGATAGTAAAGGTACTTCCTTGATTAACTTCACTTTCAATTTCAATATTACCCTTATGCAATTTAATAATCCACTGACAGATTGATAAACCTAATCCACTACCACCACTAGCCCTAGAACGAGATTTATCTACTCGATAAAATCTATCAAAGATATAAGCTTGATCCTCTTTTGAAATACCAATACCAGTATCTTTAATCTCAATCTCAATCTGATTATTTTGGGCTTTAGCCCTAATATAGATATTACCCCCACTAGGTGTATACTTAATAGCATTGTCTAAGAAATTTATTAATAACTGAGTTAACATACTTTGATCACCATAAATTGCAAGGTTGTCTTCAATATCCATTGCTATATCTATATTCTTTCTTAGTGCTAACTCTTGCATCTCTTCAACTACTATTTCAATCAGTTCTGTCAAATTTAAATTTTCTTTTTCTATAGATAACTGCTTAGTATCACTACGAGCCAATAATAATAATTGTCCTACTAAATGGCTCATATAGTCAGTTTGCTTTTGAATTATCTTTAATGCATGCTGACACTCTTCAACTGATCGTCCCTCTTTCAAATTCTCCTCAGCATGAGCCCTAATTATAGCAATAGGAGTTCTAAGCTCATGGGATGCATCACTAGTAAATCTCTTTTCTCTACTAAAAGCTTCTTCCAAACGATCTAATAAATCATTTAAAGTAGCTATTAAACGGCCAGTTTCATCATCATTATTTTTGGCAACTATTCTTTTTGAAAGGTTACTATGACTTATAGCTTGCGCAGTCCTACTAATTTGATCAATAGGTTTTAATGCTTTATAAGCTAAGAAATAGCCACCACTAATAGCCAATAATAAAGTTAATGGTATTCCTAAGATCAGTATAGTTATTAGCTTATTTAATGTAGCTGCTTCATCAGCTAAAGAACGTGCTAATCTTAAATACCCTATAGTTCCCTGCTTATTTTTAGCCGCTACAGTTACTACTACAAAATCATCATCATTCCCTTTCTTCTCTAATTCAATTAAGAATTTAGATTCAGCAGGGCTGATTACTTTCGGTATTACTTCATCACTATCCCCCATAATTAATTCTCCAGATTGATTATAAAAAGCACTAATAGTACCTTTAAAAACGATCTCTTCTAATTCAACCTCCAACTGAACTAAATATGGATTATTATCCTTCGACTCTTCTTTACTGGCCTCTTTTAAAACCTTTTTAGCTTGAATTTCTAGTTGATTTTTCACTCTATTAATAATATAATCTTCCATACTCCAATATAGCAATGTACTAAATACTATCAAAACCAATGACAAGATAATAATATACCATAAAGTAAGTCTAACCTTAATTCTTGAAAAGAAACTCTTTAATCTATTCTTCATTACTCTACCACTCTCAATCTATAGCCTCGTCCTCTAACAGTCTCTATTAATTTTTTATCAAAGCCTTTATCAATCTTTTTTCGTAAATAACGAATATACACATCCACAATATTAGAATTACTACCATATCTGTAGTCCCAAACATGCTCTTCTATTTGAGTTCTACTTAGAACTTGTCCACGATTTCTGATTAAATATTCTAAAACAGAATATTCCTTAACAGTTAAGTCAATATCTTTTCCTCCCCTACTTACTTTATGGGTTATAGTATCTAATACCAGATCATCTACTTTTAAAACATTATTACTTTCTCCCAACTTTCTTCTAAATAAAGCTCTAATTCTAGCTCTTAATTCATCAAAGGCAAAGGGTTTGGTCAAATAATCATCTGCCCCCAAATCTAAACCTGCCACCTTATCTTCTACTGAATCTTTAGCAGTTAAAATTAGAACAGGAACTTTATTACCTTCTTCTCTCAATTCTCTTAATACTTCTATTCCACTTTTAATAGGAAGCATTAAATCTAAAATAATTAAATCATACTGTATTACAACAGCTAAATCTATTGCTTCTTGACCATTATTAACAGCATCAACAGCATAGCCATCTTCTTTTAGACCTTTTTGTAGGACTTCTGCCAAATGATATTCATCTTCTACTATTAAAATCCGCATTTATCTCACTACTCCTTTCTCCAACTATATCCTGATATTATTAATTTAATCAAATTTATCCCTAAAACTCAAAATTAAATTCATATTATAATTTATTTTTAATTTTGATAATTAGCTTCATCATAGATCTTAATAATTTAAAATTGTATATTATAGCATTATCACTCACAATACTATATAAATAACCTTATATATATATCCTACATTAAAAAGATTAAGCTAAAATTAAAAGAAGATTAAAAAAAATTAATATAAATTATGGATATTATGTAAAAATATATTTGTTTAAAATTAAAAAATACTAATTTTAATTTCATTTACCTTTAATATTACTACTATAAAATTAAACTAGATAAGATAAAAAATTTAAAGGAGTGAAATTATGTTAACACCATCTATATATATGTATATTATTTTTATTTCTATAGTTTTCTATTTAGTCAAAGAGGGATATTGGAATAATTCCTTTACAAATCTATATACTACAATTAAAAGTAATCTAAAGCTATTTCTTTTAACCCTATCTTTAACAATATTCTCAATCTTAGTCTTGGATTTACCAATCTCGGAGTACTTTTCTGACCGAGATAACCTAACTTTTCTAAACCATATCATCGCTATGATAAATAATTTGGGCGATGGATCCTTTATCTTCTCTTTATTTACTACTTTAGTGATTATTTCTTTAATAATTAAAAAAGATAAATATAAGAGAATATTATTAATCTCTCTAAGTTCATCAGTTTATGCAGGATTATTTAATTTATTTCTAAAGATCTTCTTTAACAGAGCAAGACCTTATGTTAATTTAAATCCCTATAAACTATTTACTTATGGCAATACTCATATATTTAGATCAGATTATTGGAGTATGCCTTCTGGACATACAATTGTAGCATTTGCTGCTTTTATCCCTTTAGCAATCCACTCTAAAAATAAAATATTAAAACTCTTCTTTATTAATTTATCAATTTTAGTAGCCTTTGCTCGTATCTATCTTTTTAAACATTGGCTTAGTGATGTAATTATAGCTGCATTTCTGGGAACTATGATTGGAATAATGACTTATCAACATAATAATATTAAAAAGAGTAATGAAGCAATTAAAGCACTTTGAGAAGGTCTATTAAAGATATCTTAAAAATAATTTTACTAGCTATACTCTTAATGGTACTAGTAATTAAATCATAGATATTTAAGATAGTTACTTCAACAGCAAAAATCATAAAAAAATAAGGAACTCTTATCAGAAGATAATAGTTCCTTACTCAACATATTCTAGGTAATAATTCTCCAACTAAGGCATTAACTATTCTAGTTCCATTAATGCTAGTTTCTAAATAGACTCTATTATTATCATCCTCTACTACTTCTCCAATCACTCTCGCTTCTCTTCCTAAATCATTCTTTCTCATAACTTCTAAAACCCTATTACTTTCACTATTATCAACTACTACCACTACTTTACCTTCATTAGCTAAATATAAGGGATCAAAACCAGCAATTTGGCAAAGACTTCTGACTTCATCTCTAATCAAAAGCTTCTCTTCCTTTAATTTAATACTCACTTTACTCTGTCCAGCAATTTCATTTAAAGTAGTAGCTAATCCTCCCCTTGTAGGATCACGTAATACTTTCACCTTATTAGAATTATCCAAAATCTCAACTATCAAATCATTTAATAAAGTACAATCACTTTGTAAACTACTATTCATCTCTAATTCTCCCCTTTGAGTAAAAATACTAGCTCCATGATCTCCTATACTTCCATTAATTATTATCTTATCTCCTACTTCTGCTCTAGCTCCTCCTAATTTAATATTTCTTTCTAAGACACCTATGCCCGTAGTATTAATATATACTCCATCACAGCTCCCTCTTTCAACAACCTTTGTATCCCCACTAACTATCTTTACCTTAGCCTTTAATGCAGTTACAGCCATAGATTCTACTATTTTCTCTAACTTATTAATCTCAAATCCTTCTTCAATAATAAACCCTACAGTTATATATAGAGGTCTAGATCCACTCATTAGCAAATCATTAACAGTTCCGCAGATTGATAACTTTCCTATATCTCCACCTCTAAAAAATATAGGCTTAACTACAAAGTTATCTGTAGTAGCAACTAATCTTCCCTTAATAAAAGATAACAAGGTCGAATCATTAGCTTGTAAAAGAAGATCATTCTTAAAGGATTTATAAAAAATCCCTTCTATCAACTCTTCAGTCAACTTTCCTCCACTACCATGGGCCATAGTAATTATCTTCATTAATTTCACCTTCTATATTCATAGTAAATATTACAACTTCCTTCTTCTGATACCATACATGGACCTTGAGGATTTAAAGGATTACAATCTCTAGCAAACAATTGGCAATCTGATGGCCTCTTCTTTCCTGTTAAAACATCACCACAACTACAAAAAATTTTTTTCTCTTGAGGTACTACCTTAAATTCAAATTTATTCTCTGCATTAAAGTTTTGATACTTCTCCTTTAATCCTAAACCACTATTTCTTACTAGTCCTAAGCCTCGCCAAGTACTATCTTTAACTTCAAAAAATTCATTCATTATGGCTATTGCCTTTAAATTACCTTTAGCTTTAACCACTCTACTATACAAATTATCTACTGTAGTAATCCCTTCTTTAACCATCTTTAATATTCTAGCTAAAGCCATAATAATATCAACCCTTTCAAAACCAGCTATTACTGCAGCTAAGTTATAATTATCTGCTATAAAATTAAAAGCTTGACTACCAATGATTGTACTAACATGGCCAGGACAGATAAAGCCATCTATCTCTGATTCTAAATCTAATATTAATTTTTCAATTATAGCTGGCATAGTCTTTAATGATAATAAGATAGAATAATTATCTAGCTTTAATCTATCTGCTTCCTTAAGACTTAAAGCTATTATAGGAGCTGTAGTTTCAAAACCAATAGCTAAGAAGACAACTTCTTTATCATAATTTTTCTGAGCAATTTTTAGAGCTGATATAGGAGAATGAACTACCCGTACATCCCCTCCCAAAGCCTTTATCTGCTGTAAAGAACTATTATTTCCTGGTACTTTTATAAAATCAGCAAAGCTTGTAATTATCACATTACTCTTCTTAGCAAGTTCAATAGCTTTGTCAATATAAATTTGAGTAGTAACACAGATAGGACAGCCTGGACCAGAGATTAAAGTTATATGATCAGATAATAATTTAGGAATACCACCAACAAAGATAGCCCTAGTATGAGTTCCACAAACTTCCATAATCTTTACCTCTTTGTCAAAATTTCTAATTTGATTAAGCATTTCTTTAAGTAAATCTATATCCCTAAATTTATTATAATAAGCCATTATTTTTTTCACCATCTACATTATTGACTCTTCCTTGTTCTAGTAATCTTTTGGTCTCTTGGGCAGCTTTTTGATTTAATTTCTCAATAGCACAACCACAGTGAATTAAGAGATAATCTCCTAGCTTGACATAATCTATTAAATCAATATTCACCCTTTGACTAACTCCACCAAAATCTACAATAGCCATCATCTCATCAAGCTCAATCACTCTTCCTGGTATTGCTATGCACATCATTTTTAGCTCCTTTTTGATAATTAGCAATTACTAACTGTCCTACTGCTAATCCTCCATCATTAGAAGGTAGTTTGCTGTGAAAATATACCTCAAATTCTTTTGCCACTAATTGCTGATAAATACCTTTTAATAAAATTTGATTTTGAAAGACTCCACCACTTAAAGCAACTAGTTTTGTCTTATATTCATCTCTAATCAACTCGCAGAGAGCAACTGAAAAGCTAATTATAGTATTGTGAAACTTTCTGGCAATCACTTCTTTATTTAGCCCTAATTTAATATCATCAACTATAGCTTTAATTAAAGGGATTGTATTGATTAGATAATAACCATTATTATTTTCAATCTGATAAGCATATTTCCTTGCTTCTGTAGCAGTAGCAAGACTTTCTAACTTAATAGCTCCTTGTGCTTCATAGCTAATCACTTCTCCTAAAGCAATTAAACTTGCTACTGTATCAAATAAACGTCCCATACTAGAAGTTTCAGGAGAATTAATATCTGCTTTGATTAATCTAATTACCTTCTCAATCCTCTCTATTTTAATATCAATTAATTCATTAAATAATTCTAAATCAGCTCCATAAGCTTGATAGAGATGACTAATAGCTATCCTCCAGGGTTCTTTAATAGCTTTTTCTCCCCCAGGCAGCTTAATATAATTCAACTGCCCTACCCTTTTAAATTTAGTATAATCGCAAAGTAAAAATTCCCCTCCCCATAACCTACCATCTGTCCCCACCCCTGTTCCATCAAAAGCCAAACCAATTACCTGTTCACTAACCTCATTCTCTACCATACAACTAACTATATGAGCATGATGATGCTGAACTGGAACCTTCTCCTCCTTCTGATTTTGGGCAAATCTTGTAGTTAAGTATTCTGGATGTAGGTCATGAGCGATAATTTGAGGATTAATTTGATAGAGATCTTTAAGGTGTCTAATCACCTGTTTATAGTTTTGATAGCTCTCTAAATTATCTATATTACCTATATGTTGACTTAGAAAAATATAATCTGACTTAGCAATAGCAAAGGTATTTTTAAGCTCAGATCCACAAGCTAAAGTCTCTTTTAAACCATTAAATTTAATAACTAAAGGTGTATAACCTCTTCCTCTCCTAATTAAAGTTTCTTGACCTAAAATAATTCTTGAAACTGAATCATCAACTGGAGTCTTTATCTCACGGTCATGTAATAAAAAGTAATCAGCAAGCTCTTTTAAATTATCTAAAGCTCCTTGATTTCTATATTCCAATGGTAATCCACTCAAATTAGCACTGGTCATTACTAGAATTTCTAAGCCCTCCTCAAATAATAATTCATGTAAAGGAGTATAGGGTAACATCACCCCCAAATAATTATTATCAACAGAAATATTAGCTGGCAAAGAATTATTCTTTCGCTTTAATAATAAAATTGGTCTTTTAATTCCTGTTAAGATCTCTTCTTCCTGAGCATTAAGATAGCAATATCTCTTAGCCACTTCTAGATTTTTCATCATCAGAGCAAAAGGCTTATCTGCTCTTCTCTTTCTAAGCCTTAACTTATTAATAGCAACTTCATTCTTTCCATCACAAGCTAAATGAAAACCTCCTAAACCCTTAATAGCAATTATCTTTCCTTTTTGAAGTAAGTTGATAGTTTGTTTTAGTGGATCTAATACTAATTTACTCCCTGAATCATCTGCTAAATAAACTTGAGGACCACAATTAGGGCAAGCATTGGTTTGAGCATGGAACCTCCTATTACTAAGGTCTTCATACTCTTCTCTACAGCTATCACAGATCTTGAAATCTTTCATAGTAGTTACTGCTCGATCATAGGGCAAAGCTTCAATTATAGAATAACGTGGACCACAATTAGTGCAATTAGTAAATGGGTATTGATAACGGCGATTATTACAATTATTTATCTCTTCATTACAATCTGAACAGATTGCTATATCTGGGGAGATTAAGGTTATATCTTTTCTATTAGTTGAACTTTTCCTAATACTAAAACTACCATAACCTTTTAAATGCAACTCTTTAACCTCTACACTATCTATTTTGGCTAAAGAAGGTGTATTTGAGTGAATAAGAGATAAAAAAGAATTGATTTTTTCCCTCTCACCTTCGATATCAATAACCACTCCATTTGAAGTATTATTAATCCAGCCTGCTAAATTATATTTAGCTGCTAAGTTATAAATAAAAGGTCTAAAGCCAACTCCCTGCACTATTCCTCTAACCTCAATTCTCTTACAAATTTTGACCATATTATTTAGCACCCACTAGATAATAGCTTATTGTTAATTTCATCCTTTAAATAATTTTCAAAGCCTAAAGTACCTCTTTCTTTAATACAAGAAACTTCAAAAACTTTAATATCTTCTTTTAAAGATCTAAGATCTTCATACAACTCATCCATTGAAAAGTCAGTGTAATTTAATAAATCTAGCTTATTAACTACAACTGCCTCTGAATTTTGAAAGATTAGCGGATACTTAAGGGGCTTATCACTACCTTCAGTTATACTTAATAGTGTTATTTTAATATCTTCTCCTAAATCAAAAGATGCTGTACATACTAAATTGCCTACATTCTCAATGATCAATAAATCTATCTCTGCTAAATTCAAATCAGATATTGCCTCTGCTATCATATTAGCTTCCAAGTGACAAGCACCTTTAGTATTAAGTTGAATAACCTCTATTCCCTCTTGTTCAATTCGCTCACCATCTTTAGTAGTATATAAATCACCTTCTATTACTACAATATTTAATTGATCCTTCATATTCCTAATAATCTTTTCTAATAATGAAGTCTTCCCTGCTCCTGGAGAACCCACTAAATTAATTGTAAAGATCCCTTTCTTCTTAAATAACTCCCGATTAACAGCAGCAATTTTGTTATTAGTATCAAATAAATCCTTCATCACAGTAATACTCTTCTTAACGTCAAGTTGCTTCATTTTACTCCCCCTCTAACTTCTCTAATAATATTTCATCACCACTAATTAAATTATAATTAAACCGCTTACATTCTGGACATATCTTATTAGTAAAATCAGCTTTATATTCTATTCCACAAAACTGACACTTATTAATAGCTTCTACTCTATCTATTATTAGTTCAGCTCCTTCCACTTTTGTATCCTTAACAAAAAATTGAAAAGCAAAATTCAATGATTCATCTTCTACACAACTCATCTCACCTACCTTTAATACTATTTTTGTTACTTTGTCTAAACCATACTTCATGATGTACTCTTGAATAATAGAAAATAATTGGGTCATCAAAGACATCTCATGCATTTAAAATCTCCACCTATTTATACGTAATTATTTAAAGTAAAAATAAAAGTTAATAGATATAAAGAGACATTTTTAGGTGCTAGGTCATAGGTTATAGGGGTTAGTAAGGTCTTCCTAACTCCTACCTCCTAACGCCTAATCCCGAAACTGTCGTAATCTCTATCTATTACCTTATTTCATACCTATAAATATCAAAATACCACCTTGCCTTTAACATTCCCCTTAAGATCAAGTACATGAGTAGCACAAGACATACAAGGGTCAAAGGAACGGATAATTCTCCCTAAAACAGTATACAGCTCTCCTGGATAACGTATCTTAGTTCCTACCATAGCATTTTCAACAGGCCCTAAATTTCCATGCTGGTCTTTAGGGGAGAAGTTCCAAACTGTTGGAGTGATAATATTATATTTAATTACCTCTTCATCATTAATCTTAGCACTATGTAATAAAGCACCTCGCATAGCATCATTAGTAGCTATAACTTGATCTTTTATTGGTTCTTTATTCTGCTTGATAGGAGCCTCTTGACTAGGCTTTAATTTAGCTAGCCACTTTATCATTAATTCAGTGATTAATAAAGTTTCTAGAGTTCTAGACATAATTCTATCCATTGTTGAAGTTCCACCCTTATATAGCCCATTAATAATTAATCTTGCTAAAGGCCCAGTCTCAAACTGTTCTCCCTTATACTTAACTGTCTTAACCCAACTATAAGCACTCTCCTTTAAGGGCTCTGGCTCTAGCTCCCCATCATAAATATTATCAGCGTCTCCCTCAAACCAAGAGTTAATAATACCTTCATTAATTAAATCAAGATCTACTTCAGCTAAACGATTACCCCTAAGTACTCCTCCCTTCCATAAATACTTATCATTGTTAGCACCAAATCTCCACAACCCAAAAGATAATAAACGGCGTGGAGTCACTCCAATTTCAAAATAATCGCTATAAACTCTAGAGATTAATTTAATATCGGGCAGCATAGTTTTACTAACAAATTGATGAATCTGCTCAACTAAGGATAAAGCTGTATTAATCTTATCTACTGTTGGAGCTACAGCTACCCCTCCATGAACAAAACTATGCTGATGAGGGGCTTTTCCACCAAATAATGCTAAAATCTGATGACTCTGCTGAGCAATTTTGATTGCTTTAAAATAATTATCTACTAAACACTGATTATCTCTAGGTTTTAAACGAGCATCTAATAAATTTTGACCATGGAAAGGAGGTCGATTAGGCATCTTTACATAATCAGGAAGACTGAAAAAATAAATTTGCCTGATATGATTCTGTAAAAAATCTGCCCCATACATAATGTTCCTTAAGTATTGAGCATCCTCTGAAATCTGATTATCATATAATTCATCTAGTAGATAGCTTCCAATAGCACCATGAGCCAAAGAACAAATTCCACAAACTCTTTGTGTCATGTACACAGCATCAGTAACATGTCTATCTCTCATAATCCATTCAAAACCTCTAAACATCGTACTACTAGCATCAGCATCTACTACTATATTATTATCTATAGTTAATTTAACTGATAAAATTCCACTCAAGCGAGTAACAGGACTAAAAGTTACCTTCTTACTCATCTCTTCTTTCCTCCCTCTTATCCTCTTTTTCTCTATTCCTCTTCTCAGATAAAGGAGTAAAGAAGGGGGTTGATCCATCTGGAAAGTCTGGATTAGTACAACCAATACATGGAGTATTAGCTTCCACTGGCCAATTTTCGTTAAGCCATTGGCGATATGGACAATCGGCTAAGGTTTTGGGACCTACACAGCCTTGGCTAAACATACACTCAATATCCCCTAGCTTTTCTGCAAAATTACCTCGATCAAAATAAGAACGTCGCTGACAATGGCGGTGAATAGTATATCCATAAAATAAAGTTGATCTCCCTAATTCATCAAGCTCTGGCTTACCATACATCAATAAATAGGCTAAAGTACCCACAAACCATTCTGGATTTACTGGGCAACCACTTACCTTAATTATCTCTCTATCTAAAACCTCACTTACCCCAACTCCACCAGTAATATTAGGTTTAGCAGCTGATGGACCACCAAAACTAGCACAGGTTCCAATTGTTACAACATATTTAGCTAATCCTCCTAACCACTTTACCGCTTCTAAAGCAGTAATCTTTTCTCCTTCAGTTTCAATAACTATATTATATAAGCCATTAGCATTAGTAGGAATCGCACCTTCTACTACTAATATAAACTCTCCCTTCTTATATCTAGTAACTTTTCGTAAAATATCTAAAGCATATTTACCTTGAGCTGCCATAAAGGTATTACTATATAAAAGATCAATCATCTCTTCAAAAACCTGCCCTAAATAAGGATAGCTTGTATTCATAAACGAAATATTGTTGTCACCACTGTCACTTGTTTCTAACCATAGAACTGGCAATTTACCACTATTCTTATCTTTATATCCCCTAACACCAGTTAAGATATGTTGACTCAATTTATAATCTTTACTATTTCTTAAGATATAGCAGCCTTTTACAAACTGATCTCTATCCATATTATCACCCTTTTAGATATTCCTTAAGATAATAATATGTTTTTATTATCATAAATATTAAATATGAATAAAATAAAATATGATATTTTAATAATTGGATTAGGAAATTTAATCATGTCTGATGATGGAGTTGGAATCCATGTAATTAAGAAACTACAACAAGAAAATTTTGGGGAGAGAATCTTAGCCTTGGAAGTAGGAACCTCACCTCTTTATTATTTAGAGGAAATAAGTAAAGCAGCGAAGGTAATTGTAATTGATGCGGTTAAAGGAGGTGAAAAACCTGGCAGCATCTATAGGCTAGCTGAAGAAGATTTTAAATCTAGCCAAAATATTATAAGAGATTTTCATGAGTATTCATTATTAAATGTAATTAAATTAGCCAGAGAAATCACAGGACTGCCTGTTAATTTTATAGTCTATGGGATAGAACCTAAAAATTTGAATTTAGATCAGAAGCTATCTAAAATTGTAAGCAAATCACAACCTAATTTATTAAAACTTATAAAAAAAGAGTTAGAGGTTTAAACCTCTAACTCTTAAGTGAAATTATACAATTTTACTATAATCTAAATTTAAGAGAACTCTGCTAATCTTTTATCGATAATAGATAGTACTACTTGCTTGTCCTCTTCTTTTGTGACATCATATCTATCAGCATCTATAACTAATACCTCTGAGGCATCATAGTGATTAAATACCCAGTCATCATATCTAGAATGAAGATTTTTCATATATCTTTCTAATTCAGGATTATGATCAAACTGTTCAAAATCCCTTCCTCTTTTTTCAATTCTATCTTCTATGGTTTCAAAGGATGCCTGTAAATAAATGAATAAATCAGGTGCCTTCTTAGGCATACCCTCTAATTCTTCCATCATATTATCTAGCAACTCAAGATAACAATCAAATTCAGCCTCTGCCATATTTCCATCTTCATAATTAATTCTTGCAAATAAAGCATCTTCATAAATACTACGATCTAAAACATTATTTCTATCTTCTAAGGCCTCTTTAATCGATTTGAACCTTTTATTCAGAAAATGTATTTGTAAGGCAAAGGCCCACCTCTTTTTATTTGAATAGAATTTATCTAATAAAGGATTATCATCAACACTTTCATAAAAAACTTTACTATCTAAATGTTCTGCTATCATTTCAGCATAAGTTGTCTTGCCAACTCCTATCATTCCACCTAATACAATCACATAATTTCCTCCTTCATTCATTTCATACAGCCCCTTCATTACCAAAATAACAACTGCTCAAGTTATTAGCAATAATATTAAGATATTTAATTATCCCTTTTAGCTACTACTTGTTTTTAAACCTCCTAAATATACTCATCCAAATCTAAAGTGACAGTAACAAGTGACTAGTAACAGGTGATAAGTTAACCTCTTTACTGCTTACTCATCACTTGTCACTAGTTACTGAAGTATCTTAATATCCATAAAGATAGATTCAGATTTCACCATAAGCTTAGACAACTATAACTTATCACAAATATAAATTATCACTTTTTGGCGTTAGTTTTTCAAACTTAAGATTAAGTATCTAGCAAAAATCTAACTAATTAAAGCATTAAAATTAATTAGAATATATAAACTGCTAATTAAAAGATTATTTCGCAATGCTAAGTCATTTAATCTAAGTCGACCTTCCTCTTATCACTTTAGTAATATAAAAATCAAATTATATTAACAGAAGATAAGCTATAAATATGTAGTCAAACTTACTTCAGTTATGCATTATTTTAACAATAAGATATTTTCTTATGTATATTTCTGCATATCTTATTAAACAACTTACTTCTTCCCTTAATTACTATATTATATTATAGCAAAAAGTTCAATAAAAATAACAAAGTAATTCTATTCTTATGATATTTAGACAGATAAAATCATCTTTAACTGCTTAATAGTTCAATAATATCTAAGTTTTAGAACTATTTTCCTTACTATCAAAGTAATAAATTTAAATATAAGTTTGCACAAAGCAAAAGGAGCAATTTAGCTAAATTGTCCCTTTTGAATACTAAATTAGATTAATTACCCCAAATTCTATCCCTGTATTTATTTAAGCCATCATCCCACTTAAAGCCATTATTTTTAGCCTCTTCATAATAATCCTTTATAATTTGATATGTAGCTGTATCTTGATATCTCTTTAAATAATTCTCATAACTCAATCTTGCTTCTTCTCTTAAGATGTAATCATCCCAATAAGCAAATGCTGGTGTATTATCTGTTCCAAATAAGTACAAGCTCAAATAAGATTTATACTCTCTTTTAGCTAAATCTACCTCTTTAAGATTAGGATATTCATCTATCAACTTCTCCCAAGATAATAATCTTGCAGCTAATTCATCCCATGATATTAATATTGCTGCATCTTCTCCAGCATGTTCGTTAACTTCTCGAGATTGGAGCTTTAAAAACTTAGCATATCCCTTTGAAATAAAAGCTTCAAATTTAGCTAATAAATAATCTGGATTAACCTCAAGAAGAAGGCTTCCTTCAGGAATAGATATCCTATAGCCCTCATTCCTAATCAACTCTAAGTTTTCTTTTAATTTATTATCTTGGGGGGTATTAAGCACATCTCCGATAGAAGTATATTCTTCTTGCTCAAATCCAGTTTGAAATTCAGCAAATATCCCTTCTTCGATATTTTTAAAATCACTCCTATACTTATCGATCTCCTGTTTTTTAAGCTTGATAATATATCTTAAACCCTTATCTATTAATTTTGGATTAGAGCTTATTTCAGCATAAGCTAATAGAGTGTTTATTGCTTCTTTTGAAGCTAAATTGCTTGAATTAAAATAATGATCTAATCTTAAATTTAACTCCTCTTCTAAAGAATTATCTTCAGCAATAAACTCTCCAAAAACCCATCCTTTTTGATCATTAAAGTTGACTTTATAGTAATAATCCGTATAATTTTTATTATTTTCTTTAGACCTTGATCTTTCTAATATTTCTACTTTAGTACCAATATCTAAAAGCAGTTTAACCTTAGAATCTGTATTACTACCTTCCCTTAGCTTAACTGCCTTCCCTATAATATATCCCTGTCGAGTATTATTATAAGCTCTGCTACTTAAAGTAAATAGAATTAATAATCCCAGTAAAATTACCAAGACCTTCTTCATCTATTATCCCCCTTTTAAATTGCACTTATAAATAACTATCTTATCTAGTCATATTATACTAAAGATTACTTCTCCTTGCATAGATTTTTATAGATGCTAATAAAAAAGTTGAGGTTTATCACCTCAACTTTTCCTTAATTAAATATAAAATCTTCTCCATCATAATCTACAGTCACTTTATCACCTTCAGCAATATCACCTTCTAATAATCTTAGAGCTAATTTATCTTTAATATATTTCTGAATCACACGTTGTAATGGTCTTGCACCATAAGCAGGATCATAACCTAATTCAGCTATTTCATCTTTGGCAGCTTGAGTTAAGTCTATCTCTAAATTCTGTTTAGCTAATTTATCTTCCAAATAAGTAAGATGGATATTGATAATCTTCTTAATATCTTCTTGATCTAATGAATGGAAGATTATCTGTTCATCTATCCGATTAATAAATTCTGGACGAAAATGTGACTCAACTACATCTTTTACTTTTTTCTCCACCTCTGTCCTGTCTACAAGATCTTGAATATATTGGGAACCAAGATTTGAAGTCATAATAATCACTGTATTTCTAAAATCAACCTTTTTACCTTTGCTATCAGTTAAAATCCCATCATCTAACACCTGTAATAAAATATTAAAGACATCAGGGTGGGCTTTTTCTATTTCATCTAACAAAATAACAGAATATGGTTTTCTGCGAATCTTTTCTGTTAACTGCCCTCCATCTTCAAATCCAACATAACCTGGAGGAGAACCAATCAGCTTAGCTACAGCATGGCGTTCCATATATTCAGACATATCTAATCTTACAATTGCTCTTTGATCATCAAATAGATATTCTGCTAAAGTCTTAGCTAACTCAGTCTTACCTACACCTGTTGGCCCCATAAATAAGAATGAACCTAATGGACGATCTTCATCCTGCAAACCAGTTCGTGAACGGCGAATAGCATTGCTAACCGCTTTAATAGCATCTTTTTGACCTACAACTCTTTTGCTTAATTCTTTTTCTAAATGAATTAACTTATCTTTCTCTCCTTCCATTACTTTAGTTACTGGAATATCGGTCCAAGAAGCAATCACTTCTGCAATATCACCTGCACTAACCTCTTCTTTCAACAGATTTCTCTCTCTCTTCAGTAACTCTGCCTTAGTGTTAGCTGCTTTTAATTCTTCCTTCAGTTGATGAAGTTTTCCATATTTTAACCTGGCTGCAGTTTCATAATCAGCATCACGTTCTGCTGACTCTGCTTTGATTTTGGTCTCTTCTATCTCCTCTTTTATATCTTGAATTCGCTGAATAATCTCTTTTTCATTATTCCATTTAGCTTTTAATGGGTTGATATCTTCTTTTAATTCTGCTATCTCCTCTTCAATATCCTCTAAACGCTCTTTTGACATATGGTCATCTTCTTTTTTTAAAGCCTCTTTTTCTATCTCTAACCTACGTAACCTACGATCCAACTCATCAATTTCAGCAGGCATAGAATCGATCTCAATTCTTAATTTAGAAGCTGCTTCATCAACTAAATCTATTGCTTTATCTGGCAGAAATCTCTCTGTTAAATACCTATCTGATAATTTAGCTGCAGCTACTAAGGCATTGTCTTGAATCTTAATTCCATGATGTATCTCATATTTCTCTTTTAATCCCCGCAAGATAGAAATCGTATCATCTATACTTGGTTCATCAATTAAAATAGGTTGAAATCTACGTTCTAATGCAGCATCTTTTTCAATATGTTGCTTATATTCATCTAAAGTAGTTGCACCTACACAACGTAACTCTCCTCTTGCTAAAGCAGGTTTTAACAGATTAGCTGCATCCATAGCACCTTGAGTAGCTCCTGCCCCAACCAAAGTATGCATTTCATCGATAAATAGAATTATCTCTCCTTGGGCTTTCTTAACCTCTTTAAGTACAGATTTTAAGCGTTCTTCAAATTCACCACGATATTTTGCCCCTGCTACTAAAGCTCCCATATCAAGTGAAATTACCCGTTTATCCCTTAAACTATCGGGAATATCTCTATTAATAATTCTTTGGGCTAATCCTTCTACAATTGCAGTCTTACCAACACCAGGATCACCGATCAAGACTGGATTATTTTTGCGCCGCCGTGATAAAACCTGCATAATTCTTCTGATCTTCTCATCACGACCAATTACAGGGTCAAGCTTACCCTTTTTAGCTAATTCCGTTAAATCAATAGTATAATTCTCTAAAGCCCTATACTGCCCCTCAGCATTTTGACTACTGACTTTTCTACCACCACGAATCTCCTTAATAGCATTTTTGACATCTTTTAAATTAAGCCCCTTTTCAGTCAATAATTTAGCAGCCTTATTATTATTTTCTGCCAGAATAGCTAATAAGAAATGTTCAGTAGAAATATACTCATCCTCCAAACTCTTAGCTTCTTTTCTAGCCTGTCTTAATACTCTAGCTAAATCCTGAGATGTATATAATTCTCCATCATCTGAGTATACCTTTGGAAATTTATCACTTAGTTCTTCTAATTTTTTATATAAACTATCTAAATTAATCTCTAACTTCTGTAAAATAGGTCTAATAATACCTTTATCCTGTTTTAGCAGTGCCAATAATAAATGGGTAGGATAAAGTTCTTGATTATTATAATCTTCCGCTAAATGTTGAGCTTCCATTAATGCTTCTTGTGCTTTAATCGTAAAGTTATCCATCTTCATCTTTAGCACCTCCAGATAATATTTTTTACTGATTAGAAAAATATAAATTAGGATCTCTCTTATTTAATATTTTCTAATTTATTATGGCTATTTGACTAATCTTTAAATCAAAGCAAGTATATTATTAGCACTCAATGGTATTGAGTGCTAATAATATTATAAAAAAATATTCTTTAACTGTCAATAGTATCTAAAAATTTTATATAGAACACAGGCTAAAGTTTAAGTTTTGAAATCTAAGTCAAAAAATAAGTTTTACAATATAAAAACTCGGGTTTGAACCCGAGTTTTTTATATTAAATCCATTTAATTAAACCTAACTCATGCCTATGAGTTAAATTTTTTGAACTTGGTAGTACCCTAAAAGTATAATTATAAATACCAGTTTCATCAAAATTAATCTTAGCAATATAATTATAAATCCCATCTTCTTCTAATTGAAATTCCATTGGAATAATTTTAGTCTGAGATTCATTTAATTTATTAACTAGATAAACTTCAACTTCCACATCTTCTGCTAATAGCTGCCCCAAATCAACCTTAGCTGTTAATTCAATCTCATCTTTAATGCTAAAGCTTCCTTGATTACCTTCTTGCTCAGAATAAATTTTTATTTTATCCCAATTAGACTTTAACTTATGCTTCCAATCCGCTAACTCTATAGCCAATTGACAATTATCTTGATCCAATTCTTTTCCTCGCTTTATAGCAGGTAAATATAAATTGTTAGTATATTCTTGTACCATTCTATCTGTACTATATTCTGGAGCATTAGTAATCATAGACTCTTTCATTCTAGCAATCCATTCTTCTGCTATTTCATTACTGTCAGTATCATAATATAAGGGTACTATCTCTTCTTCTAAGGTCTTATATAATGAAATACTATCAATCAGATCTTGTTCTTCAGAACTACTATACTCTGACTTATGACCAATAGTCCAACCATTCTTTCCATTATAACCTTCACACCACCAGCCATCTAAGATACTGAAATTCAACCCAGCATTAGCTGCTACCTTCTGTCCACTAGTTCCACTAGCTTCTAAAGGCCTTCTTGGAGTATTTAACCAAACATCTACCCCTTGAACTAAATATCTAGCCAAATTCATATCATAATCTTCTAAAATAACTATCTTACCTTTGAACTCTTCACTTTCAGCTATATTATGAAGTTTTTTAATTAATTCTTGCCCTGGAATATCTGCTGGGTGTGCTTTTCCTGCAAAGATAAACTGAACTTCTTGCCCCTGATTATTACATATTTTCTTAAGCCTTTTTAAATCTTTTAATATTAATGTAGCTCTCTTATATGTAGCAAATCTGCGAGCAAAACCGATAGTTAAACTATTCTTATTTAATAAGTTACTATCTTTGCTTAAATTATTTATTTTACTATCCCTCTGTCTTCTTATTAAATCTCTTTTGCGAATATAATCTATCATCTTTGCCTTTAGGTCTTTATGGACTTTCCAAAACTCCTCATTAGGAATTTCTCTAACTTTTTTCCACATCTTCTGCTCTACAATTCTATCTCTCCAATTTTCTGGTAGATACTTATCCAATAAATTCTTCCACTCTGGAGCAAGCCAAGTCAAAGTATGAACCCCATTAGTTATATAACTTATAGGATTCTCATCAGTTGGTACTCCAGGCCATAATTCTTTCCACATAGCACTAGACACATCTCCATGTAATTTACTAACACCATTATGAAAAGATGATAAATTCAATGCTAAAACAGTCAAACCAAAACCTTCATCATAATCATGAATCTTACCAAGTTTCATAAATTCTTCTCTACTGATCCCTATCTCATTCCAATATTTAGAGAAGTATTTATCTTTAAGACTAAAAGAAAAGACTTCATTACCTGCAGGAACAGGAGTATGAGTAGTAAAGACAGTATTAGCAGATACTTTTTCTATTGCCTGATAGAAATTCATATCATAATCCTGGATTAGATCTCTAATTCTTTCTAATCCCAAATAAACAGAATGGCCTTCATTCATATGCCATGCCACTGGTTGATATCCCATTTTATATAAAGCTCTTGTTCCACCAATACCCAAAATAATCTCTTGAGATATTCTTGTTTCTGGCCCTCCACCATATAATCTAGAGGTTAAAGCTCTATCGACTTTATTATTAACCTCTAGATCAGCATCTAACAAATAAAGAGAAACCCTTCCAACCTTTACTTCCCAAACCTTTAAATATACATCTCTATCCTCTAATCTAACAGAAACAACTAGATCATTATCATTATCCTTTACTGGATTGACAACTAGCTCTTTAAAATCTAAATCATTATAAATAGATTTTTGCCAACCCTCTTCATTGATCTCTTGTCTAAAATAACCATTCCTATAAAGTAATCCTACTCCAACAAAAGGTAAACCTAGATCACTAGCTGACTTACAATGATCACCAGCTAAGACACCCAAACCTCCAGAATAAATTGGCAATGATTCATGTAAAGCAAATTCAGCGGAGAAATAAGCGATTACTCTATTATCATCTAAAGAATCAAAATTTAAATTAAACCAAGTATCTCTTCTATTTAAATACTTTTCAAAAGATTCCATAACTTTATTATAACATCTTAAGAACTCTTTATCTTTACCCAAATTTTGTAGAGTTTTATAGCTTACTTTTGAAAGAAGCTTTATAGGATTTTTTTCAACCTCTTCCCATAAGTTCATATCAATTCTCTTAAATAATTCTTCTGCTTCTGGGTTCCAAGACCACCATAAATTCTCTGCTAATTTCTTTAATCCTTCAATTTCCACTGGTAATTCTGGATTGACTGATATACTGCCATAAAATTGCATCAGACCACCTCTAAATCATCATATTTAATCTATTATATAGACTAATTACTGACTTAATTACAAATCTTAATATCCTCACCTTTACCTTCTATTCTAGGCTGATATTTTCTACTATAGACTTCATAATTAATATCAGGGAAGATATTATCCTTCCACTCTATATCACTTAAGCAATCTTCATCAATATTTCCTGACTTGATTTGATCATATAAACCAAGAAATCTACTAATATGGGCTTTAGTTCTATTAACTGCGTATTCTACTGTAGTACCTGTCATCATAATAAATGCCCAGTCACTACTTTGAGCTAACAGTACCTCTCTAGCAGCTTGATTTAATGCTCTTCTAGTTAAATCATCAGGATAATCAATTTCTGTTGCTAACTCTATCATCTTTTCAGCCAACTGATGTAAATGACGATAGATCCAATCATTACTTTCATCTAACCAAACATCATTATATCCTTTGGCACCCCAACTACACATTGGTGGTTGACAAACTTGATTGCTTGGGTACTCTTCCAAATAATCAATAGGGGATATCATTTTAACTACATCTTGATCAGAATATGCCTTTCTGATTAAATGATTTAAGAAATCTGGACCTTCATACCACCAATGTCCAAATAATTCAGCATCATAAGGAGACAATACCATTGGCTTTCTATCGATCAATTCACTTAAATATTCTATTTGTTTAGCTCTATTAAACAAGAAGTTTCCAGCATGATCAGCTGATTTCTCCCTAGCTCTATCTGGATCATATGGTGCTTTAGAATCTAAGCCTGCTTCATCTCCAGTAATTCTATAGTATTTGATTCCTGTATCCATTCTAATACCATCTGGATGAATATAAGGCCCAATATAATCTAAAGGTAATTCAAATCCGATATCACGATAAAACTCTCGGTAATCAAAATCTCCTGGATAACCCACTTTAGAACTCCATACTTGACGAGAAGACTCTTGATCTCTAGCAAAAGCTGCTACTCCTGATTTAGTGTAAATAGGTGCAAAAACCCCATATTTAGGACGAGGTGTTGCATGTAAAATTCCATGGGTATCTACAACAAAAAATCTAATCTTAAATTCTTTTAATATCTTATCAACACCAGGATAATAAGCACATTCTGGCAACCAGATCCCTCTTGGTTCCCTACCTAAGTGTTTTTTATGAGTTTCTATTGCCACTTCAATCTGTGCTCTTACAGCTTCTGGATACTGTTGCATTAATGGTAAATAGCCATGTGTAGCACCACAAGTTATAATCTCTAAATAACCTAAATCTTGAAACTTCTTAAAAGCATTTACTAAATTTTTCTTATACTTATGTAAAAAAGTATCTTTAGCTATTTCAAATCTCTCTAAGTAAAATCTAGCTGCTTTATTAATTTTAGGTTGATCTTTAGTTCGCTCTACCTCTTTATGAGCTAATTCGATTAATTTATTAATATGTCTAAGATAGCGATCCTGTAACAAAGGATCTGTCAACATAGATATTAATGGTGGAGTTAAAGACATAGTCAATCTATAATCAATACCATCTCTATGCAAACCTTCAAAATGATTAATCAAAGGTATATAGGTCTCTGTAATAGCCTCATAAAGCCAATTTTCTTCCATGAAATGTTCATGCTCTGGATGCCTTACAAAAGGTAAATGAGCATGCAATACCAATGCTAAATATCCTTTTTCTTCTACCACATTTATCACTCCCAACAAATTTAATATAATATACAAATTTGATTTAAAATTATCATTTGTACCTTATATAATAATTTATACAAGATTATTTTTTATCCTTTATTTTTTGTAAAAAATTTACATTGTGCTGGTTTGATATAGCTTTTAAATAAATATAGTTAGCAGCTAACTATATTTATTATTTATTCAACAAACTACTTAAATACATCTGAAGAACCAACTAAACGCTCACTAGAACCTTTTATCAACTCCAAAGAACTCAATCTCTTTTCTAAAGTAGAAATGTCAATATTGAATTCCCTACTAATTTGGCGTACCTCTTTTTTAATTAGATCATCAGAACTCATTGTATCTTCTACATTAATTCCTGCAGGTAAAACTCCAGATAATAAGTAGACAATATCCATAGTTTCTTTTACAGTCATCCATTCCTCATCTAATATATCACTAACTTGATTTGCTGGCATATTAATACGATTTGATTTAAGAACAGAATGTAAATTTCCAAATTGATCCAAAACACCCAACTTTACTTCATAAGATTTAGCTGATTTCAAATCATTTAAATACCAGCTATTATGACCTTCACTAATATCAATATCATAATAAACATTATAATCTCTTCCTAAACTCAAATTATAAACTCTTAAAATTAAAGGTATATCATCACCTTGACTATAGCCTGCTTTTGAACATACATTAGTTATTCTAGCAGATGTATACTCCCAATATAAGTGTGCAGTAGTTGGATTTTTAACTTGTAAAACCAGCTTATTATCACCATATTGATCAGGTATTTTATTCATATCAAGATTAGTATCTTCAATTTCATTATTATTTTTTTTAGGTACCGATTCACTAGATTGAGCACTAGTCAAAATTTCTTTATCTTTTAATTGATTTAAATTAACTTCTTGAATTTTAGACATATAATCTCCTCCTTTAAAATTATTTGATTAATTTAATAATATCTCTCTAATTAGATTATGAAAAAGATATACTTATTAATAACTATTAATTTAGATTTTTTTAATAATATCAAGATCTACTAAAATTTCAAAATAGATATTTTTTATATTTAATACTCTTCTTACCCAACAAACAAAATCTTATTAATTGATTAAAACATAAAGTAGATCATTTAAGTAAAACCGATAAACAAATTATGTATTAAACTTCAAAACTTTTCTTTTAAAAAACTTTAATTCATTCATCTCTTCTTAATTCATATCTAATATTACAGATATGTTCTACCCCTTTCAAATTATTATAAGTATAAATATTTTCTGTTTTGGATCATTCCATTTCTCTTGTAGTATTCTTTTATCTTCATACTTCTGCTCTAAATTATTTAGACTACAATCAATGAATATTGTTAATCTATTTTATAATTAATTAGATTAACAATACTATATAACTTTTCTAAACCTATTAACATACTTTAAAATTTCAACAAAATAAGATCTTTTAATCTCACATAAGTATACTAATTTATAACAATAACATCAAAAATAAATGGATAGATTAAAGAAAAGCTCTACAAATATCTTAATATTTTCATGAAAATATTAAGGCTAATAACTATGTTTCAACAATATGTCTAACAAATAATATAAAACTATAAAGGAACAAATTTCAAGCCAATTAATGTAAATGATTAATTTTAAATTATTCTAGACTGGTGATGTAGATATCCAACCTTAAAGTGAAATAAAAATAAACTAAAAACTTTGAAACCACGAAAGGTTTAAGGTCTAAAAGATTTTTTGAATCTTTTATTAGTGTTAATTTGTGTTCATTCGCACCCCAAGAGTATTTCCTCGGAAAAATCATCCTCGGGGCATGGTAAAAATAAGGTTTTAATTTACTTTTTAGAGTTGTTTATATACATGTCTTAAATACACAAAAATATTAACCTGCATGAACAGCCTAATTATAGTATTTGTAAATTAATATAATCATTTTTGCTCATTTATAGTATAAAATTGAAAATTAAACTTGATTGTTCAATTTTTTTATAATTATATCACACTACTCTATCTAAATAATAACAGTTAACTAACAATTAAGTTACAAAAATAAACTTAATCCTATTGAAGCATCCCCCCTAAATACCTTCTTTTCTTGAATATATTGCTAGTAATATTTCAGTTTTAAAGTAATAACTAATATTTTTATAGCATCTACCATTTTATTCTTAATTGATAAATACAACCATAGAACTTAATAAAATAGTTTTTTTATTAACAAATTCAAATATAAAAAAAGTTATTTAAATAAGAATAAGATATAAATACTTTATATCTTAAAAACTATTAGATCATAAACTCCTTTCTCACTTATATTTTCATTACATCTCAAATAGAAAATAAAAGACTACTACAATAAAATATATTCTCTTCATCCATAATTATTCATATTTTAGATAATAATACATAATTGCTTTTTTAATTTGAAATAAAAAGCATTAAAAATACTATATATATTGTGCACTATCCAATTATCTAACTTATTCAGCACAAATAATAATATACCTTTTCTCTATTATTAGTATTTGTCATCAGTGTTAATATTCACTTTGAAACATAAGTTTTTTATTCTAATTATAGAAAATTGTTTACATATCTTCTGAACTATCATATAATATTAGTAAGAAGAGAGTAATTAGTAGAATTCGTTCTCTTTAAAGTACTGAGTAGCCGAGCAAGTTTTTATTATAAAACAACTTGTGAGGTGATATTAATGTACTATGAAAGCATTTATTTCGTGAAATCTAAGGAGCAAGACCTTCTTAGAGCTGAGCGGCAGGCTGAACTAGAACGAAAAGCTAAAAAGCAAAAATAAGAAAAAGAGTAGATTAGGAGATTTCCTAATCTACTCTTTTTCTCTTATAAGTCAAACATATGTAGATACTATTTTCAAAGCTTTAATTTAATAATTCTTTCTACTCCCTATTGTAAAATACTCTTGAATTCATATAGATATCCAATTCTAAAGCGAAATTTAATGAATATAAAACATCAGTACCAAGTAACTAGAGCAGATGACAGCTTACTTATTTACTGGTTACTCGTTACTCATCACTTGTTACTAGTTACTGAAGTATCCAACTATCTTCTATCAAAAGACATCTATAAATCGGATAACTATATCAAATAAGAAAACTAATCCCCTGGCTTAATAATTTATTAAATAAAATAATAAAAACCATTCCCAGATTGGAAATAGTTACTTAAAATTAATTATGGTAGCGGCGGAGGGACTTGAACCCCCGACTCTACGGGTATGAACCGTATGCTCTAGCCAGCTGAGCTACACCGCCACGGATATATAATTGAGAATTGATAATGTAGAATTGAGAATTAAATATCTTTAAGAACTTCATCCTCAATTTTCATTTCTCCATTCTCCATTGATTTTTGGTTGCGGGGGATGGATTCGAACCAACGACCTTCGGGTTATGAGCCCGACGAGCTACCAACTGCTCCACCCCGCGACATTTATTTAATTTATAATTAACAATTGATAATGTATAATTAAAATCTTTAAATCCAAGACCTTTAATCATCAATTATCAATTTTACATTGTTAATTATTAAAGTGGTACCGGGGGTCGGGTTCGAACCGACACGGGCATAAAAGCCCACCGGATTTTAAGTCCGATGCGTCTGCCAATTCCGCCACCTCGGCATAATTTAGTTGTTGGCTGCTAATTGTTGGCCTCTAGCTTAGATCTTTAAAAGAACTTGCTAAAAGCTAATAACCAGTAGCTAATAAAATGGTGGAGGGGAGAGGATTTGAACCTCTGAAGGCGTCGCCGGCAGATTTACAGTCTGCTCCCTTTGACCACTCGGGAACCCCTCCACAATTATATATTTGTTTGCCTAAGGTACTATTTTCCCTTGCGACATTTAATATATTATCATCTTAGTTGATAAGTGTCAAGAAAAAATATATAATTTTTAATATTTTATAAATTGCAATATAAAATGCACGGTTTTTTATTACTCAATACCTCATAAATTTTAAGCTGCCTTTAACTGTTCTTCAAATATATAATTTGCATTCTTAAACCCAAACATTTTTCGTGGATAATTATTTATCCATCGCTCAATTCTTTTAACTTCATTTCTGCTAATATTCTTAAAGCTACTTCCTTTTGGTAAAAACCTTCTAATCATTTTATTTAAATTCTCATTACTACCTCTTTGCCAAGAACAATAAGCATCAGCATAATATTGACTAGTTCTTGAGATATCACTTCCTGTAAAGGAAGTTTCTATCCCTTCATAATCATAGAATTCTTTACCATTATCTGTAGTTATAGTTTTAAATAAGTCTCTAAATTTTCTAACTCCTATTCTTCTTTCTACGCGATCTAATCCTTTTATTACAGATTCTTGAGTCTTATTAGGTATTAGTTCTATTATTTCTTTGCGACTATATCTCTCTGTTAAAACTAATAAAAAGGGCTCATCTTTACCTTTCCTACCCTCTACTAAGTCCATTTCCCAATGACCTATTTCTGACCTTTTATCAGCTTCCTTAGGCCTATCTGATATCTTTCTTCCCTCTTTTCTCCTTTTTGTTGATTCTTTTTCTTTCTGTTTAGATTTATTAGTCTTTTTATATCTACCATAAACCAAATCTTCTCTCTATCTATAAACAGAATGCCTTTAATCTATATAATTATATATCGTCTTCCAATGTATTTTAATTTCAAACCCATCATCCTCTTTAATCATCTCTGCAATTACCTCTGGAGAATAATTTCCTTTTATTTTTTCTTCTATGAATTCAGCTAATTGATGATCTTTTCCTATTTTAATCTTAGCTCCTTTAGCAGTCGCATTGTTATCATATAAGTTTTGAGCTATATCAGCATCGTATTCTATTCTTTTAGTGTAATCTGAATTTAATAATACAAGCTTTCCCCTTTCAATTTCTCGACTTATTGTCGTCCTATGCCTCCCTAACTCTCTTGCTATTGCTGTCTTCGATTTGTTTTGTATATTATATAAATGTTCTATTATCTTTCTCTCTTCCCACTTTAAATGTTTTCCTTTTCTACTTTTTGTGTTATAATTATTTTGGCACATATTTAATACCTCCAATGTTTGCTTTGGTCAGTTAACATTATATATGAGGTATTAATGTGTGTCATTTTTTATTTTTTGAACTATCCGTGCATTTAATTATACAATGCACCAATTTTTAATATTTAAATATTAACCCTTTCTTATCTACTAATGATTACATTTAGAGTTAAAATCATTGCTTATATCACTAAGATTAAATTTTTCAGCTGAAATTATAATTTTAACCTCTTCCTTGTTAATAATCTCTTTCTTAAACTCTTCCCAACCAATTCTATTTATCATTTCTCCTAACCTTTCTCCTACTCGCCCCTGATCTTTATAATAATCTATAACTTGATCAATTAATACTAAAACTTCTTCATGCTTTAATTTATTGGCAAGTGGCTTTGCTAACATAGGTTTATGCCCGCCAGATCCACCTAATCTTAATTCAAATCCTTCTTCATTACCTACAACCCCAATATCCCTTATTGCTGGAGCAGTACAGGATAAATGGCACCCACTTACTCCCATTTTCATTCTTGATGGTAACTCCATTCCTAAATATTTATTTTCTAAAGCCATTCCTAACTTCACTGAATCTACCTTGCCACGTTTACAGAAACTAGTACCTGGACAAAATCTAACCCCTTTACACTTTAGTCCTGATCTATTCTTAGGTTTCATACCTAAGTCATCCCAAGCTTGGTCTACTTCTTCAGCCTTTAATCCAATTAACATTATCTGTTGTCCTGAAGTTATCTTAATAGTACAATTATATTTTTCAGCTACATCTGCTATCTTTTTTAGAGTTTTGGGATTAGTTAAACCTCCACTTATATGCGGAGTAATAGAATAGGTTCTTTTACTATTTTTTATCCTTTGTAAATTACCACCTTCAGGTAACTTAATCATTATTTTCACACTCCAATCTAATATAGATTAAGCTGTTAGTTTTAAAACTAACAGCTTATAAATTCAATCTATCATTACTTCTTGCTCAAATTCCTCGAAACCAATTCGATCAATAAACTCTCCTAATCTCTCACGTTTATTTCCATTTCCTTCGAAATAATGCATAATATTATCTATAATTTTCAGTGAATCTTCTGGTGTTTGATGTTCAGCTAAAACTTGTCCTAATCTAGCCTTAACTCCACCATGCCCCCCGACATAAATATGAAAACCTTTTGATGTTCCCATCAATCCTAAATCCCTAAATTCAGTGGCCATACATTTATTTACACAGCCACTAACTCCAACCTTAAACTTACCTGGTAATTCCATTCCATGGTATCTTTTATCTAATTCCATACCAATTGAAACTGAATCTTGCTGACCTCTTTTACAGAAGGTGGTTCCTGGACAAAACTTAACACTTCTAACACAAACTCCTATAGCATATCCAGGATCCATCCCCAGATCATTCCATACTGCATCTATATCCTCTTCTTTAATTCCTACAATTGCCAACCTTTGAGAACTAGTAGCTTTCACTGTTGCAGCATTATATTTTTTAGCTATTTCTCCAATCTTAATCAATTGATCAGGTTCTAATAAACCCCCTGGACTATGGGGAGCAATAGCATATGAACCATCCCTTTGCAAAACCGCCCCTTTTGCTAAGAGATCTTTTTTTGTTCCTTGACCTGTAGTGTCCATGTTTTTACCTCCTTAGATTTAATCAAATATTAGTATCTGGAGGTAAAAATAAAATTATACTTCTCAACAATTATTTTATAGGATTATAGTGTTTTATATTAATATAAAAAGAGCTACTATCTAGGTTAAAACTTAACTCGTATAAATTTTAGTAATTATTCTAGACTTCTATAACAACTATAATGTAAAGATATCCTCATATTGACCATCTAGTAGTTCGCGCTCATGATTAATATCTGAGTTAATAGCAGCTACAAAGGTAGCAATCCAAATACTATACAACTCATGCATTAATTCTATTGAAACACCTGCTGCTTTCCAAAATTCCGTATGCAATTGTCCATTATGTCTCCAAATAATCTTATCTGTTTCATTTCTTACTACTGCAGATAAACGGTCACAAGGCATCCTTTCTACCAAGGTATTTTTCAATAGTTCAAAAGCAGCTCTTAAATCATTTGAGTCTAATTCATTTAAAGAAGCATTAGCTAATTCTGCTCCATTATTACGATATACTTCTACTAATAATTCTTTATCATTATATTGATCCATTAATGCTTTTACAATAGCAGCTTCCCTTGTTTGAGCTACACTAATAGCTCCTTCTAACCATGGATGAATATGACTATCTCCAATTAATTCTTCTAAGGGGGTCTCACCTTTTAGATTTCCATATTCTTCTCTTATAGATTCTACGATCTCTTCAATTTCTGAACTTTCATACTTTTCTTTAAAAGCATTTATAATCTCTATCTCACGTTCTTCAACCACCTTAATTTGATTATATAACCAATGATGAATATGTCCTAATACCAAACTCATTTATATCACTCCTTGTTTGAAATTTAAGTAAATTTATTATTTAGACCCTTGACTTCTTTTCTAAATCTATTATTACATACTATAAACTTTAGTTCGTTGATTTATATCACAAAAAGCAATAAATCTTATAAATAGTTTGAATTATTCTCAGGTCCAATCATGCAAAGCATCTATATCCAAAATAGTTATTTGTGTATTGCCTACAAGAATAACCTCTTCTCGTTCAAGCTCTTTTAGAAAACGACTTACCGTTTCTCGGCTAGTTCCAATCATTAATGCCAATTCACGTTGACTTAAATTAAGATCTATCTCAATTCCTTCTCTATCCTCTTTTCCATAATCTCTAGCTAACTTCCAGAGCCTACTTGCAATTCTTGGCCCTGTCTTCTTTAGACCTAAATTCCTTAATTGTCGATAACTCTGCCGCAACTTTAAATTAGCGGAATTTAAGATATGTAAAGTTAAATTAAAATCTTCTTCCATAATCCTTAATAGAGGGTCAATAACTATTGAAATAATCCCTCCTTTTTCTATACATTCGGCAGTTACAGAACTTCTTCTACCATCTAAACTGATCTCATTAATTACATCTCCTCTTTCTAAGATGTGAATCATCTTTTCCTTACCACCCTCAGTGAACTTAGAAACCTTTACCCTTCCATTTACTATAATATATAACTTATTAACCTCTTCGCCATCAAAAAAAATTATTTGCCCAGGTTGATAGCTTTTTATTAATGCATATTCAGCTAAGGAATCTATAGTTTCTCCTTTTAAATTCCAAGCTCTTAGTAATTCAATCAATATTTCTTTAACTCGAAACATTCTACTACTCCTTTATGCTTTTAGCCTTATTATATACCAATTTAACAAAAATGAAAACTCGAAGGAGCTTTTCCCTCGAGTTAAGTTATTTAAAATTTATAACAAAATATATTTTTAATTTATAATAGCTAAAATGGTCTTCTTCTCTTCAGCTATTACTTATTTCCTACTTTAGTGAAATTATTGCTTGTATTTGTTTTATATCCAGGCCAGTCTATATGTTCTGCTATTCTACATTCTGGATTCAACTCTACACCTTTTAGAACCTCTTCTTTATAAGTTTGGAATCCAGTTCGATCTACGATATAACCTACATGCTCTTTAGCTAAACTCCGATCAATATATTTGTCTATATACTGGTAAGTATTATTAATAATATCAATGATAGCATCTTCTGTTACCCATTCTAAAAAAGGCATTGCTAAACGAGGGTTTCTCTTACCTGTACGCCCCATAATTAATAATTTATAGTATTTTTTGCTTGTATCTCTTGTCCAAGCATTAGTTGGGCATTTAGAAATACACTCACCACAGCCTATACACTTATCTTCATCTCTAACAACTTTATAATTTTCAAACTTTAATGCTCCTGTTGCTCTCTTCTTACAATTTTTCACACATACCCCACAACTAATACAGCGATAAGCATCATAAACTGGAAGATCCATACCTAATACTCCATAGTCTTGCATATGAGCCTTAATACAGTCATTTTGACATCCAGATACTGCAATTTTCACATGAAAGTCATTAGGAAAGATATTACGTTCAATTCTTTGAGCCAATTTAGTAGTATCATACTTAGCATAGCGACAGACTTTATTTCCAATACAAGCTGATACATTACGAGTTCCAGCTGCTGGATAACCATCTTCTGGGTTACCAATCTCTACACCAATTCCTTTTTCCATACCTTCAATCAGAGGAGCAACCTTTTTATTGACTTCCTCTACTTTATCCATTGGAATTCCTGTAATCTCAAAGCCTTGACGTGTTGTGATATGCAGATTTCCATCTCCATACTCTTCAGCTATTTGTTGAAGAATTGTTAAATATTTCGCCTCTAAATGACCACCTGGTACCCTAACACGTAAAGCTGTAATATTACGCTCTTTTGTTATCCGATAAGCATTCTTCTTAAATTCTTTAACATTTAATGACATATTATTACTCCCCCCTTTAATCAACTAATTCTTTAGCTTTTGTATAATTAAATACTGGTCCTTCTAAGCAGATATAAGTGTCATCCATCTTACAATGTCCACACTTTCCAATTCCACAAGACATCTTCCGTTCAAAAGAAACCCAAATTTGTTCTTCTTGAATATCATACTTCATAAACTCTAAACTAGTAAATTTCATCATAATTGGAGGTCCTACAATAATTACTTCCATATTATCTAGATTACTAAAGTCTACTTGATCAACAAAGCCAGTAATTAACCCAACATTCCCATCCCAAGCTTGATCTCCTTCATCAACTGTTAAAATAACATTAATGTGATCTGCTGCTTTCCATTTAGCAATTTCATCACTAAATAAGATATTAGCTGGATTTTTAAAACCAAGCAATAAAGTTAAGGAGTTAACTACTTTAGGATTTCTATAAAAATAATTAATAATACTCTTAACTGGAGCTAAGCCAGTTCCCCCTGCAGAAATCACTAAGTCCTTGCCTTGATACTCTTCCATCGGAAAACCATTCCCATAAGGACCTCTAATCCCTAATTTATCTCCTACTGTTAAGTGAGCTATTTGATTAGTTACCTTTCCTACATGTCGGATAGTTAAATCAATATAATCATCACCAAAATCACTAACAGAGATTGGGCATTCTCCAATTTTGGGAATAGATACTTCTACAAATTGTCCATTATCAACATCTAAATCTACTGCTAATCTATATGTGTAATCAACTTCACTTTGTGCAGTAATATCTGTAATCTCTACAGCTTTTGGTATATAAGGATTATTAGGCATCTGCTTTCCCCTCCTTAATAGCTTGATTTAATTTCTTAATTGCTCCAACAAATGAGATATATTTTGGACAAACATCTTCACAACGACCACAGCCCACACACATATCTATATCAAATCGCTTACGAAAGTCATAAATCTTGTGCATTGTCTTAAATCTCATTCTATCTCCATAATTTGTTCTAAAGTCATGACCTCCAGCCATCTCTGTATATCCATCTATATGGCATCCAGCCCAAACTCTTCTTCGTTCTCCAAGATTCTCATTATCTTTATAAGCTATATCTTGCATTGTCCAACAACTACAGGTTGGACAAGACATATTACAACGACCACAACCTATACAGCGTTTACTATATTCTTTCCAAATCTCTGATTCAAATAGATCTGTTGTAATATCTTCTAGTGCTGGTACTTCTACTGCCACTTCATTCTCTTGAATAAATTCTGGAGTAAATTCTACCTCTTCTTGATCTACAAAGATTTGAGTTAAGCTATCATCTTTCACTTCACAAAATACTTCATCTTCACTTATTCTTAAGAAGATTGAATAATCATCAGTTTCATTAGTCCCCATAGAAACACAAAAACAAGAATCAAAGCCCTCTGTACATTCTATTACTGCAAACTTAACCTTCTCTCTTAACCTTTTATAATAAATATCTTCTTCTGGACCATTTTCTAAGAAGATCTTATCCAACCTTTTAAAAGCATTCACTTCACAAGGTCTTAAAAAGACAATTACTTTATCAGTATCTTCTTCAGCCTCAATATATTCATCACCATTAAAATAGAATAATGTTTGAGTAATTGGAAAAACAATATCCTTGGGAGAATATTTAGTCTTTTCATTAAACTCAATCTCAGCAAAACTATTTACTTGACCATAAGTAATTAGATCTGTATCAGAAAAGGTTCCTTTATCCTTCTTTCTAGTTGGTGCATAAATTTTGTATTCATTCTGTAGCTTCTTTAGAATATCATCAGCTTCTACATAATTTAATTTATAAGCCATATCCTTTTCACCCACCCTTTTAATTTTTCTATTTAACTATTGAATTGTGAATTAATTCATTAAAAACTCCAAATTTTTGCATTCGCTACCTATCTTATCACATTTTTAATCTATCATTTGTGACAAAACTCACATTTACTATCTAGTATTATAATTTTCTAAGAACTAGTAGTATGATTAGCTCATTCTCCAAACAAGAGAGGAATCAACTGACAAAAATAATACTAATAATTAATTATCCACTTATCCATCTCTTATTTCCTAATAAAATTAAATCTAATACTCCTTTTTCCATATAGCTGCTCTAAAGCCCTCAAAACTTTGTTCTTTACTTCACAACTATATAATAGCATATCTAAAGTTTTTATGTTGTGATAAATCTCACGTTTATAAAAATAATAATTTTCTTTAAATAATTATTAAATTCAAATCTGCTATCATTTAATTAAGACTTATTAAAAGAAGAAACTAGTCTCTCTTACTTTAGTGACTGCTAATTAATAACTAGTTACTATTAAAAGCAAAGCTATAACTTGACCACAAACTCAAAAAGTATACTTTCTTTACTAACAAAAAAATAATAGCTTCACTATCTTAAGATAGTGAAGCTATTAAAAATACATCTCTTACTAAAATATAGAGTTTTTCTTTTATAAATTTAATAAATACTTAGCTAATGTTCTCTGAACCTCAAGAATATTACTACTATTCTTAGCAAATTGCTTTGTTAGAGGCATACTTGATCCTGCTATCCAAAGCTTTAATTCTGAATCAGCATCAAAAGTTCCAGCTGTTTCTATACTAAAATGTCTAATACTTTTATATAGTATTGAATGATACTCAACCTTCTTTCCAGTCACTCCTTGCTTATCTACAAGTATAAGGCGCTGACTGCTAAATACAAAATAATCTCTTAATACCTTATATCCTTTTTCAATTACTTCTCCTTCGATTAATATCTCACTTAGCTCCTCTTTAAGATCTTCCAAATTCATTTCTGTTGCATTCCCCATAAGCCCATCTAAAAAGCCCATAAAATCTCCTCCTCTAGAGCCTTAATAATTAATTATCAATTTTATTCTCTTCTAATAACTTTAAGAAAATATCCACTACCTTAGGTGCAAATTGTTTACCTCTATTCTCCTTAATCTCCTGAATAGCAATCTCTTTATCTAAAGCTTTGCGATAAGATCTATTTGATCTCATTGCATCCCAAGTATCTGCTACTGTAATAATTTGAGAAATAAGTGGAATCTGATCTTTTTTAATTTCCTCTGGATAGCCACCACCATCCCATGCTTCATGATGATATAGTACAATTTCTGCTATGTTTCTTAATTTTTCGCAACTCTTTAAGGTATCATACGCCCAAACTGGATGTTCTTTAATCAATTTATATTCTTCATCAGTTAATTTCTCTTCTTTATTTAAAATCTCTTTTGGAATTAATATTTTTCCGATATCATGAACTAATCCAGCCCAATAAGCTTGATTTATTGCTATATCTGATAAATCCATTCTTTGAGCTATCTTCTTGGAGATTTTTGCAACATTCTCTGAATGACCAGTTGTATATTCATCATGTATTTCCAACATCTTTACGATAGAGAAGATAATCCCCCTCTTAAATTCATCCTGTAAATCATTGTATTTTTGCATAGCATAGTAAGAAGATATAATACTCTTAAATGCATTCATTAGATCTTCTGCTTTTTTATCAAAATTCTTATTGCTATCTATGCCTATATCTAAGCTAATACCAGCTAAAGCTTCATTGTTATCATATAGATCAAAGGAGATAGTCTCCTTTATCGGTTTGGATGCTTCTTGTAATTTCTCCTTTTCATAGTCATCTGCTGAATATAAGGAAATAATATCTCTGATAACATTTACCCCTTTATTTCTCTTTTTAAATTCTTCTTCACTGAGATTTAAGTCTTTTAAGCTATCTAAATCATGACCTATAGCATCAAGAAACTTTACTTTTTTATTTTGATAGAGATAAACGCTTCCATAATCAGCTTCAGGAATGATTTTTATTGCCTTATTTAATAGATAAGATAAGAATTCCTCTTCATTCCTAATAGTTGATTGTGATAAATTAGATAACAATTCAATCAGATTTTTCAAATCATTTGCTAGTTTATTAGCGTTAATATATGCTTCTTCTAATTCCTCATTTTGGGCAGTTATTTCCTCATTATAAGCCTCTAATTGTTGATAATTTGCTTCAATTTCTTCACTCATTCCATTAAGTGCAGCCAATAAAACTCCAATCTCATCTTTTCTTTTAATTTCAATCTTTCGAGCATTAAAAGGATCATTTGATACCCCATCGGCAAACTCTACAGCTTTCTTAATTGGAATTAATAAATATTGTCTATTAATAAGATAGACAATTAAGGTTAACATAATAATAACTACCAAGGTTAAAAGTATAATCTTCCTATTTAATTGATTGCTAATATCATAAACCTCACTTAGAGGATTTTGTGTCAATATTACTCCATCTATCCTATCAATACTAACATAAGAAGCTAAATTCATTTCACCTTGATACTTATACTTTAAATTACCTTCTTTATTAGCTAAAACTTTCTCGATATTAAACAATTGATTTATATCAAATTTTTTATTAATCAGACCTTGATCAGGGTGAGCAATCAATTCTCCACTTTTAGCTATCATGTAGGCAAATCCTTTTTCTCCTACCTTTTTACTAACTAATTTATTACTTAAAGTTTCTAAAGTTACATCTACTGCTAATACTCCAATAAACTTTTCAGCTGAACTGTATACTCTTTTAGCAACAGTAATAACTTTTTCGCCTGTAAATGCATCTTCATAGACCTTAGTCCAAATTATCCCTTCATTTTTTACAGCTCTTTTATACCATGATCTTAGCCTTGGATCAAAACCTTCATCATCTACTTTAGAATAAGATATAAATTCTCCTGACTTTGTGCCAAAGTATATATTTAAAAAATAATCATATTCACTGTCTATCTCTTCAAACTTCTTTAACATATATTTCTTATCAATATTTTTAATTCCACTTTCATTACTAAGGGTCTGAACTATTATTTCTGTTTGATCTAAAAAACTATCAGCTCTCTCCTTAAAAGATCGAGCTATCTCTAGATTTCTTTCCTGAGCTAATTTATTTACTTTAGTAGCTACCAAATTATTAATCAACAGTGCTAACACTGATATAAATAAAATTAATGCTATTATTATTATTATATTAACCTTTAGTATCAAGCTATCATTTAATTTTATTCCTCTATTCTTTTTATTTAACTTCACAGTCCTCACCTATTTCATCTTAATGTGCCATACCAGAATAAAAACTTATGAATAATATAACCTTTCAATCTAACCTTATATAACCCTAATCTATGAATCTAAAATAAAAATACTTATCTTTTATTTTAATACAATTTAATTATAAAAATCTTCTTAATTTTAATAATTAGACAAAAATATTCAAAATTCCTCTGTAATCTTTAGAATAATTAAAGTTAAGAGTTAATTTCTTTATTGCTCTTAATAAATTAAAGTTCTAAATGAGTTGCAACACATCTTATGTAAGTCATTCAAAACTTAATATATTTATCTCTATACTACACAAATTTCTATACTCAAAGATATAGAAAAATTTCAATAATTAAATTAACTTACCACTTGTTATTCACCATTTCTTAGTATTAGATTAGATCAATAAATATCACTAACTCTTTAACCTCTACAATTATCTTAGATCTAAGCTTAAATTATATGAAGCTAGTAACTTTTATAAGAGGAAGCTTAATTTCTATCTTATAACTATCTTAGTTCTAATAGGAACTGTATTATATAGCTCTTCTAGATCCCTTGCTTCCATTCTAATGCAGCCCTTAGAATTTTGTTCTTCAAGATCTACTTTCTTATTATTGCTTGCATGTATCCCATAACTACCACCTCTAGTCCACAAATCAATTCCTATCCAATAATCACCATAGATCTTATTTTGCTCTCCTTCTAACTTAAGCTTATTCTTAATTCTAAACTCTCCTACTGGAGTTGGATTATCAATCCCTCCTACAGCTATAGGATAACTTCTTAATATATCATTTCCCTCTCTAATAAATAACCTATTCTTAGATCTATCTACCACTAAATTATAGGGTTTAAAATCAATTGTTACATTGGAGGTTGATCTTTTATTTTCTGGTAATACTTTTACAATTAGAGAGAGTAAATCTTTATTCTTAATTTGGTCAATCCTATAATCCCATTTAGAATTCAAGATAGATATATCTGTTAAATAATCATTTTTTAATTCCTCAATACTATTAGGGAAAGTATAATGATCTTCTAAGTAAAGTAATACAGCTGTCCTGATCTTATTTAGATCATTATTATTAAAGAGTTTATTCTTAGACTTATTCTCATAAAGTCTATCTTCTTCTAAATAGTCATTGATACTATTATATAATTCTGTATTCATAATAGAATTTTCTTGCTTCAAAGTTTTAGTTGGAATATAAGTTTGAGCTAAGAAAATAACTAATAAGCTTAAAATAATTATTAAAATAGCTAATAAAATAATTAAATATCTTCTCTTATCTATATTAGAATAAATCTTATCACACCTCCACATGGTTAATAAAAGTTAATTAACAATGAACTTCTAGTTTATTATTTGCAATAAAGTATTTTTTAACCATGCTATTTTCTTTATAATTTTAGATAGTGCAAAATAGTTACTAACTATCGATAAAAATATAAACCCTGATAAACAAAAAAGTGATAAGGTAGATTAAATCTACCTTATCACTTTTTATCATGTATTATTTTTAATTAATAATTAAGAATTATACCCTTCGTTTATAATCAATCTTAGGCTTAGAACCTCTTTCTAAAGCCAATATAATTGTAGGAATCAATATTAATTGCCCTATCAGACCTGGCCAACTACTAATAATACTACCTTTAACCATTAGTAGTGGATCACCTAAGTTATCAATGTTGAAAAGATTAATTCCAAACCAAATAACTAAAGCATAAACCAGTCTTCCACCTAACATAGCAGTTATTAGACTAGTCATTAAATTTAATTTTTTATAAATTAAACCACTTAAAAATCCATAAGTAGCTAACTCAAAAAACATTAATATTAAAAAAGGCATTGGTGGCATTCCAGAGATTATAAAGTTTAATATCGGAGTTAATCCTCCTATAATTAATCCATAGCCTGGTCCTAACAATAATCCAGCCAATAAGACTGGAAAATGCATTGGAAGAAATACCTTCCCTCCAATCGCTGTCAAATGAAACATATATGGAATTAAAACTCCTAAAGCTAACAATACCCCACCCTTACTTAATTTTTTAATTTTCAACCAATCTCACCCCCTTCTTAGAAATAAAAAGTTATATTTTAATTAATCCTACTAAATTATTAGCTAATATAAAATGAAAACATATTAAATAGAGTATACTCTATTATAATTAGATTATTTCTAATAAAATCCTCTTTTTTTAAATTTTATTACTAAAGAAAAATTATTTTTGATTAATTAAATAAATTCTAAAAATAAACTACAGTATAATAAGTATAAGATCATTTAGTTTTACTTGTACGTCAAAGAGTAATAAGCAACATTTTAACTCCCAGTAATGGTGCATTGTATAATTAAATGCACGGATAGTTCAAAAAATAAAAAATGACACACATTAATACCTCATATATAATGTTAACTGACCAAAGCAAACATTGGAGGTATTAAATATGTGCCAAAATAATTATAACACAAAAAGTAGAAAAGGAAAACATTTAAAGTGGGAAGAGAGAAAGATAATAGAACATTTATATAATATACAAAACAAATCGAAGACAGCAATAGCAAGAGAGTTAGGGAGGCATAGGACGACAATAAGTCGAGAAATTGAAAGGGGAAAGCTTGTATTATTAAATTCAGATTACACTAAAAGAATAGAATACGATGCTGATATAGCTCAAAACTTATATGATAACAATGCGACTGCTAAAGGAGCTAAGATTAAAATAGGAAAAGATCATCAATTAGCTGAATTCATAGAAGAAAAAATAAAAGGAAATTATTCTCCAGAGGTAATTGCAGAGATGATTAAAGAGGATGATGGGTTTGAAATTAAAATACATTGGAAGACGATATATAATTATATAGATAAAGGCATTCTGTTTATAGATAGAGAAGATTTGGTTTATGGTAGATATAAAAAGACTAATAAATCTAAACAGAAAGAAAAAGAATCAACAAAAAGGAGAAAAGAGGGAAGAAAGATATCAGATAGGCCTAAGGAAGCTGATAAAAGGTCAGAAATAGGTCATTGGGAAATGGACTTAGTAGAGGGTAGGAAAGGTAAAGATGAGCCCTTTTTATTAGTTTTAACAGAGAGATATAGTCGCAAAGAAATAATAGAACTAATACCTAATAAGACTCAAGAATCTGTAATAAAAGGATTAGATCGCGTAGAAAGAAGAATAGGAGTTAGAAAATTTAGAGACTTATTTAAAACTATAACTACAGATAATGGTAAAGAATTCTATGATTATGAAGGGATAGAAACTTCCTTTACAGGAAGTGATATCTCAAGAACTAGTCAATATTATGCTGATGCTTATTGTTCTTGGCAAAGAGGTAGTAATGAGAATTTAAATAAAATGATTAGAAGGTTTTTACCAAAAGGAAGTAGCTTTAAGAATATTAGCAGAAATGAAGTTAAAAGAATTGAGCGATGGATAAATAATTATCCACGAAAAATGTTTGGGTTTAAGAATGCAAATTATATATTTGAAGAACAGTTAAAGGCAGCTTAAAATTTATGAGGTATTGAGTAATAAAAAACCGTGCATTTTATATTGCAATTTATATAACTCCCAGTAATATATAAAAGTAGTTGACAAGTCAACTACTTTTATATATTATATTAGTTGACCTATCAACTATTAAGGTGGTGAAAATATGAAAGATGAACATATTGGAAGATATATCTCAATGGCCTATAGATCTAATGTTACATTATTAAATAAAAAGCTTAGTAATTACGGGATTGGAAGGGGAGAATATCCTTTTCTAATTGCTCTATATAAAAAAGAAGGCATCTGCCAAAAAAGCTTATGTGATTTTTACAATATTGATAAAGCTGCTGCAGGAAGAGCTATTAAAAAATTAGTAGATAAAGGTTTTATTATTAAAAAGACAGACCCCCATGATAAGAGAAGACAGTTATTATATTTAACCCCCAAAAGTAAAGATTTCAAAAAAGAGTTTATAGGAATACTAAAATCTAATGAAAAAAAGATGAAAAAAGATTTAACAGAAGAAGAAATTGAAGTTTTCTTAAAAGTAATTAAAAAAATATGTTTTAATTTAGGAGTTGAATCAACTCCTTTAAAGGAGGAGTAAATATGGAGACTAAAGTAAAAGAAAATAAATTAGGAACTGAAGCAATAGTACCTTTACTACTAAAACTATCGATACCTTCTATTATAGGTATGGTTATACAAGCTTTATATAATGTTGTGGATAGCATCTATATTGGTAGGTTAAGTACAGAAGCATTATCAGCTTTATCACTAGCCTTTCCAATTCAAATGGTTTTAATTTCTATTGCAGTAGGTACTGGTGTAGGAACAAGCTCACTCATTTCTAGACTATTAGGAGAAAAGAAAGAACATAGAGCCAATAATGCCGCTGAACATGTAATTTTAATAACCTTTATCTACGGAATATTAGTAGGTTTAGTTGGATTCTTTTATTCAGATATTATATTTAGAATTTTCACCTCAGACCCTGTATTGATTGATTTAGGAGTAGAATATACAAGAATTATCTTAGTTGGATCTTTGGCACTATTCTTTCCTATCGTTGCTAACAATATTTTAAGAGGAGAAGGAAATACCCTAATGCCAATGCTTACAATGTTAATTGGAGCAATTATAAATATTGTTCTAGATCCTTTTCTAATCTTTGGAATAGGTATTTTCCCAAAGCTAGGAGTTGCAGGTGCAGCTTATGCTACTGTTTTTGCCAGAATTATTAGTGGAATCTTCATAGCTTTAATCTTGTTTAGTGATAAAAATCAAATTAAATTAAAGCTTGAAGAATTTGAATTTGATTTTGAAATTCTGAAAGGGATTTATCAAGTTGGCTTACCAGCAATGGTTATGCAACTATTGGCAAGCTTTATGATTGCAGTTGTTAATATAATTGTAGGAGGTTATAATGCTACTGCTATTGCTGTAGTTGGAATCTATTTTAGATTACAATCCTTTGTTTTCATGCCTGTCTTTGGTTTAAATCAAGGTTACATGCCTATTATTGGTTATAATTATGGACATAATAAGCCTGACCGGATGAAAAAAACAATGAAGTATGGTTTTTTAATAGCACTTATCTTTACTACAGCAGGCTTTGTTATTTTTCAAATATTCCCAGAGCAGCTAATTAGATTATTCAATAAAGATCAGAAACTAATAGAGATTGGAGTTATAGCCTTAAAAAGAATCAGCCTTGCTTTTCCTATAATCGGTCCTGCAATTATTGGTTCTAGTACTTTTCAAGCTTTAGGCAAAGGATTACCTAGCCTAATTCTATCCTTTTTAAGACAGATGATACTCTTACTACCGATTATGTACTTACTTGGAATCTTCTTTGGCTTAGATGTTTTATGGTTTGCTTTCCCTATAGCTGAGTTTATTGGATTGATTTTATTGGCTTTCTGGTTATCTAAAACATTAAAAGATGTCTTTACTACTATGAAAAAAAGAAAGCTGAACTAAGCAAATAAAGGGCTGGTCGTATAATACGACCAGCCCTTTATTGTTATCATATTTAAATTTAATCTAAAATTACTCAATATAAAATCAATAAATTAGTCCTATAATCCTTTTAATAAGCAATTCATATTTTAGACTACTCTTAAGCAATTACCTTTCCCTGATTAAGAGAATTATTTATTATTTTCAATATAGACTTTGACTCTATCGCCATCAGTCAAAGCTTCAATCAATTGTGCCTTCTGATTATTTTTTTCTATAATTAACTTTCCTCCTAAAGACCTTGGAATCTTATAATTAATATGCTCTAATACTTGATTAAGTCTAATACCTCCACTTTGATACTCAATCTCATCACCTTGCTGGATAATATCATCTAATTTTGCAGGCTTATTATTCTTTAACAATTTATAATCTTTAGCTGGTACTGCGATTGCCTTCTCATTAAAAACTATATTAATCATAGATTCTTCTGAAAGATCGCCTAATATATCTTTGATCTTCAGATTAAAAAAATTATTCTCTACAAAGCTAATCTTATCACCTTCATCTACTTCTTTATCTAAAGAAACTTCTTTACCATTAACCTTAATCTTATAATTTTGATATTTATACTCTCTATCCTGACCATTTAAACTGTAGTTTATCTTATTAAATCTCAACTTCTCAATAGGGAAACCTATTACATCACTTATCACATCTTCAACCGTTTGTGGGATTGTATAGCTGATCTTATCTCCATCTGATAATTCTTGACTGCTATTAACTTTTTCTCCATTCAGATAATAAATTACATCTAATTCTATAGCATCACCATTAATAAAAATTTTCCTTGTTGGTAATTCTGGAACCACATCTTTAATTAATCCAGAACCATTTTTACCCTTTTCTCCTAATTCAATATCTACTTTATCTCCATTTTTAATCTCACTATCAATCCCTGCTTCTTCTCCATTAATAAATACTTTAGCAGAAGTACCCATAGTGCCAGGTATCATTTTCAAATTACCATTCACCTCTACTGACATAGCCAACCCTGGACTTGCTTTTAATGCTTTAATATCAAGTTCAGCAGCCAATAATGCATCAGATACTTTAGGAGGAGTTAAAGTAAATAGATGAATTAAGTTATCATTTAATTCAATATCAATGAAATTGGCTCTAGTTTGATTCTTCTTACAACTCATTGCAATTCCAAATGGAGTAATCGATTGTGTGCCTGAAATATCTTTAATCTTTCCTCTTACCCCTTGAATCTCCTCTCCATCCTTAACTCCTACTCTATTAACTGGTAATTCTAGATATTGGGATACTTTTTCTCTTAATAAAGGAGTTAAGCTTCCTCCACCAATACAGATTACCGCCTGAGGTGCTCTTCCATTCAACCTTAAAATCGCCTCAGCAATTAACTTAGCCAAATTATTAATCGTAGCTTCAATATTTTTAATGATACTTTGGGTAGAAATCTTAACTTTCTGGTCTAAAATGTCCTTCATCTCTACTTCTTCTGCACTATTTAACTTTCTTTTAATCATTTCTGCTGTATGGTAATCTACCATATAATTTTCACAAATGGCTTCTGTTATCTCATCACCAGCTACTGGAACCATATCATAACCAATAATTGCTCCATCTCTAGTAATTGCAATATCAGAAGTACCAGCCCCAATATCAACCAAGGCTAAATTAAAATTATACATCTGTTGTGGAACTATAATATTAGCAGCTGCAATTGGCTCTAAAGTTAAATGATCTACTTCTAAATCAGCCTGTCTAATTACTGTTAATAGAGAATCTACTACTATTCTTGGTAAGAAAGTAGCTATTAAATCAATCTCTATCTTCTTGCCCCTCTGACTGATTAAACTACCCACTTCAATTCCATCTAATTTACTGCTTAATAAGGTATAGCCTACAAAGTGATAACCACTTGCTTTCTCTTTATCCTTACCTGCTGCTAGCTTCTTTTGTGCATCTTGTACAGCAGCAAATTCTAGCATCTTTACATCTTCAGGACTAATCTCTTTTTTATTCTTAAACTCTATTTCATGATGTCCTTTAACGGTCTTTAATGCTCGACCGGCTGCTGCAATTCCCACTTTATTTAGTTTTAAATCACATTTTTCCTCTAGCCTATTTTTAATCTCTTTTACCTGATTAGCTACATCTATTACATTGTGAATCTGCCCATCTAACATTGATCTATTCTTATGCTCAACAACTTCAGAAGCAATTAAGTTTAACTCATCAGCTTCAGATTTTAATACAGTTCCTACTACAGTTCTGGTTCCAATATCTAAAGCAAAAATTATATCTTCTCTACTATCCATAAACTAAACCTCCTTAACTTTTTAAACCACATAGCCTTTTATAAGAATCTAAAAACTTCAGTTATAATCTCTTGATATCTATTTTGAAGAATAAATTGATATAAATATCAACTAAGCTAATATCTAAGTATACTTTCAAAGAATTATGTATTTATATAGTAACAACTATAAATAATCTAAGCTATTATATACAGATTAACGAACTTATAAATTTAACTAATATAAAATAAATTGCTGCTCTAATAATTTATTTAAACTTTTATCATTAAACTCCTGCTTACTTTTCTATATATATTAACTGCAGAATTAAAATTAAAATTTTGCCTTTTAAGGATATATAGACTATAATATTTGTATATAATAGCTTTTGTTTTAATATTAAGGAGGCAGAATTAATGAAAGATGGAAAAACTAATCCTAAAATCACCGATCTGATTATATTGATCTTCTTCTTTCTTTTCTTTCAATTTCTAACTATTAATATTCTAAGTCTTATATTATCTCTTTTCCAATTATCCCATACTTATAAGGCTATATTATATAGCTTATTAACCCCACCTATAACCCTAATTCTAGTTTTATATCTTGGTTTCAAGAGAAACAATCTATCTTTTGGAAGCTTATTTTTCAAATCTAAAATTCCTATCAAAAGACTTTTACCTCTAATTATTTTAAGCCTTGCTTTAAATATTCTATTGTCAGAGTCAAATAATATCTTACAAAGCTTCTATCCTTTATCTGTAGAAATAGTAGATATTTCAAATGCTTTATTTTCTACTAATACTCCTTTAATTATGATTATATCTAGTCTGTCTATAATAATCACCTCTATATTAGAAGAACTTTTATTTCGAGGGATTATACTGAGAAAATTATTAAAAAACTATTCGATTAGTAATGGGGTCTTATTATCATCATTATGTGCAACCTTCTTATCCTTTAACCCACAATATATTTTAAGTATCTTTACCTTAAACTTACTGCTAGGTTGGCTATATGTTCGTAGCAAATCTTTAAAGTCTTGTATAATAGCAAATATTTTTTATAACAGTTGGACTCTTATATCCTTATATTTAATACCTTACAAAATTAATGGCTATAATACTCCTTTAACCCAAACTGCAAAATTTCAACCCTTATGGTTTAACTTGCTAGGAGTCATTCTTTTGGCTCTAGGTACTTTTCTCTTAAAAAAATCCTTAGATAACATAAAAAGATAAAAGAAAGGGTCTTTTAAAAGACCCTTTCTTTTATCTTTTTAATTAAAATTAATTTTAAGGACTAAAGTCTTTAATAAGATATAATTATCCAAATTCAAAATCAAACTTAATAAGTATAAAGTTACATTTTGGCCGCTAGCTACTAGCTTTTAGCCTCTAGCTATTAGTATTATTTTTATAAGCTCTAAGCCAGCGGCTAGTAGCCAATAACCAGCAGCTAAAAATGTAGCAACCTCTACCTATAGCTATATTAATATTTCTTAATCTAATTTTATATTCACATATCTGTTACTATATTCGTTTATAAATAAACCCACTATAAGGTGGCAGTAAGAACTCATTAGATTGCTTATCTTTAATCTCCAGATTATTATATTCATTACCACCATCTTCACTATAAACACCTTCAATATCTGCTAGTTTAAACCACAGACCTGAATAAGCAATATTTAAATCTACTTTGACCTCTTCTCTCTCAAAATTAAGTAATATTAACATCTCATCCTGATCATCTTTTGTCTTCCAACCTATAACTCTCTTGTTTCTTCCTGCTTCTGATGATAACCAAGGACCTATAACCCAATTAAATTGTCCTGACTCAATTGGATTATAGCCTGTTATCTTTAAAGCAGAATACTTCTTTCGTAGATTAATCAATTTTTGGGTCCAATGATAAAAATCATTATACTCATACCCTGGACAATTTGGATCAGGAGTTATTTTGTTAATATCAATATTATTCCTATCCCTTCTCACACCTAATTCTTGGCCCATATAGATCATTGGCTGACCCAAAGCAACCATAGTAGCTATCATAGCAAGTCTAGACTTACGCTCTTTAATATCACATTCCAAGATATTATTACTTTCAACCTCGAATTTAACACTAGTCTCATCATGGCTTTCACTATAATTTATGACATTGTTTGTATGAGCTGCAAAGTGACCTTTAGAAAAATAAAAGATATCTCCCAAACCCTCTGGACTATTATCACACCAATTTCTAAAAATCCCTTCTCTTAATAGAGCTTTTATCTTGTCATGAAAAATATCACTCCACTGGGCATAACCATTATAACCTTGAAAGTTAAGATCACTTTCATTAGGTAAGTTTTCGGCAATTAAAATTGCATCAGATTTAAATCCAGAGTTTCTAATTTCATCTTGTATTTCATAAAGTAATTTATGATCTGTATAATTACTACTAGTTGCATCAAAACGAAAACCATCTACATGATACTCCTTAATAAATAATTTACAAGAATCTATTAACATATTATCTACTTCATCTTTGCCTGTTGCTAAACGATTACCCCATTGTGTACTCCCAGCAAAATAAAGACCACCACGATCTGACCCATCATCAATTAAATTCCACAAGGGATTAAATTTATTAGAAGTATGGTTGAATACTTGATCTATAATAACTGCTAAACCATGCTGATGTGCTGTATTGACCAATTCCCGAAACTCATCTGGTGTACCAAAGTCCTTTTCTACAGACATAAAGCTACAGGGATCATATCCTAAACCAAAATAGGTCCAAGCTTCTGAAGTCGGCATTAAGGCTAAGGCAGTAACTCCTAAATCATTGAAGTACCCAGCTTTAATCCTTCTAATAACCCCTTGAAAAGTACTTTGTTCATCTTCAGGAATATCAGAATCTCGATCTGTAAAACCATAAACATTTAATTCATAGATAATCAGTTCACTGATATCTGGAGTCCTCCACTTTTGATCTGTCCATTTAAAGCTTGTAGGATCAACTACAACACATCTCTTTAGTTCATCACTATAAACTCTAGTATACGGATCATAAACCTGCCTTTCGTTTCCAGCTGTGCCACCTTGTACATAAAATTTATATTCTATCTGCTCTAAGCTATTATCAATATCTTCTGCTAAAATTATAGCCCACCAGATATTAGGCTGATTATAATAACCACGATATAGCTTTAAAGGAATTAGCTTATCATTATCTTCTAGCCTACTATAATCTACCGGCCTATAAAATCCATTTAAATTCGAGGCTAAAGATACCTGAGCTGCTCGTGGATGAAAGAAAGCAAAACTAATAGATCCATCTAATAACTTATGAGCTCCCAATAAACTAGGAATCTGAAATTCTGATACATCTGTAGTTGGCAAATAAAAGTTCTCTTGGGGAATCAAATCTTTAATTTCCTCATAGACCTCTGTAATATGACCTATCGCTTCTGCCGGCTTAACTCGATAGATATTATGCCAACCTGCCTTAGACCAAACCTCTCCTCCCAAAGCTGGATTATAAAAACGATTACTTTGCTCCTTTTCCCAAATAACATCTTCTGCTTTTTGATCTTTAAACTTAAAGTTAAATGTTGAGTTCTTTAGCATTAGATCATAATAAAAACCATAGCTATCCCTACCAGATGCTTTAACCTCTTGTTCAATATTTCTCTTAGCATTCTGCCAAATCCATAAGACAGGGTTCTCAAAGTTATGACCATTATCATAGTGAATCCTAACTTTCGTTCTCACTATATCACTCCTAAATTTGCTTTTATCTATATAGAAACCGATAAAGGGTTCATATTATATATAAATTTAATTATCTAATTGCTTTATCAGCATAAAAGCTGTTATTATATTATTAACTAAGAAGTAAAAATTAATTAGTGAATTTTATCGTCTTAATTAATATATTCACAATATTAATAGAAAGTATAGCCTTCGGTTACTAGTCAATCATTACCATTGCTTTATAAATACTTAATTAGTGAGGTGCTAAAATGAAGTTAATCGATTTACATTGTGATACAATTTATAGAATTTTTAATAATGAAATCTCTTCTAATTTAAGAAAAAATCAATTTCAAGTTGATATTGAAAAATTAAAAAGAGCAGATTCCATGGCACAATTTTTTGCACTTTTTTTGGACTTAGAAGAAATTGATAAGAAAGCTTCACCACTTGAACATTGTTTGGCAATGCTAGATAGATTCTACCAAGAGATAGATAGAAATAAAGATCAAATAGCAATAGCTAAAAACTACCAAGATTTAATTACTAATAAAAAGAATAATAAAATCTCAGCCTTTTTAAGCATTGAAGAAGGTGAAGTCTTAGAAGGTACTTTAGCTAATCTAAGAAATTTCTACCGTTTAGGAGTCAGATTAATAACCTTAACTTGGAACTATCCTAATTCTATTGGCTATCCTAACTGTAAGAAAGAATATATGAATAAAGGTCTTAGTACTTTTGGTAAAAAAGTCATTTGTGAAATGAACCATTTAGGAATGTTAATTGATGTTTCTCATCTATCTGATGGAGGCTTTTATGATGTAGCAAAGTTATCATCTCAACCTTTTATAGCTTCCCATTCAAACTCACGTTCTATTAAAGATCATTCTCGTAACTTAAGCGATGATATGATCAAGATCCTTGCTAATAAAGGCGGAATAATGGGAATTAACTTTGCAGCTGATTTTTTGGGTAGTAGTGAAATTAGTAGAGTTAATGATATGATAAAACATATCAGCCATATTAAAAAAGTTGGTGGAATAGATGTTATAGCTATCGGATCAGACTTTGATGGTATTGACTGCAGATTAGAAATTAATAATATTGCAAAAATAGCTAGACTGACTGATGCTTTAAAAAAAGCTAACTTTACTTTTGATGAGATAGAAAAGATTTATTATAAGAATGCTCAGAGAGTTATTAAAGAGGTCTTAAAGTAACACTTCATTTTTAATTTTAAACTAAATATAAAACAATATATTCTTGCAAAAATAAAAATAAACTGACCTATAATAGGTCAGTTTATTTTTATAAATTTATTTATAAGGTTGAAATAGTTAAGCTACTTCTTTAATATCTTGATCTATATTAGTCTCAGTAGAATTATTGGATACATACCAATATACTGCTCCAATTAATAATGCTCCACCAACTATATTTCCTAAAGTTACAGGTACTAAATTTCTTAGATAACCTGCAACTGTGATAGTTTCAGGATGCCCTGGAATAAATAATCCCATTGCTAAGATTGTCATATTAGCGACACTATGTTCAAAGCCACTACCGATAAAGGCAAATAAACACCAGAAGATTAAAATTAATTTAGAGACTTCATTCTTAGCCTTTATTCCCATCCAAATCGCTAAACAAACTAACATATTACATAAGATTCCTCTAAAAAACAGTTCAGAGACTGGTGCATTCATCTTTCCTGCTGTTGCCCCCAAGATCAGATTTAATATTGGAGCTTTAGCAATCAATCCTGTCTTAAAAAATAGCCAAGCAACTCCAATAGATCCCACTAAGTTACCTAAATAACACCAAAACCATAACTTTATCATATCTTTAAAGCTAACCTCTCCAGATAACCAACCAACTGCCATCACTAAATTATTTCCTGTAAATAATTCAGAACCAGCAAAGATGACTAATGTTAGTGCTACCCCAAAGCTTGCTCCCATTATCGTCTTAATCAGTGGTGAACCTGCTGCTTTTAGTGGAGCACCAATTGAAAATACCAGCATAACTCCAAAGCCTACAAAAATACCAGCCAGCATAGACAAGACAAAATATCTAGCTAAATTACTATTCATAAAACTTACTTTCTTCTTGGCAGCTGTTGCTACATTATCTGTTGTTTCTTTAAACATTCTTATCACTCCTAGTTTATTAATTATTTTGTGAAAATAAACACTATATTAATAAAAAATAATGAACTAATAAAGATAAGCTAGTAGATTAAAGTTATATATTTCAATACTTGTGAAAATAAGCACTATATATGTTAAAAAATATTAGATAAAAAGAATTCAAAACCAGAAAAGACTTTGTTCTACCTTTCACAATCATATCATAGCATATCTAGATCATTTATGTTGTGATAAATATCACAACCCAGCTAATTTATACTAAAATAAATTTACTTGGTCAAAAATTAGTTATAGTTACACAAAAAAAGAAGTAGATCATAATTATGATCTACTTCTTTTTCTGCTTTATATTTATAGCTATATAACAAATAATAAGCTCATTTTATTTATCCTATAAAGATTAACTCGCTAATCAAAATCTGATCAAATTATATATGCTAAGCAACTAATTTTGTTTTTTCTCGATTCCCCTGTATTTCTTGCCACTTATCTGAACTATAACGCCACATAATTAGAACTGTTCTAACTCCTATATCTATTACCATGGCAATCCAGAAACCTATCAAGCCATAACCTAAATAATAGCCTAATAATAAGCTTAATAACATCCTTACTCCCCAGTTTCCAATAGCAATAATATACATTGTCCACTTAGTATCTCCAGCTCCTCTTAAAGCACCAGAAATAACCATTAAAATAGCAAAGACCGGTTGCATTAAGATACTAATCTTCATCGCTGGCTTAGCAATACTAACTACACTTAGATTATCTGAAAATAACTTAATAATCGGGGTAGTCCAAATAAACATTGGTATAGATATCACCCCCATGATAATCATAGTCAAATATGCAGTCTGCTTTCCATACTCCTTGGCCAACTCTTCTTTTTGGGCACCTAAGCTTTGACCAACTAAGGTAGTAGCAGCCATTGAAAATCCAAAACCAATCATAATTGGAATCATCTGTCCATTCATAATAATAGCATTAGCTGCAACTGTAATAGTACCCAAACCAGCAATTAAAAGTGTATATACAATCTGGCTACCTTGTCTAATTAATTGTTCAATCGATGCTGGAATACCAATAATAAAGATATCCTTAATAACCTTTAAGTCTAATTTGAATTTAACTTTACTAAGATCTATTTTTATACCTGCTTTTCCATGAATTAATACTCCAAATCCAATTAATGCTCCCACTACTCTACCTAATGCAGTTCCTATAGCAGCACCTGCTACACCTAATTCAGGGAAGAATCCAATACCAAAGATTAAAAGATAATTACAGACTGTATTAATAATATTAGTAACTACCATAATATATAATGGAGTTTTCATATCTCCAATCCCCTGCAAAAGTGCATTAATAATCATTAGTGGTAGGCCAAATATCATAGAAGCAAAAACAATTTTCAAATATACACTACCATTTCTTAGAACAAAGTTATCTACTTCCTCCATCAAAATCATCATTAATCTTAATAAATCCTCAGCAAAGATGATACCTAAAACTGCTAGTAGAGTAGATAATATAATACCACTAACTATAGATTGGACAATTACTTGATTAGCCTTCTCTTGATTTTTAGCCCCTGTATAACGAGCTACTAATGCAGTAGAACCAATTGTCAAAGCTGTTAAAGCACCTATTAAAACAAACATCAATCTATTACTCATATCAACTGCAGCCAATGCAGCAGCGCCTAAACTACCAATCATCATTACATCTACTATCCCTACTACACTTTGCAAAAACATACGTAAAACTGCTGGCCACGCCAATTTTAATATTCTAATTCTCATTTCTTTTTCAGTATAATTTTCTGTTAATTCTACCATAATCTCAGCCCTTTCTTTCCTCCATCTTCTCATAAATACAATTATAAACTTTGTTTAGTGTTTTAATTAAATTTCCCTGCTCTTCTTTAGTCAATAATTTTATACCCTCTTCTAGAAATAATTGTCTAATATCTAATATCTTCTCTAAGCACTCTTTTCCTTTAGCTTTAACTTCTAAGAGTACTACCCTTCTATCTTTAGGACTTCTATACCTTCTTACTAATTCATCTTCAACTAAACGATCAACAATTACAGTTAAAGTACTATTAGCGATATACATTTCTTCATGTAACTGACTCATATTAACCGGTTCTAATTTAGCAATCATCCATAAAGTTTTGAAACGTGGTAGGGTTAATCCTTTATTGATTAATTGCTCTTTAGTATATTGAGAAAGTAATTTGTTCATATTACGAATAAGATAATCAATCTCTTTAGTTTCATCTTTTAATTCCATAGTTTACCTCCGATTATTTTATCATTATAATATTTAGTGATTATAAATATTATAACAAAAAAATATTATCTTGTAAATTAATGATTAATTCAAGATATTAGTATCCTCCTTTAATATTTTTTCAAAAACAACAAATTTATGATCATCTGCATAATAAATTACCTTATATATACAATTTATCGGAATACAAATTACTCTTTCACTGTCATCAATTAATACAAGATAATAGTCATTTATTATCTCAGATATAGTACCTGTATATTCACTCAATTCTGATCCTGCTTTTAATATAATAGTAACTATCCCCTTCCATTGCAGGGGTTCTAATAATTCTATCAAAACTTGATTATCATAATCCAATTATAGTCCCCCTTTTTATGAGATACTATATAATATTTATATAAATATTATGTGTTACTAAAAATCTTATCTTCTCTACCTGATTAACTAAAATTATAACTTTAATTATTAATATAAAGTATATGATAATAGCTCTGCTTATAGAAGCTTAGATAATAAGCAGCTTACCTTATAGCCATAGATAAGCTTAAAAAATAAAAAAGATATGAGTATAAATACTCATATCTTCTTTAAGATTATTTATTTCTTTGCTTATCTGCCACAATTCCTGCTACCATTACTCCATCCTTTGGTATAGAAAAAGGTGGTGCATAAGCTAAATCTAAATCTATCAACTCTAAAGCTTTCATTTGATTATGAATTGCAGTAACTAAGATATCTATTCTCTTATCTACTCCAGCAAATTTAGCATCCCCTATTACCTGTGCTCCCAAGATGATACCACTATCTTTCTCCACAATTAATTTTACCGTGAATTTATTATAATTCGGATAATAACCTGAATGATTTCCAGATTTAATTACAGAACTAACTACTTCATATCCTTCAGCTTCTGCTTCAGCAAAAGTCAGACCAGTTCTAGCAACTGCTAAATCACAGACTTTGCTAATTGCTGTTCCTAATACCCCGTGAAATTTACCTTCTACCCCCATCATAGTACTTCCTGCTACTCTACCTTGCTTATTAGCAGTAGATCCTAGAGGAATCCAAACTGGATTTCCAGTTAATAAATGAGTGCTTTCTACACAATCACCAGCAGCATAGATATCAGAAACAGAAGTTTCCATTCTTGAATTGACCTTAATTGCTCCAGTTTCACCCAACTCCACACCTGCTTTTTGGGCAAGTTCTACATTAGGCTTGACACCTATTGACATAACAACAAAGTCACAGTCTAATTCTTTTCCAGATTCAGTCAAGACTTGTTCTACATTCTCTTCACCCTTAAACTCTGTTATACCATCACCAGTAATAACTTCTACACCCTTTTCTTTTAAATGTTCTAACACTATATCTGCCATATCACTATCAAAATTAGTTAAAATTTGTTCTGCTTTTTCTACTACTGAAACATCTATATTCTGTTCTAATAAACTTTCAGTCAATTCTAATCCTATATATCCTCCACCAATAACTACAGCTTTCTTAGGGTTATTTACTTCTATAAAATCAACAATTTTATCGGCATCATGTACATTACGCAAAGAAAAAATATTATCTAACCCTACTCCCGGTAATGGTGGAATAATTGAACTTGCTCCTGTAGCAATTAATAACTTATCATACTTTAGCTTCTTCTCTTTATTTTTAAGTAAATCTTTAACTATAACCTCTTTGCTATCTACTAATATATCTTCAACAGAATGTTGTGCTTTTACTTTTGCACCTTTCTTAGCTTCAAATCGCTCTGGGGTATAAATAATAATATCATCACGTTCTTCAACAATATTAGAAATATAATATGGCAATCCACATCCTGAATAAGAAATATCACTGTCTCTTTCAAAAATGATAATTTCTGCATCTGGATTTAATCTTTTAGCACGTGCAGCTGCACTGGTTCCAGCTGCAACTCCACCAATCACAACTATTTTCATCTTATCTCCTCCTTATATTTATTATATCCAGAGCTGAGCACTCTAAAAATTAATCATAAAATTTATCATAGTCCAATTCGATATTCTAAACAAGAAATGTCTAACTTTCTTTATTCTTTTAATTTCACTAAAGATTTGATTTTTCCTGCATCTTTTAATAATACCCAAATTCTCTAATCTAATTTTGAAGAGAATAATTGATTTTCTGTATAAGACGATAGTCACTTGTAACTCTTACCTAACAATTTGTTATAATATAAGTATAAGAATCTCTCTTTTAAAGAAAACTGATTAATATTCTCAAAAATTCTGCAATAAAGAAATAATAAAAGCACTCAGCTGAGTGCTTTTATCTTAATCCTTAATCTATAGTTATTTATTCTATAAGACTATAAGTCAATCTGATTAGATTTAATTATAGGAAAGAACTTCTCTTCTGAGTTTAATATTCCTAATTCAACTGTATAACTATGGTCTACTTTTAAATCATCTAAATAAAGATTACTATCATCTAATTCAACTCTAATATCATTATATTTTTCAACCTTATTATTTCTATCTATACTATAAACTCTTAATAATAAAACTACTTCTCTAATATCTTCATAACCAGCTTTAAATAAAGTTTTATTAATTCTATCAAAAGTATACTCCCAATAAATATAAGCTGTCATAGGGTTCTTTAATCCTAGATGAATATTATTTACATTATATTTATCAGGGATTGAATATTTACTTTCAATATTTTTTACTAAATTGTTAGTTATCCTCTTTTTTTGGGCTAAACTACTACTTCTAAAAAAATTAGTAGATAAATCATTTTGATTTAAGTACTTCTGCAAACTTTCTATCATTTTATTCTAACCTCCTAATATACTGAAATAATTATAGATAATTAATCTGAAAACCTTTATCTTGAAGACTATCTATAATCTACTAAACAAATAAAAAACTAAAAGCATCTAATTTGGAAGAAAATTTAAATATGAAGTTATGGAGTATAAAGTTAGATTTTTAGGTGATAGGTCATAGGTTAGTAGGTGGTAGTAAAATCTTCCTAACACCTAACTCCCAAACTGTAGCATTATCTATCTTAAATTCCACTTTGAAATTGGCTATCTAGAATAGAGTAACTAACTTCATAAGACATCTCCACCATGTATGAAGAAATATAATTATACAACTTTTATCTAAATAACTAATATTAGTTATGGTTTTCTATATAAGTTTACTCTTAACTGTTTAAAAATATTACTTTTTGCAGTAAAAATAACTCTATCTTTAATCATAAGCCTTTCATACTTTATGAGAATAGTAATATTAATATTACTATTCTCCCAATTGATTTACTTACTCTGATTTCTACTTATATCTATTTCTATACTTCTATCACAATTATAATACCTTAATCTTTTCTAATAAGTTGTCATCTACTTTTACTACTTTCTTTTCTTCAATAGATTTTAAAATAGCTAATATTGTCTTTAAATCCCATAGTTCTACATCTGGAGTTACAGAAATATCCTCCTGATTAACAAAAGCTTTATAAAAGTTTAATAATTCATTATAAAAACCTTGATTAGCTTTGTAGGATATCTGTTCTGAACCTCCATTATTATAAAATACATTAACAACTTCACAGCTTCTTTCTTCTAAATAAATCATACCTTTAGTTCCAAAAATTCTGCTTCCAATTAAAGGTTTTTGAGCTTCAATTCCACTTGGGAAATAAGCAAAATGTCCTATAACTCCACTCTTAAATTGCATATTAATATTAGCTGAACGATAAGGCATATACTCTTCTTCTTGGGGACTTCCAAAAGCATGTAAACTATCAATTGCTCCAAAGATATGGCGAAGACCTGCTAAATTATGAATAGCTCCATCTAATAATCTCCCTCCAGGAAAATCAGGGTGCTGTCTCCATTCTTTAGCAGCAAAACTATCAGCTATCATCTCTTGAGGAAAGTTAACTACATAATTACTAATAAAATAGATAATATCACCAATCTTTTTTTGCTCGATTAAATTCTTAATTATATTATTCTCCTCATTATATCTAAAATTTTCTGCAATCATAATATTATTGCCATATTTTTTAGAGAAATTACTATATTCTCTGGCATCTTCTAGATTAGTAGCCAAAGGTTTTTCACAAATTATATCAATTCCTGTTTTAGCAATATCCTTCGATACCGAGAAATTATCTGGTATAGGTACTGTAATATCTACAGCATCTAAATTTTCATGATTAATCATTTCACGATAATCTTTGTAAGCCTTGTCTTGGCTAATATTTACCATCTGGGTTGCTTTAATAGCTTGCTCTAAATTCACATCTGAACAAGATACTATATCATATTTATCCTGAAGTTGTTCATAGGCTGGATAATGTAACCTCTCCCAAGCCAATCCACATCCAACTATGCCAATTCGTAATTTCTTCATCAAATATCAACTCCCATAATTATTGTTATTTTTATTATTAGCTAAATTGCCCTTCCATACTCCATCAAATATATTCTACCCTTAATGCTAAGTTAAAAAAATAAAAAGCTCCTAATTAGGAGCTTTTTATTACTATTATTCAGCTAGATACAACTTTATTTTTCCCTCTATTCTTAGCCTGATACAACCTTTGATCTGCAAGGTTTAATATTGTCAATGGATCATTAGTATAAAAATCTTCAAAACCAGCCAAACCTATACTTACTGTCACATGACCTCTAATACTTTTATCATTAAAATCAAATTCACAGTCTTCAATTCCTACTCTAATATCTCTAATAGCCTTTAAGACTCTTCTCCTAGATGACTTCAAAAATAATATTGCAAACTCTTCACCACCATATCTACAAACTAAATCTTTGGAAGAAGTAGATTCTTTCATTATTTCAACAACCTTCTTCAATACACTATCTCCAACAATATGGCCATAAATATCATTTATTCTCTTAAAATCATCTATATCAATAATCGCTATCCCTAAGTTAATTTTTGAGGATGATTTATTTTCTTCTAATATATCCTCTACTAAATCTTTTAGTGATTGATCAAAAAACATTCTATTATATGCACCAGTAAGACCATCAATTTCAGAAATCTTTCTCAATTCTTCATTAAGTTTTTCAGTCGCCTTATAATATCTATAAATTATAAAAGACATTCCCAAGATACTTAATATTATATTAGCCAATCCGATATTAACCACTGTTACTCTACTTAATCTATATAAAATAGAATAATCAGCTGTTATTATATATGATATGCTAAGTGTAATTGTAATTAATAAAACTTCAATAATCTTCACTTTTAACTTCAAAAAAGTTGAGAACATTGTGAAGATAATTAGCCCAATTGAATAAAGATAAAAGTTACTTTCCCATCCAAAACAGACCGTCGCCAAAAATGAATGGGAAATAATTTCGAATATAGTGATATGATAAGCCAAACTAAGCTTAGCTTTACAATTTATTATTAGATTAAAGATATAAACTAAACAGCTAAATATATTAAAGATTGTCATTATCTTTATATTTAAAAAGGCAAATAACAATATCATCAGAAAATGTATCCCTAAACAAAGTAAATATACATAATTTGAAAAAATATAAAATCTAAAATCTTTATCTCTAATATTTTTATTATTAAAGTTATTACCCCCTTTAAATATAAACATTAAAGATCTTATTTCATCTTTTAATTTTGCTAATATAATAATCACCTTCTTTCTTAGCATATAACAAAATTTTAATTTTAAAGATAATGATTCTAAAATATATAAAATAAAGATAAATTGCAATTTAAAGTCTTATATGACAAAATTTTATTATGATACCATATTTCAATACTCACTAGTAAAAACCTTTTTATATCTCAAAACTAGTCTATTTATTTTTTAGAGCTTTAAATTAGATCTCTAGCAATAAGCAAGTATCGTTTAAGATAGATAAAGTGACATTTTCGGAGTTAGGCGTTAGGAAATGGGAGGTAGGAAGACCTTACTATCCCCTATGACCTATCACCTAGCACCTAAAAGTGTCTCTTTATCCCCATTAAGCAGCACTAGCGTATAAAAAGATCTGTGAGAATTTGAATTCTCACAGATCTTTTTATCTAATTTATAACTCACTTAACATCACTTTATCATCATCTTTATCAACATTTACTTTAAAAATTATAGGCTTTACTCCTAACTTTAACTTAGAATCTTTGACTTTAACTATTTTATTATCTAGCAACGATTTATACTTACCATCTGGAATAGCTAAAGTGATATGACCAGATTTATGTTCTAAATTGAATACTCCTAAGATCAATTTACTATCTTGTTCATAACTAGCAACTACTACCCCAGGCTTACTTGAATCTAAGATTTCATAATATCCTTCAGCAAAGATTTTATCCTCTTTTATCCTTCCTAAAGTTTTTAATAAATCAACATAATCTTCATTTAGTAAATCCCACTCTATTGGATCATGATCAAATAAGCTTGGAGTACTATCTTCTTCAGTCTCTTGACCTCCATGAATCAAAGTTAAACCTTGTTGAAAGTAGTAAAAAGCAGTCCAATTAACTAAATCTTCTTCCACCATAAACCACTTTCTTGCTCTTGCTTGGTCATGATTTTCGATAAATCTCATCTTTACATAGTTATCTGGATAAATGTATTCTTGTGCTTTAACTTTATCTATATATTGTCCAAAGGAAATTTTACCTTCCATATATTTTTTAAAATACAAGAAAGTATCATAATCATAACTCACATCAAAGGCTTGATAAACTTCTGAATCAGATAATCCTACAAAACCATTCTTTCTTAATGCTTTAAGAAAATCAGGTTCTATACTTTCAGCCAACCATATTATACCTCCTCTTAGTTGAGCAACCTCTTTTCTAGCCCTTTTCCAAAATTCAAGGGGCAACATTGGTGCTACATCACAGCGAAAACCATCTACTCCAATTTCTACCCAATATTTAAGCACATCAATTTGATAATCCCATAATTCTTTATTTTTATAATCTAAGTCTATAACATCATACCAATCGCCAACCTTATTTCCAACTTGATCATCAGACCTTCTATAAAACCATTCAGGGTGATCTTCAAATAATTTAGAATCATGAGAAGTATGATTATATACAACATCAATCATAACCTTCATATCTAGATTATGTGCTTGATCTATTAAATTCTTAAAATCATCTAAAGTACCATATTCTGGATTAATAGCTTTATAGTCTTTAATAGAATAAGGACAACCCAATTCTCCCTTTTTATTCTTCTGACCAATAGGATGAATTGGCATTAACCACAAAATATCTGTTCCTAAATCTTTAATTCTATCTAAATCTGCTATTACATCATTAAAAGTACCATTTTCACTGTGATTTCTTACATAAACCTCATAAATAATCTGATTTCTTAACTCAATAGGTGTATCAATCGCCATTTAAAGTCCTCCTTTTATAATCTATTAATAAATTAATTCGACTCACGAAAACGATTTCCTTCATAAAAATAATCCTAAAGTAGGATTAGACAGGTATAAATTTATATTTTAGTAATTTACAATATATTATTGATCATTAATAATCAAAACCATATAACCCCAAATATTAAGTAATAATTTATAAATATTGTATCAGTTTTTTTATTAATTAGAGAACTTGGATTTTATTCTTTTAATTATACCTACGAGCTTAAAAGATGAATCTTGGTGTAAAGCATTAAATATTTTCAATTATAAATTGATATAAAGGGCATATTTGAATTTTATTCTAAGATCAGATATTTATATAAACTGATAACTATAAGTAATAAAACCCCTGTAGCTTATTAATAAGCTACAGGGGTTTAAATTAATCATTTCTTAAATTATATCCATCAACATATTAAGTCCAAAGATAACTAAAATAGCTCCTCCTAAATAATTAGCATATCTCTCAACTATTCCAAAATTCTTAATATATTTAACAATCATTAATGAAAGAGCAGTTAATATAGCTGTTATTACTGCAATAGTAGTACCATTACTAAGTATAGGAATTATACTTAAATTATATAACACTGAAAAGCCAATACCTAAAGCATCAATACTTACACTTATCCCCAATATTATATAAGTCCAAGGGCTAAAATCCATATACACACAAGCATCATCACTTTCATAACCTTCTTTTAAAAATAAGATTCCAATTATTAATATAATAATTCCACCTATGTAATTGCCAAAATCAAAGAGATTACTATTAATATAATTCCCTAATTGAGCCCCAATTATAGCAAATAATCCTTGGAAAAATCCAAAAGAAAGTACTATTAAAAACTTTTCTTTGGCTCTTAATTGATTTCCACATCCCAAACCTAACGCCACTGCAAAAGCATCTAAAGCTAATGCAACAGCAATAAAAATAATATTTGTCATTTTATCACTCCTACTTCTTATATTACTGCTTCAAATAAGATCTATCTTAGCAATTTAAAGCTTATAATCAACTACAGCTCTATCTTTAGTTATTTCTCTTATAAATTCAGCCACCTTCAAATGAGCTGGATCCTTCTGATATTTCTCTAGATCTTCTTCACTAGCAAACTCTGAATATAATACTAAATCATAAGCTGCCTCAGAAGAATTAAGATTGACCCCTACTTCAATAAACTTAATTTCTTCTATCTCTCCCTTTAAACCTTCTAATATCTTTTTAGCCTTCTGAGCATTCTCTGCTTGTTCTGCTCCCATTATTGTAGACTCTTTTAGTTTCCACATTACAATATGCTTAATCATAGTTATTCCTCCCAATAATAAAATTTAATTATTACATAAGTATATTATTTAAGCTTTTTTTATAATTTCCCTTCCTCTCTAAAATATTAATTCTATAAATTCTTATAAATTATCACTAAACTTATTCTTAAAATAAATTATTAGAGATAAATTCTTTATAATCTTAATTCATTAATTGATAATACCTGGCTATTTTTTAAAAATATATTCTATATCTAGTAATATTATTAATTTTTCCAAAATATCTTATTCTAATAAATCAGAAGTTAATAACTTAATATAAAAATAGCTAAGCTCAAGAAAAGGTTTTAAAAAACTAATCCCTAATATATAATGATAATAGATTCTATTAATAGGAGCTGATTAAAATCAAAAAAAATATTACTACAGAAAGCCGAGTAATAGGTTATTATATTGAAAATGAAAAAATCACCTTTATATTTGATCCTAAATTTTATACTAATCAATTACAAGATATCTCTATAGAAAAGATATCTATAAATGCTAGTTTTACTGCTTGGAAGACAAACTTAGAATTAACAAAGATAAAAGATGAGTTATGGACTACAGAAGAGAAAATTAAAAATATCAATGTCCCTGGTAATTCTGGATATCCTGAATTTAGATTTGTAGTTAATAATAAATACTTTTTAGATGCCAGTAGAAATCTCCAACTATCTAAAAAATTCTATGATGGACATAGCGGGGGGTATAAGAATTTAATTTTATTTGAAGATAATAATGAAATAAAAATAAAAATTAAAAATATTAATAAAAAAATATCAGATTATAAAATAGATTATAGTTCAAATGAAGAATTAGCTAACTTTAGAGAAATTACTATAGGTAATATGGGGAAAAATACTTTATACAGATCTTATCATCCATTTAAAAAATCACGCCCAAAACACCCTTTAGAAGATCAAAGAATAACTATGGTTCAAGAATTAATTTCTGATAAAAATATAAATTCTATTATTAACCTTTCAGATACTAATGAAAGTATTCCAGCTGAATTCAAATGTTATAAAAATATGCTTGATAATGCTAACATCCTCTTTACAAATAAAGGCTATAATTATGATGTGTTTTATTATATTTCAGGTTCTGATGAATTCTCTAATTTAATTCGCAGAATAATAAACTTTATACTTGAACCTAGAAATAAAACACCTTTTCTAATTCATTGTAGAATTGGAACCGATAGAACTGGAATCATTATAGCAATTTTGGCAGCCTTTATGGGAGCAGAATGGAAAGATATAGTAATAGATTACCAAAAATCTAATCATCTTGGAATAGGAGAATATCGTGATGAAAAACTAATTGAATATGCCTTCAAAGAAATGTTAGGAGCAAATTTTAGAGATAAAAACTTAGAAAAATTAATGACAGATTATTTTAAGAATAGATTAAACTTAAATAATGATAAGCTTCAAAAACTAAAAGATAAACTATCTTAACCCTTAAAACTCACTACTTTTATTTAAATAAAAGTAGTGAGTTTTCCTATTAAGCAAAATAGATATTAGCTTTTGATAAATCTACAGATCAATTAATTAAGATTTCTTAGCTTTCAAATTCCTCTTCACATTACTTACCAACTCTACTAACTTTGGATAAGCTTTTAAGACTCCCCTAGTCACTATTGGTCTACCCAAAGAACTTATCCCTAAACCCCTAGATGTAAAACCTCCCACCTTCATTAAAAAATTAATAGTTGGCTTAGTATCAATTAATAATAAATCATCTTTCTTTCCTAATAAAGCGTAAGTATCTTGCAGCAAAGGCAAAGCTATCTTGCTAGAATATTTATAACCTAAAGTATATACCTGATTAGCAAATTCATCTTTACCTTGGTATATTAAATGGCCAATATCTTTCTTTTTTATCTTATCAAAAGTAGCTAATGATATTATATCTTCTTTTGTAGGAATATTATTCACAGGTAATTTATTTAAATGAAGAGCAGCAGCCACTGCAACTGAATGTGCTCCACCAACATCATGATAAATAATATGCATTTCCTTCCCCCTAATTCTACAATTTTATATTTATTTAGTTTAACTTATCTTAGCTAAAATATTCTAAATAATAATGAGGCTTCACCTTAAATAAGATTACTTTTGATAATAATCTAAAATTCCTTGATAAATGCTATCTACTAAAATGTCTTTAAACTTGGTCTCTGTTAATAACCAATTATCAATTTTCTTATTCAAAAAACCTACCTCGACCAACACTCCCAATCCCTTAGTATTATTTAAAATATAATAATCACCTACTCTAATATTATTCTGAGATATTTGTACCCCTTGATAATTAATTTGATTTATTCTATCCTGTATTTTTTGGGCTAAGAGTTTACTAAGATTTCTTCCCTTCTGATAGAAAAGGATTGGCCCCCTAATTCGAAATTTACCTGGGAAATAGTTAACATGAATACTAATAAATAAGTCAGATCTCTTATTATTAATTATATCTACTCTAGCCTTTAAATCTCTCTTATGTCTGCTTTTATAAGCTCTATTATGATGATCTAAAGAGATATCATGATAACGGGTCATTATAACTTTAGCACCTTTTTTACTTAATAAACTCCTTAACCTTCTGGCTATATCTAAATTAATATCTTTTTCTATTAACCCTTTATAAGATGTACCTCTATCTATTCCACCATGGCCTGGATCAATTACAATTGACTTAGCTATTATTAGATCTTTTCTACTAAAAACTGCTATAGGTCTTGCCTTGAAGATATAGTTTATTAAACTTCCTATAATAAAAAATAGTAGTAACAAAGAACAAAATAGTGATAAAAACTTTTTATTACATAAAATAACCACTATATCTCCTCCATACTATATAATTATCCAACTTTAGAGTGAGGTTTTATAGGTATATTGTGATATTTTGGCCGCTAGCTACTAGCTTTTAGCCTCTAGCTATTAGTATTATTTTTATAAGCTCTAAGCCAGCAGCTAATAGCCAATAACCAGAAGCTAAAAATGTCGCTTTATCTTTACAACTTCACTACTAAAGTTAGACTTACACTTATAACTATTCATTAGATAAGACTTTTAAGCGTATATGCTTAGCTAATATTTGGAATAATAAATAGTACATAATAAATAATGTGAGGTGATTAATCTGTTCTTTGATAATAAAATGACAGAATGGTCTCTGGGAATGGTGAATAAAAGCTTAGAAGAGATGAAGGAATCTGATATTGAAGAATATGATCAAACTTTAAAGATGTTCTTATTAGCAACAGAGGCTGCTACTCATTTTTTAAAGAATGATCAAGAATTTAGAGAAAAATTTGCTCAAATACATGCAGAATTTATCAAATCACCTGAAAGCAAATCAGTAATTGAAGAGTCAATTAAAGCTTATGAAAAATTGAAAAAGTAGCCTTTAAAGGCTACTTTTTCACATTAAAAATTTATTTTAAATTTTCAGGATTTAAAAGCTCTAATTCTGGAAGGACAAATTTTCCATCTTTTCTTATTAATCTATCATCAAAATATATCTCTCCTCCACCATACTCTGGAGTTTGAATACAGACCAAATCCCAGTGAATAGAAGATTTATTACCATTACTAGCTTCATCATAACATTTTCCAGGAGTAAAATGAAAACTACCTTTTATCTTCTCATCAAATAAAGTATCCTTCATTGCTCTTTCAATATAAGGATTAACCCCTATGGCAAATTCTCCAATATAACGAGCACCTTCATCAGTATCAAATACTTTATTTATCTTTTCAGTATCATTAGCAGTCGCCTTAACTATCTTCCCATCCTTAAACTCTAAAGTAATATTCTCATATGTAAAACCTTGATAAACTGCTGGTGTATTATAACTTAATACTCCATTAACTGAATCTTTAACTGGAGCAGTAAACACCTCTCCATCGGGAATATTTAACTTACCATCACATTTGATAGCTGGAATGTCCTTGATTGAGAAGGTTAAATTAGTTCCTTCTCCTATAATCTTAACTCTATCCGTATCTTCCATTAACTTTACTAAGCTATCCATAGCTTTTGACATCTGAGCATAATCTAAATTACATACCTCAAAGTAAAAATCTTCGAAGGCTTCTGTACTCATACTAGCAGATTGAGACATTGAATGATTGGGATATCTTAAAACACACCATTTGGTATTTGGTACTCTAATTTCTCCATGTACAGGCTTAAGAAATTTCTCCATATAAAGTTGCATATTCTCGCTTGGTACATCAGAATTTTGAGTAATATTTTCAGCAGATCTAATAGCAATATAAGCATCCATCTCTTCCATTCTTAGTTTATGATACTTGGCTTGTGCCTCTAACTGTTCTGAGTTTGCTTTCATTAACAGCTCTCTATTTAACAACTCATCATTAACCTCTACAAAAGGTAAGGCCCCTACTTGATAAGCTTCCTTAACTAATTCTCTGGCTAAAGGATTTTCACTACCAAAGACTTCAATCAAAATCTTTTCTCCCTCTTTTAATTCAACCGAATAATTGATTAGATTTTTAGCTAATTCTTTTACCCTTGGATCTAACATATTATCTCTCCCTTATCTAATTAATTCTTATATTTTTATTATACTATAACATATATATTCCTATCAACCTACTAAAATAATAGATAATAATTTCTTTTTAAATCTGAATATAAATAACCTATAATAATATCTTATAAATCAGCTTTATTATATATATCGGAAAATTCTATATTGGCCCTTTCTATAATTCCAGCTTTATTATATATTTTCTTAGATTGCTTATCTTCAGATATAACCCTTACTGGCAATTCGATAATAAATTCAGTCCATTCTCTATAGTTACTAGCTACCGTTATATAACCATTATGTGCTTCAACAATAGATTTTACCAAAGCCAATCCTACTCCACTTCCAATCGATTTTGGATCAAAATCAGACTCTACTTGCTCAAAGCGATTAAATAGCTTATCCAGCTCTGCCTCTGGGATTCCCATTCCTGTATCCTTAACACATACTGCAATACTTTCCTTCTGGTCAATAACCTTTACTTCTATCCTATCCTCTTCCGCTGTAAATTTAAAAGAATTAGATAACAGATTTAAAATAACTCTCTCTATCTTACTAGGATCACAAGCAATTAATCTTTCTTCAACATTGGTATCAAAGATTAGATCTATCCCCTGAGACTCTGCATAAGGTGCTATTGACATGACTATATCTTCAATTAAATAAACTATATTATAATTACTTAGGTTTAATTTCATCGATCCTGCATCAAATCTAGTAATATCTAGCAGATTATTAAGTAATCTCAAAAGCCTATAACAATTCTGCTTCATCATATTGGTATATTTGGTGAATTGATCATAATAAGGACAATTAACATTATCCTTATGGCTCTTCATTAATAATTCCACTACTCCCAAAATTATATTTAAAGGTGTCTTGAGGTCATGTGATATATTGGAGAAGAACTCTGTCTTTAATCTATCATATTCTTGAGCTTCTTCTAGCTTAATCTGTTCCTTTAAGATCTCTTGTTGTAATCTTTGTGTTTCTTTACGATCACTTATATCTTGGACCACAGTAGTTATATATCTTTCACCATTATATACTAAAGATGATGAAATTGTTTCAACTTCCATTATTCGCCCATCCTTAAAGTTAACTATATACTCATTAGATCCTAAAGATAGCTCTTCCTGTTCTAAGTCTTTTAACCTCTCTTCAAAGTCCTTATAATTATCAATCTTAAAATTTAATAATTCGCTAAAGTTTCTACCTATAGCTTCCTCTAAAGAATCATATCCCATTAATTCTAAAGCTGCTTCATTAGCATATAAACACTGCCTATTCCTATGTACAAAAACTGCACTTGGTAACAGTTTTATTAACTTTTGATATAGTTGCTTGCTTTTTATTCTTTCCCTTTCTGCCTCTTTTCTTGGACTAATGTCTATAAAGGTAGCTGATAACAAAATAGGGTTTCCTTTGTCATCCCTTATTAGATTACTAAAAACTTCTACTTCAAATTTAGAGCCATCACTTCTTCTTGCAACTGCTTCTCCATACCAGCTTCCCTGATTAACTATTGTTCTTATTCTATCTTTTAACTGTTCTCTATCATCCCAAAAATAAATTGAGTTCTTACCTAATATCTGATCTAACTCATAACCCCACATCTCTAAACAGCGTTTATTAGCATAAAGAATATTTCCTCCCAGATCTATAAATGAAAAGGCATTAAGGGAATTCTCTATTGCTTGATCTTTAATTTCTATATCTAATTTTAAATTCTCACAATCACTAATATCTCTAAAATTCAAAATCTGACCTTTCTGCTGATTATTCACTAGCAGTGGATAAAAGTTAACCTCCCAGGTCCTACCATCTTTAAAATGAAGATAGTCTCTATACTCTGTAGAAAGTTCTAATCTATTTTCAATATTAGATATAAATTTATCACAATTATTAACCTTTTCTTTTAATTCTTTTGCCAGTTTATAGGCATCATCTTGATCTGAAATATCTTCAAGAAAAGAGTACATTTCTATAAAACGCTGATTTTTATAAATAATCTTTGCACTAGAGTCTAGTATTATAATTCCATCACGAGATGATTCTAATAAGCCAGTTATAATTTCTTTATCTATTAGTAACTCTTCTTGACTTGATATAACCAACAACCCCCTTCAAATCTTTTAGTCTATAATTTCATATTCTTATTTAGTAAATCTACTAGTACTACTTCTATAACATGTCGGAATATCCTTCATCAAATGGAAAAATATATTAAATTAAGACAATTATATATAAAGTGGTTTAGTAATTATTAATTCATAGGTTAATTTATAAACTTATAATAGTATTAATAAAAATAATTTTAAGGTTGATTTTTTCTTTAATCCTCAAATCTCTTATCTTATTTTTAATCAATAAAAACAAGTACTTATCAAATATAGGTAATAACAAAAATAAACTTTAAATATTACAGCTCTAGATCAGATATAATTCATCTTCATCTAATCAAACTATATTTTTGATCATCTTTATTGAAACAAATTCTAAAAAAAGTACTATTTACCTAATAAAATTAATAAAATATAAATATCTAGGGCTATAAAATTTCTACAATCAATTATTAGAACTTATTCTAATCATTTCTATAAGAAAAATAAAATAATATCTATTTAATGATAATAGTTTTGACCTTCAAAATTAAAAATTACCTAAAGAGAAAGGAGCAATAATTGTGAATTATATTCTTATTATTATCATAGTTTTACCTATATTAGCCTTGGTAATATGGATGGATAGTATTAATAAAAAATATGAAGAAGAGATCAAAGATGTTAAACGCTTAATATATAAAGTTCATGATGAAGTTAGTGAAATAAAAAGAGTAAAAGATAAAAAGAATAGAAAACGCTAATTCTATTTCATTTAGAATCAAATTATAGTTTTTTAAAGATAATATTATTATATAAATAACAAAAACCTCCGATTATAATCGAAGGCTATCTAAACATTTTATAATATTCTATAACTCCAGTCATTACCACTATTATTATCCCAATGATCAGCAGAATCTCTAAAACAAAAATTAAATTTATTAATTCTATCCTCTACCCTTATATCTGCCACCCACTCACCATTAATATCTTTCATTGCAATATCTTTGATAGCTGCCCAAGAACCATTATACCCTAAACCTGCATGTAGATAGACCTGTTCAGCTCCATTTTTACTAAGTATTCCATTGTATTTTACTCTAAATTTATTTCCTTTATTATCTGCTAAGGGATGGACAAGTACTCTCATAATAAACCACTCCTTAATCTATACTTTTATCTTAATTTGTACAATTAAATCTTTTTTATGAATTGTTTTTAAATTATATGATTTTAAAAATACCTTATCCCTCTAAGTTTAATAAAAGAAATTTATCCTCATAAAGCAAAAAAGACCACTACTGTGGTCTTTTAAAAGTTTTTACTCTTCCATCTTAGGTAAAATAATATTCAATAGTAAGGCTGTAATAGTCCCTGTAGTAATACCTGATTGGAAGAAAGTCTTCAGCGCTTTTGGTAAATGACTTAAAATATCTGGTCTTACTACTACTCCTAAACCTAATCCTAAAGAGATAGCAATAATTAATAAATTTCTTCTAGTTAAATCAGCATCGTGTAATACTTTAATTCCACTAGCAGCAATCATTCCAAACATAACAATTCCTGCTCCTCCTAATACAGGATTAGGCATAATTGCAATTAAAGCACCTAACTTAGGAAAAACACCTAAAAACATTAAAATAATACCGGCCAAAATAACAACAAACCTACTCCCTACTCCTGTTAAAGGAATGATTCCAACATTCTGACTAAAAGAAGTATTAGGACCAGCCCCAAAAACTCCTGCTAACATACTCCCAACTCCATCAGCCATTAATCCTTTAGAAATATCTTCACTTTCTAATTCTTTATTACAGGCTTCACCAACTGCTAATAAATCACCAACAGTCTCAATACTAGTTACTAAATAAGCAGGTATAAAAGCAAAAAATCCAGTTAAACTAAAAGCGATTCCATACTTAAAAGGCATAGGTAAATTAATTAAAGCAGCCTCTCTTACAGCAGAAAATTCTAACATTCCCAAAGGATACGCTATAATATATCCAAAGATAGTACCAATTAAAATTGAAGCTGAACTCCAAAAACCTTTTGCAAATTGATTTAAGGAGACAATCACTGTTAATACTGCTAAGGTAACACCTATATTCTTTAAACTACCATAATCCGCAGCTCCATAACCTCCTGCCGCCCAATCAATTGCTACTGGCAAAACTGTTAATCCAATCAAAGTCACTACACAACCGGTTACAACTGGTGGGAATAATCTCCTGATTTTAGGAAAGAACTTACTGATTATCATTTCAATTGGTGCAGCTAGCAAAGTAGCTCCAAAGATACCTGCTAATCCCATAGTGCTTCCAACTGCTATAGATGGTCCTACAAAAGTAAAATCTGTTCCCATAATACAAGGTAACTTAGCACCTACTTTTCCAAATCCCTTAGCTTGAATAAAAGTAGCTAAACCAGCCATAAATAAGGCTGTACTAACCAAATATCCCATCTCAACTGCAGATAATCCTAAAACTCCTCCAACTACTAATGGCACAGCAACTATCCCACTAAATGCAGCAACAATATGCTGAATAGCCAAAGGAATAGCAAGTTTTAATTCAGGCTTATCATTAATACCATAAGTTAATTTATTATCTTCATATAAATCTTTATTTCCTTCACTAACAAAATCCTCTTGATAACTTAATGCTTCTTGACCCATCTTAATTCCTCCCATTTTTTGAATAATTAATTTTTAATTAGATTTATTAGCTTTAAAACAAAGTTACAATTATAAAAAATTAATTTCATTATCAGCTAAACTATCAATAATAGCTAAAGATTCAACCTTAATCCCCTGTTGGCGTAATAATTTTCCTCCAGGCTGAAATCCTTTTTCAATTACAATTCCTATACCAGCTAATTCAGCTTTTGCCTTGTTCACAATTTCTAATAGACCTTGGGAAGCATTTCCCATTGCTAGAAAATCATCAATAATTAGTATTTTATCCTCGTTATTTATATAAGTAGAATCTACACTAATATTATAAACCTTATTTTTAGTAAAAGACTTTACTTCACCTGTATAAACTTTGCTATCCATTGTAGAGGCTTTCTTCTTTTTAGCAAATACTACTGGTACATCTAATTCCAGACCTACCATCAAAGCCACTGCAATCCCTGATGCCTCAATAGTTAAAATCTTGCTAATCTCTTCTTCTTTAAATCGCTTAGCAAATTCTCTTCCGATCTCCTGCATTAGTCTAGGATCTATTTGATGGTTTAAAAAAGAGTCCACTTTTAAAATCTCTTTAGAAACTAACTTCCCATCATCCTTAATTCTTTCTTTCAATAATTCCATATCCTTACCCTCCCCTTAATATAAAATGCTCATAATATAAAAAACCCAGATAGATAGACTTCACTATAACAAGTGAAACCTATCCATCTGGGCTTTTCTCCCTCTGGTGTAATACATTAATGTATTTGTACCGCTTGGACCAGACAACTTAAAAACAATTGATAATTAACAATTTAGAATTGATAATTAAAACCTTAAAAATTTAAAAATATTATATCTTTATATCTAAATTATCAATTATAGGTTTTCAATTGCTCTTTAGTACGGAACCCTAGGTACACTTTCACTCGTAGTCAGATAGTTTACGGCTATCTGGTAGAAACGTCCGAGCCTTATTCTCGACATTATACGAGTACTAATTCGATATTTATTTTCTTATTAATAAAATAACATACATAAGTTTCTTTTTCAAGTAAAAGATGATCATTTATAAGATTTTTTGATTTCTAAAAAAAATTCAATACCTTGCTGAACAATTTCGCAAAATTATCATTTTAGCCGTACTTATCCATAATCAAGTTCAAAAACCACATAAATAATGCATTCAATCTAAATTTTCTATTGACATGGTTACATATACCATATATAATCTACTTAAAGATTGTAGTTAATTCCTATCGGAAAACCCTGAATTAAAATATATTAAGCTTAGAATTAGGAGGTTCACAATGATAACAATAAAAAATATTAATAAAAAATTCAGACAAAAAGATGGATCTGATCTAACTGTATTAAAAAATATAAATTTTAAAATAAAAGAAGGAGAATTTATCTCTTTACTAGGCCCTTCTGGATGTGGTAAATCAACTCTACTTAATATTATAGCTGGATTAGAAACTACTAACTCAGGAAAGATCTTGGTAGAAAATAAAGAAATTAATGGCCCTGGTTCAGATCGAGGTGTTGTATTCCAAGAAGCTGCCCTCTTTCCTTGGCTTAGTGTATTAGATAATGTAAAGTTTGGACTGAAGAATGCAAATATTAAAGAAAATCAAATTGAAAAACAAGCATTAAAATATATTAGCAAAGTCCATTTAAGTAAATTCCAAGATTCGTACCCTCATCAATTGTCTGGTGGAATGAGACAAAGAGCAGCTATTGCTAGAGCATTAGCTATGAATCCCAAAATATTATTGATGGATGAGCCTTTTGGTGCTTTAGATGAACAGACTAGAATGATGTTACAATATGAATTACAGAAAATTTGGCTAGAGAGCAAAAAAACTATTCTTTTTGTTACCCATAATATTAGAGAAGCTGTACAATTATCAGATAGAATAGTTGTCTTTGGTACACAACCAGGAAGAATCAAAGAAGTATTTGAAGTTAAAGCAGCTAGACCTCGTAAAGAAAATAAAGGTTACCTTTTAGAATTAGAAAATAGAATCTTAGCTGTACTTAAAGAAGAAATAGAAAAAGTAATGAAGGAGGAAATGGGCGATGCATACAACTTTGAAGAAGGTTCTCTTCCTTGGGATCCTAATCGCAATATGGGAAGTCATATATAAATTACAAATTTGGCCATCAATCCTCTTCCCTTCTCCTATACAGGTAGGAGAGACTTTATATACAGGCATTATTGATGGCTCTTTTATTATAGCTTTGGGACATAGTTTTAAAAGGTTATTAATCGGTTATGGTCTTGCTTTAATTATTGGTACAATTTTAGGCTTAATTATAGCTTCATCAAAACTGATGGATGAGACCTTAGGAGCATTGGTCTTGGCTTTACAAAGTGTCCCTTCTATTGTTTGGCTTCCATTAGCTATCTTATGGTTTGGTATGGGAGAATCCGCAATTATCTTTGTAGTAATCTTAGGTGGTACTTGGAATATGGTAATTAATGCATCTACTGGTATTAAAAATGTTCAACCATTACTTATTAAGGCTGCTAAAACTATGGGAGTTAAAGGATATAACCTATTCTTTAAAGTTACCATCCCAGCAGCAATCCCCCACCTAATTACTGGAATGAGACTATCTTGGGCCTTCTGTTGGCGAGCCTTAATGGCTGGAGAGCTATTAGGCAGTGGTAATGGATTGGGACAGATTCTGATGTGGGGCAGAGAGATGGGGAATATGAGTATGGTAATCTCAATTATGATTATCATAGCTAGTTTAGGAAGTTTAACTGACAGCATTATCTTCAAGCCACTAGAAGATAAAGTTCTAGAGCGTTGGGGACTATCAAGTAAATAGTAAAGGATAACGAGTGACTAGTTAAAGTCAAAAATATAAAAATAAAACAATTATTAACCACAGATTAACACAGATAGACACCTATAAGAAAATTTAATTAAAGAATTTAAAGCCTTATTTTTACCACGCCCCCTGAGAGGAACCATAAAAATTAAAATCCACGAAGGGTTATGTTTCTAAACCCAAAGGGTGTTCTTCCACGAGGAAGTACTCTTGGGGTGAATGAACAAGACTTAGCACTAATAAAAGATTCAAAAAATCTTTCAGACCTTAAATCTTTATAAATATTTTAAGTTTTTATCTTTCTATTGCTCTTATTCGTGTGTATTAGTGATCATTAGTAGTTTCAAAGTTTTTAGTTTATCTTTATTTCACTTATGGTTGGAGATCTATATAAGTTGAACTAATGATTCTCACAAATATAAATCAAAACCTTTTTGATACAGACTAAAATCTAACTAAGTAGCAACTTAAACTCCTAATTTATTTAATTTTTAAGTCTATGTTTGTCTGTGTAAATCTACGTCTAAATATTCTTTTTATTAATTTTAATATGAAGAACTTTAATTAAATCTATATATAACTACTACTTATAGAATTTAAATATCACACTAAGGTTTTAAATATTTTTAAATTTTACTGATCACTCGTCATTCATCACTTATTACTGAATTAAAAAAGGAGGAAATAAAAATGAACAAAAAAACTATGTTATTGTCAATCTTATTAATCACTATTTTGGTGATTACTGGTTGTGGAGATAAAGGAACAAAGACAACTACTAAAGTAAAGGAGATTACTATTGGCTACTTCCCTAATCTAACTCATGCTCCTGGAATTGTAGGTGTAGCTAATGGTAGCTTTACAAAGGAGTTTGATGGAATTAAGCTTAATGTTAAGACCTTTCCCAAAGGTTCACTATTTATGGATGCTATGGCTACTGGCCAAGTTGACATCGGTTATGTAGGTCCAGGTCCAGTATTAAATCGTTATTTACAAGGTGCTAAAGTTAAAGTCTTAGCCAGTGCTAGTGTAGCAGGTAATGTAATTATTGGCAATGGAACTAGTAATATCTCTTCTGCTAATGATTTAGCAAATAAGACTATTGCTACTCCTGGTTTTGCTTGTAGCCATGATCTATTATTAAGAAGATTCCTATGGGATAATGAGCTGAAGATGGAGAAGCGTGGAGGAAATATCAAACACATTCTACAAAAACCAGCTACTATGATGGGACTATTCAAACAAGGACAGATTGATGCTGCTGCTGTTTCTGAGCCCTGGGCAGCTGTAATGGAAGAAAAGATTGGAGCTAAAGTCTTAGTTAATTGGGATGAAATGCCTTGGGAGGGTCAAATGCCAGCTACTGTAATCGCTACTACTACTGATTTTGCAGAAAATCACCCTGAATTAGTTAAAAAATTCTTAAAAGTTAATGAAGAAGTTATTGATTTTATTGCTAATAATCGAGAAGATAGCTTAAAATTAATGCAAGAGGAGATTAAAAGAATTACTAAACAAGAACTATCTATTGATATCTTAGATCGAGCATTAACAAGAACTAAACTTACTTCTAATATCGATCCTAAAATTATCCAAGAATTTGCTAATATTTCTGGTGAATTAGGAGCAATCAAAGGAAGCACTGATATTACAGGGTTAGTAGATACATCTTTCTTAGAGGTAATAAAATAAAGATTAATAGTAGATAACGGGTAGTTGATACTGCTCGTTATTCCTTTGTTATATATGACGAATTAAAAAAACACTTTCTTAAAATTAAAATTTGAGAATTTGACTTTAAAGAAACATAAGCAACTTTTAATTCATATACTGATTAATTTATTAAATCAAAGATTGATTATTAACTAAAAAATTTATTAAAATATTCTAGTCCTTTTAGTAAAGTACGAGTGTTTTCCTTGAACTTCAAATGATTTTTTGCTTACTTTTTTATCTATGAAAAAAAGTAACCCGCCTATAGGCGGAATCTATATTCTGTCTTAGCAGAATTTGAATAAAAAATTCAAAGATTAAGATACCTCTCAAGTAAAATAAGAAAGAAAGGATGGTAAAAAAATATGAAAATTGCTAATAATATTACAGAATTAATCGGCAATACTCCTATTGTTAAACTAAATAAAATAGTACCTGAAAGCTCTGCAGATATTTATGTCAAATTAGAGTACTTCAATCCTACTAGAAGTGTTAAGGCTCGCCCTGCCTATAATATGATTAAGCAAGCTGAGATAGATGGAACTCTCAAAACAGGTGGTACTATTATCGAACCTACCAGTGGAAATACGGGAATTGGTTTATCTATGGTAGCTGCAGTTAAGGGGTATCGAGCTATCTTAGTTATGCCTGAATCAGCTTCACAAGAGAGAATCAATATGATGAGAGCCTACGGTGCTGAGGTTAGACTCACCCCTGCAGATCAAGGGATGTCAGGTGCTGTAAAGGAAGCAGAAGATTTATTAGCAGTGATTAAGAATAGTTTTATGCCCAATCAATTCACTAACCCTGCTAATCCTGATGCCCATCGAAGTACTACAGCCAAAGAGATAATTGAAGCCTTTGGTAATGATCTAGATATCTTTGTAAGTACTGCTGGAACTGGAGGAACTGTCTCTGGTACTGGAGAAGAACTAAAAGAAGAGCTTTCTAATCTTAAAATCTATATTGTAGAATCTGAAAATTCACCTGTTATTTCTGGAGGTGAATCAGGAAAACATAAAATACCTGGTACTGGTCCTGGATTTATACCAGACACCTTAAATAGAAATATCTATAATCGAATCTATAGGATCAATGATGAAGATGCTTTAGATATAACTCGTCAATTAGCTGCTAAAGAGGGAATATTTGTAGGTCCATCATCAGGAGCAGCAGTCTGGACCGCCCTTCAAGCAGCTAAAGAGCTTGGTAAAGGTAAAAAAATCCTAGCAATGGCTCCTGATACTGGAGAACGATATTTAAGTACAGATTTATTTTAAATAGTTTTTTATAGCTTAAATCAAATAAGAGAGAAACAATAATTATTCCTCTCTTATTTGATCTTTACTATAAAAATTTAATCAGCACTAGTACTATAAAACTTATAAATCAAAAATATCTAATTGACCTCCTGTCAAAATACTTATCTATAAGTAATTAAGTAGAATATTAGACTAATATAATTAAGATTAAAATCATTCCAATTTATTGCTTTAATACATATCATATAGAAAAGTCTAATATGAAAGGAGGATTTAAAAGATGGCCAATCAATCAGATAATCCTAATTGTCCTAATGCTTCAATATATACTATTCGACCTGGAGATACATTATATAACTTATCTCGTCGCTTTGAAATAACTCTAGATGAGATATTAAATGCCAACCCTGATATAGACCCAAATAATCTAAAGGCTGGACAAAAGATATGTATTCCTGTAGAAGAAATTTCCGGTAAATGCCCTACTGGATTTCTTTATACAGTTATCTTAGGTGATACTTTTTTTAGCATAGCACGCCGCTTTAATGTCTCAATTGATGCTTTAACTTCAGCAAATCCAGGAGTAAATCCTAATCAGTTACAAATAGGACAGGAATTATGTATTCCAGCTGCAACGCCACCAGTCAGACCCTGTCCAGGTCGCTTTTACACAGTCCAAGCAGGCGAAACTTTTACTAGTATAGCTAAAAAATTCGGTTATACCCTTGATGCTCTCTTAATCGCTAACCCCGGAATTGAATCAAAAGAGCTTAGGGCAGGACAAGAAATATGCTTACCACCAGCTCCTGGAGCAGGGCCAGTATCATGTCCTGGAGGATCAATTTATATTGTAAAACCAGGTGAAACTTTATTTATTATCTCTCAAAAATATGGTACTCCACTCAATGAACTAATAGCAGCTAACCCTCAAATTGAAGATCCTAACCAGCTAGAAGCAGGGCTTCCTATATGTATACCTGGCTAAATATATTTTTTTAGCACTTTAAAAAATCAAATAGTAATAAAAGCAAAGAAAGTCCCAGGAAGGGACTTTCTTTGCTTTTAAAAATTAATAGCTGAATAAAGGTAAAAATAAAATGATTATAATAAATATCCATAACCAAACATAGTTATCACCATAATGACCCATTTTTTAGATCCTCCTTCCTACTTTATCTAATACATATTATGATTCATAACAATAATTTGTCAACTCCAGATAAACTTACTTATTATGTAGTTCAAAGAGTAACCTAAGTAATTGAATATAAAAAAATAGAATAGAGATAATATAAAATGATTATAACTAATAAACCCAAAACAAATAAAGCTATATTAAAAGAAGTTAATAATTAATACTAAAATCTAGGTTGGAGTGAACTTAAATTGTACACATACAAAAAAACTTTTAGATTCATTGCTCTATCTCTTATCTTAATAAGCATTTTAGGATGTACAACTAAAAACTATAACAATAATTTCAAATCTAAAAAAGATAGCCCTCAAAGAAAAAAGCAAGAAAAAACAAATCCAGAAAATCTACCTAAAGATCCAATTATCACAGCAACTTCTGATTATACTTATAGCAAAATGAAAGAACAGATCAATCAGCTAAATAAACGTTATAAAAAAATAAAGACATCATCAATTGGCAATTCTGTAGCAAATCGCAACCTATACCTATTAAGACTAGGTAATGGTAAGAAGAAAATTGCAGTAGTTGGAGGCTTTCATGGAAGAGAAAGTATAACATCACTTTTAGTTCTTAAATTAATCGAAGACTATAGCAAAAATAAGAGCATAAATAACTACAACCTCAAAAAAATCTTAAATCAAACAAGCTTTTATTTTATTCCTATGATAAATCCAGATGGAGTAGAGATTGCAGTCAATGGTATCAAAAATTTAAAAGATAAGAACTTCTATATTAAAGCAAATGAAGGTAGTTCTAATTTTAAAAGATGGAAGGCCAATGCTAGAGGAGTAGATTTAAATAAACAGTTTAACGCAGACTGGGAAGAAGTAAAAGCAGAAGACCAGCCTCATTTCGCTCATTATAAAGGTTCTAAAGCTGAGAGTGAACCTGAGAGCAAAGCTTTAGCCGACCTAAGTAGAAAAGAAAGATTTGATGCTATTATAGCATTCCATAATAGCGGAAACGTGATTTATTGGTATTATAATCAAAATACTGACACCTATAAACGAGACTACCTTTTAGCTAAAAAGATCAGTTCTGTAAATCACTATAAACTCATAACTCCTGATGAAAGTAATAAGAAAGCAGCAGGCTATAAAGACTGGTTTATTAAAAAATTTAATAAGCCAGGATTCACAATTGAAATTGGCAATACAAAATCAGAAGAACAATTACCTGCTTTTAACTTAAATAAGTACTTTAAAGAAAATAGAACAGTCTTATTAGAGCTTGCTCAAAATATATAGATATATATTAAACTGATATTATAGAAAATCCCTCTTGCGAAATTACAATATATAAACAAAAATCAACCTTGATAATATTATCAAGGTTGATTTTTAGCTCTTATTCAATATCAATTTATCTTAATTACTTTAAACTAAGAATTAAAACAATTTCAATAAGGTAAATAGGATTTATCTCTTGAATTTCTTTCACTACATGTAGTACATTCCTCTTCTCTTTCTTCATATCTAGCATAGACATTAATACCAGTCTTTCTAGCTATACATAACCTATGCCTACCGTCTAACACACTATAATGACCACATCTAAACTCTTTTATAACTATAGGCTCTTCTTCAAATACTTCTACTAAATTCTCTAAATCCTTATTCCTACTAAATTCTAGTTCACCTTTAAGATAACTATCATAATCCTCCATTGCTTCTTTTAATCCAATACAATAATCAATTTCAAAATCAGCACTTGAATTATAACTATTATTCTTATTTCTTATCTTATCTAAATCATCTTCTACATTAGAAAGAGGTTCATCTTCATCAAAAAAACAGAATCCATATGCAAATTGAGCACAACGATTATCAAGGGTACTTTTTCTATCATGCCTTTCTAGAATTCTTTCAACTAATCTATTGTCTAGAATTCTAAGACTACAGATTTGATTCATATAAATCCTCCCCTCTTAATTATAGCTTTTTACATTATCAGCTTATAAGATAATCTCCTTAGCAAGATAACACATAGAACTTAGTAATAATTATTATCATATCTATCTTATTATTACACTTATTATTAATTTAATAACCATAAAATATTTTTTTATCAATCTATCAATCTTTATCCTTATATTTGAATAAAAAAATAATTTTACCTGCTAAATTATAAATATAAATTTAATTTAAACAATATCTAGCTTTAAACCTTTATTATTCTTTTTATCCAGCTATAATAGCTAAAAAAGTAATTCTCTACTTTAAATATTAACTTTGTCAAAGTATTATAAGTAATAAAAAGGATAGGGATTTCTCCCTATCCTCAAAGATAAACTTCTATTTAATTCCTACTACTTCATATCCAGCCTCTTCTACAGCAGCTGTTAACTTAACATTATCTACATCTGAAGAGAGCTCAACGATAGCTCTATTCTCATCAGCACTAACATCAGCTGATTTGACCTCAGCCATTGCTTCTAATTCTTTTTGAACACGACCTGAACAATGTCCACAACTCATTCCTTCAATTTTAATTGTTTTTTTCATCAATTTTTCCTCCTCCAAATCACTTTCTTTAATCTTATTAGCTTTAACAGTATCAACTCTAGATTGAGGTTTAAAACCTTTTAACCTCAAAGCATTAGTCAATACAGATACTGAACTCATTGACATTGCTGCTGCTGCAATCATTGGATTAAGTAATGGCCCTCCAAAGAGATGTAATAAACCAGCAGCAATTGGAATCCCTGCAGTATTATAGGCAAAGGCCCAGAATAGATTCTGCTTGATATTCCTAATAGTTGCTTTACTTAATTGAATCGCTGTTACTACATCCATAATATCATCTTTCATCAAGACAATATCAGCACTTTCCATAGCTACATCAGTACCAGAACCGATTGCCATCCCTACATCTGCTTGTGCCAAAGCTGGTGCATCATTGATACCATCACCAACCATTGCTACCTTCTTACCACTATCCTGTAACTTCTTAACCTCACTAGCTTTATCCTCTGGCAATACCTCAGCACGGACTATATCGATACCAACCTCTTTAGCAATAGCATTAGCTGTTCTCTTATTATCTCCTGTAATCATAGCAACCTCAATTCCCATCTGATGAAGAGTCTTAACTGCTGCTGCACTACTTTTTTTAACTGTATCAGCAACGGCAATAATCCCTGCTAACTCTTTATCAATTGCCATAAACATCGGTGTCTTACCTTCATTAGCAAGTCTATCAGAATCCTCTTGTAAGCTTACGTTTATTTCTTTATCATCCATTAACTTTCTATTTCCAAGTAGGATTGACTTTTCTTCTATCTCTACTTCAATTCCATGGCCTGGAATCGCCATAAAGTTATCCAATTTCTTAAACTCTACTCCTACTTCTTCAGCACCTTTAACAATAGCTTCTCCTAGTGGATGTTCAGACCCCTTCTCTGCTGAACCTGCCAATGATAATAACTCCTCTTTAGAGTAATCATTAACTGTTACCACATCAGTAACCTTTGGCTTTCCTTCAGTAATAGTTCCTGTCTTATCAAAGACAATAGTCTCTATCTTATGAGCTGTCTCTAATGGAACTCCACCTTTGATTAATACTCCATTCTCTGCCCCTTTACCAGTACCAACCATAATTGCTGTTGGTGTTGCTAAACCTAAGGCACAAGGACAGGCAATTACTAATACTGAGATGAAGATTGTTAAAGCAAAAACTGAACCTGCTCCTGTTAAATACCAAGCAATTCCTGACAGAACAGCAATTCCAATTACTACAGGAACAAAGTATCCGGCAATTATATCTGCCATTTTGGCAATTGGAGCTTTAGAACCTTGGGCCTCTTCTACTAGCTTGATAATCTGAGCTAAAGCAGTATCCTTACCAACCTTAGTAGCCTTGAATTTAATAGTTCCATTCTTATTAAGAGCAGCACCGATCACCTTGTCGCCAACCTTCTTCTCAACTGGTATACTTTCCCCTGTTAACATTGATTCATCAACAGCAGTATGACCTTCAACAATAGTACCATCAACTGGAATCTTCTCTCCTGGCTTAACTAAGATGATATCTCCTACCTCCACCTCTTCAATAGGGATAGTCATCTCTTCGCCATCATGGATTACTGTAGCAGTTTTGACTTGTAAATCCATCAGCTTCTTAATCGCTTCTGATGTCTTACCTTTAGAGACTGCTTCTAAGTACTTACCTAATAAGATTAAAGTAATGATTACTCCTGCGCTTTCAAAGTACAAATTCATAGCATATCCAACATCTCCAATAGATATTCTAAATATAGCATAAATACCATAAAGAATAGCTGCTGATGTACCAATAGCTATCAATGAATCCATATTAGGATTACCTCTAAATAATGACTTAAAACCAACAGTATAGAACTTATAACCAGCTATCATCACTGGAATAGTTAATAGTAACTGCACTAAGGCGAAATTCATTGGATGAGCTGATGGCTCTATAATATCAGGAATTGCTAATCCTACCATATGACCCATAGAAATATAGAATAATGGTAATGTAAAGATAGCAGCAGCAATGAATTTCTTCCAAAGAGTCTCTATCTCTTTATTCTTTCTCTCCTTATCGGCATCAATTCTTTCTCCTGCTTCAATCTCTAAGGCTTCATATCCCGCTTTAGTAATAGCATTCTTAATCTCTGAAATTCTATTTTCATGGGGATTGTACTTAACCATAGCCTTCTCTGTAGCAAAATTAACATTTACCTCTTCAATTCCCTCTAATTTATTAACTTCTTTTTCTACAGCAGCAGCACAGCTGGCACAAGTCATACCACCTATCGGTATATTTATCTCTCGTAATTCAACCTCATCTTCAACACCATAACCAGCATCTTTAACCGCTGCTTTAATGTCTTCTAATGTATTTGTGGAAGCATCAAATTCTACATTTAATTTCTCCGTAGCAAAGTTAACATTTGCTTCTTTAACACCAGCTAATTTATTTACATTCTTCTCAACTGCAGCTGAACAACTAGCACAACTCATTCCTGTTACTTGAATTGTTTCTTTCTGCAGTGCTTTTGCATCTCCCATCCTTATCCCTCCTCTTATTTTATTATTCCTTATCTATAATAAAATATTTCTATTATACCCCCTCTGGGTATCTTTGATTAATGCAATAATATCATAGATAAGAGATTATGTCAAGAACTTTGAAAATTAGCACTCCTTGTAATGAGTCCGATTATCAAAACCATTCATTAGTGGACTTATCTATAAACTCCCTAATTCCTTCTATATATATTAATTATTTAAATTATACTAATAACACTTTAGCAATAGATATAGCTTTATTAACATATTTCAATTATATCTGTATACCCCACCAAGGTATCTTTAGATTTTAAAAGTATTTATTCTTCTCTAGCCAAACATGGAATATTAGACATAATAAATACCTTAAAGCAAAGATATGCTTAAAAATAAAAATATCAAAAAGGGCATTCAACAGAATGCCCTTTTCTTCTTTCAATTAATCTTCTTAAATATTCCTATCTGTCTTTAAATAAATATTTCTTTAAAACAGTAATTAAAGCTGGTAATATAAATAAAGTAGCTAGTGATGAAACCCCTAAAATAGTTGCTAATAAAATTCCAACAGTTTGATAAGGCACCAATGGAGCAAATAATAATGGTAAGAATCCAATAGCAACAACCAAAGCATTTCTCGTAATGGCTCTTGCAGGCTCATCAAACATTTTTGCTATAGTTTCTTTCCATGATCCTAGTTCTTCATATAACTCTCGACTACGCTCAATAAAGTGGATAGCAAAGTCAACTGCTAATCCTAAGGTCAAGGATGAAAGAACTGCTACTGGCATATCATAACTCTTACCAACCAAACCGATCATTCCATAAGAGAAAGCTACTGTAACTGTTAATGGAATCATACTCAATAATCCCCAGAATGGTGAACGGAATAGAATACTCATAATTATTAATACAATTACAAAAGAACCAAGTAACGACTTCAACATTCCCATTACCATCTTATTCTGCCACACTACATTTACATAAGTCAACCCGGCCCAATTATACTCTAATCCAACTGGTGGAGGATTTTCTGCTATCCAAGCATCAACCTTCTCTACCACCTTCTGCATATTTTGATTGTCACCTTTTTTAAGCTGAACCCAGATATTTGCACTACTATAATCTGGTTCAACAAAATGCCATAATTGATTTGGATTATGACTATTTTGGAAGGAGATTAAGCTTTGTCCTATTCCACCTGCAGAATCAGGAATTTGATAATATTCTTCTTTTCCTTCTCTTAATTCTTTATAAACCTTTTTGACCACATCTGGCAAAGAACTGGTCTTTCCTACATCTTCAGTACTTTCTAGCATCTTTTGAACTTCAGCTATATACTCCAATACTTCTGGTTGTTTAAAAGTTTGATATTTTACCTCTAAATCATCTAAAGCATAACTTAAATCTTCAATGGCCCAATCTAAATTCTCTTGCTCCTTTGTCTTAATTTGATTAATATAAGTTTTAAGCTCTTGCAGCAATTTCTTCTTATTAAATTCTTCGGCTTTAATAGCTTTGTCATATCTATTATTAATCACTTCTCTTATCTTATTCATTTGGGTATTAAATTCTAGATAGATCTCTTGGATAGCATCGACTTCCATTAAGATTTCATCTTTAGCAGTTTTTAGTCCTTCAGCACTATCTTTACTATCCCAGACCATATATGCCATATAAGTTCCACCAAAGTGTTCATTTAATACTCTATCAGCTTCACGTAAAGGGTGATCTGCTTCAAACCATTTTACCGGGTTATCATTGACCACAATTTTAGTAATACCATATCCTGCAATAGTAATAACAAGCAAAGTAATTAACAGAATAACCTTAGACCTTTTATAAGTCATATTACCCAAAAACTTAAGAGAATTATCTAAGATTCCACCTTCACCTTCATCTGCTGCACCAAAGTTCTTCAAAGATTCTTCTTTAATGAACATTGTATAAGCTGGTACAAAAGTAATTGTTAAGATCCATGCCATCATAACCCCTACAGCTACAAAAATTCCAAAGACCTGAACTGGCGGAATTGGTGTTAAGGCTAAAGAAGCAAACCCTACACTAGTAGTTAATGAAGTATAAAGCATAGGAACAAAAAGCTCATCCATTACCTTAATAATCGTCTTACGCTTATCCTTAATATGCTGATACCTATCATAAAATTCACTTAGAATATGGACTGAATCTACTACAGCAATTGGCATTAAAAAGATTGGTATCATCGAACTCATAATATGTACTTTAAATCCTAATCCAATCAATAACCCCATAGTAGTAATCACACTGATCATAGCAACAATCATTGGTGAAATAATCACAGATATCTTCTTAAAGAAGAACCATAATAATAAGAATATAATTAACATCGCTAAAGGTGCAGAAATAGCCATCTGCTTAAACATCTGCACTCCAAAAGTATCCTCAGCTACAGGCAGACCACTGATATAATAATTATCTGCTGAATTCTCAAATCTATCAATATAAGATTGAACTTCACTAGCAACTTCATAACTTAAATCTTTACTTTCAATTGGGATATAAATAGCTAAAGCTTTTCCATCTTCAGAGACCATAGTTCCTTTCAAAATAGGGTTATCCATAGACTCATCTCTGATCTTCTCAGCTTCCGCTCTTGTTTTAGGTGGCTGATCCATCAACCAGTTAAAGTTTACTACACCTAATCCACCTTGCTCAATATTATCTTGGGTAGATGGTGCAATGATATCTGAATCAATTACCCCTTCTATCCCTTTAATCTTATTGGTTATTTTATATACCTTCTCCAAAGTATCAGGATTAAAGACACCATTAGGATCTTTATCATTGACTATCCCTACTACTACCATATCATATAGCTCAAATCTTTCTTTGACCTGATCATTAAATACCCTAACAAATTGCTTTTCACTTAACATATTTTCAGGATCGGTATCCACCTGAATTTTAGGAAGCTGTATTGCTAAAGCAATTGTTAAAATTAAAAAGAATATTACAACTGTTTTGGGTCTATTAACAGCAAATTTCGTTACTTTCTCTTTAAAGTTCATTCTTTATCCTCCTCTCTTATAACAGTTTTACAATTATATTCTGGCAATCCTAATGCTCTTAATAGAGTAATCATTGGACATTTTTTAGTAAATGCTGACTGAAGAAGATTTAGTCCTATAAAAACTGTAAAATAAAACCAATAAGGACTATAAAAAACCCCTAATAAAACTGAAATCAATACAAAAGCTCCTGCAATAGCACGCAAAGCATCATTAATAGTCATTGTTAGATCAACCTCTCTTAATTATAGTAATATAGGAGGTAGAAATGCCTCCTACCCATTTAAAATTAATAGCTATACCTCATTCTCATATAAAGATTAGAATTATCTTCCAATTGACCAAAGAAGGTGTAGTCCTGCTCACCTAAGAAGATATTTGCTCCTGCACTAAAATTGATATTATCTGTCCAATCATAGCTAAACTGTGGTCGTAAATAAGCATCTTTATCACTTAAAGAATAAAAAGTAAACAAGTCAGTACGTATTGTCTGTTTATTAAATAACTTAGTGAAGCGTAAGGTTATTTGCTCATTATTCTCTTCACTTAAGTATGGATAATTAGCTCCTAAGCTACTTACATAAGCATCATAATCCTCCATATGTTCTAGATTGTATTGCACACCTACACTAAAATCATTACCCAAATCTCTACTATAACCAATCAAAGCTTTGATTGAAGAGTTTGGAATATTCCATTTATCCCCAGCTTGATCATCAGCAGAATCATAATATCCAAGCTCTAGATTAGCTACTCCACCCATAACATTATTTCTCCAGCTAGCACCATATACATTCAAAGGAGCAAACTCTAAACCATTCCCGGCTTGATTAGCATTAGGCTCTTTATAAAAACCTTTATAAGCATAAAAGGCTAATTCATTTCCTTGGTAATTCTTCTTTACTCTTAAGGCTAATTCTCCATTCTCCCAATCCTTCTCAGGTAACTTAGCAGAAAATTGAGGATTCTCCAAATTTGCTTCAATATTTCCTCCTTGGCCAGGATCAAAGAAGGTTAAACGTTCACCTTTAAGATAATTATCGGCTGTAAAACTTGGGCTCCAAACTACATCAACAATTGCCCCTCCTTGAGGAAAGAAGGAAAATTTAATTGAATCTGATGGTGCCTTTAGATACTCTTGATCTCTTCCTAGGAAGAAAGATTGATAATCTTTAGGAAATAGATCATTGATAAAGATTAAATCTCCTGTTCCCCAAGTTAAGACTTGACGTCCAGCTTTTATTTCAAAATTAGCTGATGGATAAGCCCAAATATATCCCTCTCTTAACTTAATATCAGCTTGATCTGTAATATTATCTTTAATAATATCTGCTTTAACTTGAAATTCTCCATTATAACCTAAAGCACCCCAATAACTTAACTGTGCTCTAGTCTCATATAAGAGTAAGTCATCATTAATATAATCAGGACTATCATATCTACCACCGATTGAACTTTCTACAAACCCATGGAAAGGCAAACTTTCTGCCGATACAGTTCCTATATTTAATACTAACATTACTAGTAATAATAAGAATGTATAATTTACTACTCTCTTCATATCATAAATCCCCCTTCCTGTCATCAAATACTCATCTCAATAATCTACGTGGTGGACGTCGTAAATAACGTTCTGTAAAGATGTTCTCAGAAATACCTAAATTATACTGAATATTACTAAATCGATTAATAGTATAAGCTCCAGTCTTTACATCTTCAGCTTTCATAGTCATAATAGTAGGATAACCTTCAATATTCTCTACCTTTTCTGCTGTAATAACTCGATATAACTCTTCTTGTTGATTATAATATTCAGACCTAACTGGAATGAAGTTATCCTTATTAATCCACATCTTATAATAAGCAAATTCTACATTATTCTTATCCTTTGGTATCAATTTTAAAATATATTTTCCATTCTCTTCTCCAATTAGCATATGTTTATCATCAGTTAGATTTCTACCAGAGATATCTTCATAGGTAAAGTGAGAACCCACAAAACTAGAACGCTTATCTGCAGCTGAAACTCTACGTACCAGATCTAAAGCAGGCAGATACAACCATCTATTATCCTCTGTACTTGGCCTCTTATCTACCATAAAGACCATCTTTCTTACATCAGCTGGTTCTTTAAAATAGGCATAATATTTTTGTTGACCATTATCCTCAATATCCTTTCTTAACATAGTCAATCTTCTAACCCTTTTTCTCCCTTGAGCATCAACAATAGTCATCTCTACAGTGGCCTTGCCATCTTCACCTTGATAATAAGCTGCTGTATAAGTCTTGTTTACAATTTCTTCTACACTTAAATCTTTAGCTGAAACCCTTTCTTCACTCAGCACTAGACCTGTAAATAATGTTATGATCAATAATCCCCATGATATTTTTTTAAACATTTTTTTCTCCTCCTCTATTCATTCATTTATTTATGTATGATATTTTTAAATTTAACATCAAAGTTTCATTATCCTAATATTACAAAAGTCTATTCCACCTTTTATCTCTCTTTTTTGCTAAGATTTTATTTATTAAAACTCCATAATATTTCACACTCCTCCTTTCCTATAAGATTTACGATCTATTCCCGATTCAAACTTTTCATACAAAGATTAAAAGCGAAAATCTTTTCTATTAATTTAAAATGTCTTAAAGTATCTAATATTTACTGTCCTATATTAATATTAACATTTACTTATCACCATTAACTAACATATCAATTACACAATAGTTACAAATTCTTTTATCTGATGAGTTAAGCAGATATGATTAATTAACATAGTTCAATTTTTGCTTTGTTTAAACAATAATTTTTTACTCTAAAATTCTAAAATCAAAAGAAAAGACTATCCATGATCTCTAAAAGACATAATTAGTTAATAAGAGCGTTTATATCCTTCTATCGTTATATCTAGATTAATGAATATATTTTTTAAAAAAATATGATAATGATTATCATTTGTACTAATAGTATACATAATAAAACCACTAATGTCAATAAATAATTTTAATGATTTAAATCTTGAGAATTGCAATATAAAATGCACGTTTTTTTGTGAAACACTTATACCCCATATAATATAAACTTTTAAGCTACTTTTAATTTATTTTCAAAAACTTCATTCGAAGTTTTAAAATCAAACATCTTTCTTGGGTAGTTATTCATCCATTGTTGAATATTTTTAACCTCACTCGTACTAATATCTTTAAAACTGCTTCCTTTTGGCAAAAACCTTCTAATCATCTTATTTAAATTTTCATTACTACCTCTTTGCCAAGAACAATAGGCATCAGCATAGTAATGATTAGTTCTTGGTATATTACTTCCTGTAAATGAAGTCTCTATTCCTTCATAATCATAAAATTCCCGCCCGTTGTCTGTTGTTATCGTCTTAAATAACTCTCTAAACCTTCTTACACCTATTCTTCTTTCAATTCGATCTAATCCATTTATAACTGCTTCTTGAGTCTTATTAGATATTTTTTCTATTATCTCTTTTCGACTATATCTTTCTGTTAAAACTAGTAAGAATGGCTCTCCTTTTCCTTTTTTACCTTCTACTAAGTCCATTTCCCAATGACCTAACTCTGTTCTTTTATTAGCTTCCTCAGGTCTATCTGATATCCTTCTGCCATCTTTTCTCCTCTTAGTTGATTCCTTTTCTTGTCTTTTAGTACCTTTAGATTTTTTATAATTACCATAGACTAACTCATCTCTATTTACCATCAAGATACCTTTGTCTATATAATTGTATATTGTTTTCCAATGTAGCTTAATTTCAAATCTTTCATCTTCCTGTATTTGATTAGCAATTACTTCTGGAGACCATTTATCTTGTTTTATTTTTCTTTCTATAAATCTTGCTAACTCATGTTCCTTAGCTATTTTTATCTTAGTTCCTTTAGCTGTAGCATTTTTATCATAGACTTTTTGCGCTATTTCAGCATCATATTCTATTCTTGTCGTATAATCAGAATTTAATAATTTTAATTCACCTTTCTTAAGCTCTCTACTTATTGTTGTTCTATGTTTTCCTAACTCTTTTGCGATCTCCTTATCTTTCTTACCTTGAATATTATATAAATGCTCTATTATTTTCCTATCTTCCAAAGTTAGGTGTTTTCCTTTTTTACTTTTTCTGTTATAATTATTTTGACACATATTTTAATACCTCACTTTATGTTATTTGTGGTTATTTAACATTATATATGAGGTATTTCTATGTGTCACTTTTTATTTTTTGATCTACCTGTGCATTTAATTATACAATGCTCCAATGATTTAAATCTTAATACTAATCACTGTTACAATATCTAAATCACAATAGGATTTCAGATATGTATCTTAGCCTATTGTTTATATAAACAATAGGCTAAGTATAAATTTAATATTCTAATTATATTAATATACCTTATTGTGTTATTCATAAATAAAAAACAAACTTTCAACTATATAACCTACAAATTAACTCTTTATTTCCTCTTTAATCTCTTGAAACTCCTCTTTACTAATCTCTCCTTTTGCATATCTCTTTTTTGCAATCTCCAAAGGATCCTCTTTTACATCTCTTCTATAAGTTTCAACTCTATTTGTAGACTTATTAGAATTTCTTAAAAAATAGATTACTATAGCAATTATTGCTATCCAAAATATCCCCATCATTAACATTCCACCTCCAAAAAAACCTCTCATTCCATAACCCCAGCCATGCATCATAATCTATCACTCCCTTTAGAAAATAAATTAGAGGTTTAATTAAACCCCTAATTTATTAATTATTTTTTTATTACCATCCCATCATACCATTATTACCATGCATCATATGACCGCCCATCATACCACGACCACCCATATGACCTCTAAATCCTCTTCCACCCATCATGCCAAATCCATTCATCATACCAAAGCCCATCATTCCATAATCCTCTATAAGATCTAACTGTTCATTAGTTAATATATCTCTCATCTCTAAACGCATCTCTGTCATTAAAATAGACATCTGATTTCTAAGCTGATTAACCTCTGCTTGTAATTCTAATATCTCATTACGCTTAGCATCTTTATCAAAATATAGATCTCTCAAATCTCTTCCTTTATCCCCTAAGTCATCCATTAAATCATCCATTTGATCATAATATTTATCTTGTAACTCTTCGATCTTATCCTCTTGTTCCCTTGATAGATTTAAGTCATCATGATAATTATTATTTCTATAAGTATTTCTAGGCCCTTGATTAAATCCATTTCCTCCACCATGGGCAAAAGCATAGACTGAAATTCCCAATACCATCGTCATCACTAATACAAAGCTTAAACTTCTTCTCATATTTATCTCCTCCTTATTTTTTAGCGAATATTTAACATTAAAAAGTAACTGTTTACTTGTTAATGTTCCCTTCACTCTTTAATCATATTATAGACTACAAATATTAAGAAAGTATTAAGAAAATATCAAGATTATTTAAAGCTTTTAAAAATATAACCATATTAAAGAGTATTTCTTAAGAAATTTAATTTTAATTTATAAACGATCAAATTTTAAACCAATTAATACAAATGATCAATTTTAAATTATTTTCTACTAATGATATAGCAATCCAACCTTAAAGTGAAATAAAAATAAACTAAAAACTTTGAAAACACGAATGGTCACACGCCCTGAAGAAGGACCTTAGAAATTAAAATCCCGCGAAGGGTTGTGTTTTTAAACCTGAAGAATTTATTTTATTTTCTAAGGAAGTACTCTTGGAGTAAATCCATCACTGGCTAATTCTCTAGCTCTTTAAAAAAGACCATTAGCAATAAATTTGCTACTAGCCAATAGCCGCTAGCTAAGTACTATTCGTGTTCATTCCCATCCCAAGAGTATTTCCTCGGAAAAATCATCCTCGGGGCATGGTAAAAATAAGGTTTTAATTTACTTTAGAGTTGTTTCTCTATATGTCTTAAACCAGAAAGAATATTAACCTGAATAAACAGGTTAATTATAGCATCTGTAAATTAATCTAATCATTTTTGCTCATTTATAATTTCAATGATATTAGGTGAATTGAAGTCAAAAAAGTTTTAAATCTCAATTAATAGTATCTAGAATATAATAAATTGTGAATAAATTCAAAACTTATTTCAATTAATTTGACAATCTAACATAAATAAAAAGACCTCCATCATGGAAGCCTTATACTTATCTATTAATTAGAAAAAACCCTTTTTAAAAGATATCTTGCAATTATAAATCCTAGTGGCAAAAGTACTAATAATTGAATTACAGGTAATAAACCTATGTTAGTTGCAGGAAATAAAGGCATGTCAATGCTATAGCCCCAACGATTATTATATAAGGCATGAACTTCAAAGAAGAAGCTAACAAATAAAGCATATAAAATACTTATAACAATATCTTTCCTCTCCCACCTCTTCATAAGCCAATTCTTATCATTATTTACAAAGGATAATAACAGAAATAATACCAAAGCAATATTAACATCACCAATAGTAGCACTAACCATTAATTCTGTATGCTCAAAAGAACTCTGCCCCTCCATTGTATAAAAGATACCACATTGTACATATTCCCAAATCCCATGTAAAATCAATTGTACAATAGCTACTATAACTAAATTTTTAGCAAATTTTTTCATATCTTCCTCCCTACGATAAAATAATTAACCTTCATATATAAGTTATAGAAAGATATACTTAATACCTTTATGAACATATTCCAAAATAAGCTATAATTTTTTATAATTAATATACAACTCCTAACTAATTTAAGGACACAGAATTAACTCTTTAACTACATCCAATAATAAATTCTCCTCCTTAATAATTTCTAACCCTGCCTTATTTATATTTTTTATAGTCTCACGATTAATATTTGCTCCCCAAGTTAATAAACTAATCCAATTCATACTATCCATCAGATATCCTAAAGGCTCTTTTTGACTACGCATATGCTCTAACATTAGAATCCTACCATTATCTTTACAGACTCTTTTTAACTCCTTTAAACCCTGTACTGGGGCAGGTACAGAACAGAAAACACAACTAGTCACGATTATATCAAAATAATTGTCTGGAAAGTCTAACTGCTGTATATCCATCTCTTGTAACTTAATCTCAACATTTAATTCTTCTGCTCGTTTTTTAGCCTCTGCTAACATTTTATCACTAAAATCTACACCGTAGACTTCAATATCTTCAGGATAATAGGGAATATTTTTGCCAGTACCAATCCCTGCTTCTAATAACCTAACCCCTTCTTTTTCTTTGGCTATAGCTTCAACTTGTTGCCATAATTTTTGACGCCAATCTCCCATTCTTCCTTTTTCCATCATTGCTTCTAACTTATCATAAATTGGTGCAATCCGATTATATCTATGTTTGATTTTATCTGTTTTTTTAGACATAACTAATCTTCCTCCTTTAAAGGTATCCTTATTTATAGTTTGCAGAATTCAATTTCATTATTAACTCTAATCACCTATATAATAAAGAAATCCTCAGCTGATTATTCATAATAGTATCAGCTAAGGATGATTATAAATTTATTAAATTGCGATATAAGAGGCCAAGCCTCCTATTAAAATTAGAATAAATGCTTTAGTAAATAGACCTTTAATATCTAAACTATTATTTTCTTCTCCATGGTCCATATCTCCATGACTATTTTTCTCCTTCAGCTGTTTTTTATAAAGATAAATCAAAGCTCCTGCTAAAGCTACAAATAAAATATTCATCCAGAAAGTATAATCTATCTTAAATTGAGTCATTTCAGTAATTACCTTATTACTATCTGGAACAATCCCAATCACAGAAAATATCCCATTTAGAATTAATGCAGTTAGAATAATACTTAAATACATAATTCCAGCTATATAAAAAGCTATCTTCTTACCATAATACTTAGCATTGACTGCAACTAAAGGCGGTACCATCAAATCAGAATAGATAAAGCCCATAATTCCAGCAAAAAATACCCCGTTAGCATTTAAGACTGTTGCCAGTGGAATATTTCCCATAGAACCAATAAAGGTCAATGCTGCTACAAAGGGAGCTACTAAAGCATTCTCAATGGCAATTACCCAAGATGGTAATAAATTAGTATAGTCCATTAAAAATATTTTAGACCAGATATCATCCGGGATAAACACAGCTACAAAACCAGCAATAGTAAATCCAATTAATATCTCTTGCCAGACCATCTTCCACTCCATCACAAAGTTCTTAGCAACTAAATTCCAACCTTCTTTACTGGTGATTCTTTTCTTCCAATCAAAATCATCCTCTGCTAAATCTGTCTCACGATCTACCTTCCTTTTAGCAGCTTCAATTAAACTACCAGGATAAGTAAGCTTAATTAAGATACTACTAATTGCTATTAAAAGAAATCCACCAATAATCTCGGCAGCTAAAAACTCCCATCCTAAAAAGATTAAGATTAAAATTCCCAACTCTATTACCAAATTAGTTGAGGCAAACATAAAAGCTACTACAGTAATAAAATGAGCCCCTTTCTGAAGTAATGCTCGTGCTGCTGACAAGGCTGCAAAAGAACAAGATGATGAAACACCACCAAAGATAGTAGATAGTGAGATACTTTTAAAATTAGCTTCACCCATATATTTAGTTAACTTCTTCTTAGGAACAAAGCTTTGAATCATACTACTGATAAAATAACCCAAGATAAAAGCCCACCCAGCCTTCCAGAAGAAACCAAATGCAGTTATAGTTGCTTTTCCATAAAGCTTCCAAAAGTTATTAATAAGTATCTCCTCCTTCATCTAGTAAAATAAGTAGTAATAGTTACTATTATAATATTTGAAGAAAGAGATAATTTTTCCTGCAAAGAAATAAAAGCTTATACCTCAAATTCTTTAATATTATCTTCTAAATTCTGAGCAAATTTTATTAACTTTCTGTTAACCTCCTTATTAAAATAATGTAATTATTATTGACTTATTTGTTAGGGGTATGTCAGATTTAACTACTAGAAAAAGAATTACCACTACTTTAGATAAAGGTTTAATTGATAAATTAGATAATCTTTCTAAAGAAACTAGAATACCTAAATCAAAATTATTTGATGAAGCTATTAAGGATTTACTTAAAAAACATAAAAAATAAGGTCAAGACCGTCCACTCTTACCACAGGGCAAGCCACAGTGCTTTGCGACTGGACTTTAACTTCTATCACTCTCAACTATTGAGTATATTATAAAAACTAAATATTAAGAAAGTATCAAGATTATTTAAATCTTTTAAAAATAAAAAAAGAGCAGACTGAAATAGCCTACTCTTCTCTATAATAACATAATTACCCTTGTACCATATTACGACACTCTGTAGCACAATCACGACAAACCTGAGCACAAGTCTGACAATGATTATCTTTAAACTTCTCACATTCAACTGCACAAGCATCACAAATTTCAGCACATAAACCACAGATCTGTTTGGCAAATCTACTATTACCTGCCATATATTTAGCTGATAATGCACAAATATCAATACAATCTAATAGTAATCCTATACAATCTACTCTAGCATTTACATCTGGTTCATGTAAGCAGGCATCTAAACAAAATTCGCACTCAGTCATACATTTGTTGCAGATATCAATACATTTTTGATATCTATCCATATGGGTTTGCATTGCTGTTGTCATATTTAATCCCCCTTAGTTATTTAATTCATAGATATTATCTGATTAGCCAACACTATTTATACTGTAATTTAATACCACTTAATACCAAAGGTAAATAACTTTAAAAATAATCATGAATTATTAACTTATCTACATTCTATTCTTTTCTTAAATCTATCCCATAAAAACTACTTAATAGAACATACTAGTCTAAATCAACAATTTTCACAAATAATCTAATAATAAAAAGATTAAGATTATAACAAAAACAAAGTTGTAATCACATACTTCTTAACCAGGTAACTAAGCCCTCCTTATCAACTTTTACTCTAATATATATACTTCTTCATTATCTTGTTCATTTTATTCTTTAATTCTATAAGTTAACTAGTATAATATTAAGATCTATTCAACAAACTAAATTTTAACTAGTAATTTAGAAAGGAAATGATCTATGAATAATGAACTACTCTCCCAAAAGTATATTATTTTAATAATAACATCAATTATAATGGGAACTTTAGCCCGAATAATTACCATCAAAGAAGATTATCGCCAATATCCAAGCTACCCTAATGGCTATCTAATCCATCTTATCACTGCCTTTGTTGCCGCTGCATTAGGTGCAGTAGCTATCCCTGCTCTACTCACTAAAAACTTTGTAGCAGTTACCTTTCTGACTCTAGCTATCCAACAGTTTCGTGATATCAGAAAGATGGAGCGTAATAGCCTTAAAGATTTAGAAGAGACTGAATATACATATAGAGGTTCGGCTTATATTGATGGAATTGCTAAGACCTTTGAAGCAAGAAATTACTTTGCTTTAGTTATCTCCTTTGTTACAGCACTAACTATTCAGTTACTAAATCATAGCTTAGCTTTGGTCAATATCATCAGTGGTATCAGTGCAGGATTGATTACAATGATAATTTTAAAGAGATTCTCTAAAGGAAAGACTGTTGGGGATATAGCTGAGGTAAAGAAAGGAAAGGTAGAAGTAAGGGGCTCAGAACTATATGTAGATAATATTTATATCTCTAATGTTCTAGGTAGTGAAAATGCCCGTAAGATGTATCAAAATGAAGGAGTAGCAGCAATTATCTATCCTAAGGAAGAGCATTTTAGAATTACTCTAGATAACTTTGGTCAGCGTCAAGCTATACTTTTTGAAGCTACTCGTACCTTAGGAGTAAAACGCTATCACTTCACTAGAAAAGAGTATCAACAGGGACGAGTAATTATCTCATTAGTCCCTATCATTCAAGATACTGATGCTTTAATTGAAGCTATTAAAAAAGCTCCTCTATTGGAAAACGTTAAAAAGAGTCATAAAGTTATGGATACCAACTTAATAGGGAGGAAATAAAAGATGGGTAGAGAAGCCAGCATGCGACCAACTTATCAAATCTTAGCCTATATTACCACCGATAAAGAGAGAATATTAACTGGAGGAACCTTAAACTTATTTGCTAAAAATAAAGAAGAACAACAAGAACTAACTAAAGATATAGCCAAAGCCATGAAAGCAGATGTAGTAGAACTACATTGTGGAGATTATATGGTAATTAAAGTTTAAAAATAGTAACATAAAAAATTAGCCACAGAATTTAGTCTGTAATTGCTTAATTTAATATAATTAAATATAATAGCAAGTTAAGATTTATCTTCTATTTATAAATATCCAACTAAAAATTATCTATAGTAACTTCCATCCCTAACTCTTTTAATCTTTCTAAATAACCTCTTGATGCTACAACATAGCCCATAAAACTACTTCCTACTTTCTTAATTTCACCATCAAAAATCTGTAATACTGCAGCAACCACTGGAATAGCTGTTGCTAAATACATATCAGTTTGTTCTAATAATATTGAAGAATTTTCTAAAGATCCGTTTTTCTCTCCAAGAGCCTCAATTTTTAGAGCTAATCCAAAAGGAGGTCTAGTGAAATATTTATTAGCCCATGAAAAGAGTCTTACACCTAAATTTAGAGTACTTTCCAAATGGCTTAAGTTTAATGTTTTCCAGATGAAATAAATTCCATCAGCAAAAGGATTTATTCCTGCTTGATATGTACTTAACTCTTCAAGATTCAATTTATTTGGAATTTCCTCTAATTCTGAAAGATAAACAGGTACTGCTATTCTTGTTTTAAATTTATTACTAAACTTTATCTTTTTCATTGCAAAGGGTGATGCTTTTTGCCAAGCATTATTTTTATAAATAAGTGCTGTTTTCCCAGCGTGTGAAATGATATCATAGACTCCACCATAAGGTATATTTTTATCGCGATACAAAGAACTAATCTTCATCTTCTTTATCGAATCATAATAACTTCCTACAAGGTGAGCTAACATTGCTGGACAACCTGGAATAATGCCTGCTCCAGTTAAAAATATTAGTTTTTCTTCTTCTATCTTTTTTGAATATTCTTGCAATACCTGATATTTTTCAGTATCCGCATTTAAATCAATATAATTAATTCCTGCCTCTAGCGCTGATTCTATCACAATTCTTTCTTGACCATCTCTATAAGGAAAAGAAACTATAACTAAATCACAAAATTTAAATGCCTCCCTTAATTCTTCAAAATTTCCAGCATCAACCTTAAGAGCAGATACTCTATTCTTATGAAATTTATTATTTAATTTCTTAGTTTCTGCTTCTGCTTTAATTAAATTTCTTCCAGCAATTATAATTTCAATTCTACTTGTATTGGCTAATAATAGTTCTGCTATATAACTCCCTGCTTTACCGTATCCACCTAATATAAGTGCTTTTTTCCCCATATATAACTCCTCCTAACTTTTATTAACCTTTCAAAAAAATATAGGATGCAGTAATATTTCTGCATCCCATAACCGGTACATTTAGTCATCATAAAACATATTTAAACTTTCATCCTAGTAATTCTCATTGCATTCAATACAGCTAATAATGCTACACCTACATCGGCAAATACTGCAAACCACATATTAGCTAGCCCTAAAGCCCCCAGTAAAAGCACAATACCTTTAATTCCTAAAGCAAAGATAATATTTTGCCAAACTACACTTCTAGTAAACTTAGCTACATTAATTGCATCAACTAGATTACTTGGTTTATCCTTCATTAAGACCACATCAGCAGCCTCAATTGCTGCATCAGAACCTAATCCCCCCATAGCAACTCCAATATCTGCTCTAGCCAAGACAGGAGCATCATTGATACCATCACCAACAAAAATTAACTTATCATCTTCATTAGTTAATAACTTCTCTACCTCACTGACCTTATCTTGAGGTAACAATTCAGCTCGATAATCATCTAATCCTAAATTACCAGCTACACTTTTAGCAACCTTCTCATTATCTCCTGTTAACATCACTATCTGTTCTATACCAAGCTCTCTTAAACCTTTGATTGCTTCTTTAGCATCTTCTTTGATACTATCAGAGATTAAGATATAACCTAAATATTTATTAGATACAGCTACATGAACTACTGTTCCAGCCTTATCAGGCTTAATATATTCAACCTCTTCTCTTTCCATAAGTTTATGATTCCCTGCTAATACCTCTTTATCATCAACAATTACCTTTAATCCATGACCAGCAATCTCTTGATAATTGCTAAATTGACTATTATCAATTTCACCATCATAAGCCTCTAAAATAGATTTAGCAATTGGGTGATTAGAATTACTTTCAGCTTTAGCTGCGACTTCCAAAAGTTCTTCTTGATCAATGCCCTCTGCTGAAATAATATCTGTCACCTTAAAAGTACCCTCAGTTAAGGTACCAGTCTTATCCATCACTACTGTTTTAACACTATTTAACGCCTCTAAATAATTACCACCTTTAACCAAAACACCTCTTTTTGAAGCTGCTCCAATCCCCCCAAAAAAGCCTAAAGGAATAGAAACCACCAAAGCACAAGGACAAGAAACAACTAAGAATACTAATGCTCGATATAACCAATCACTGAAGCTAGCATCTGTAATAAATAAAGGTGGTAATAAAGCCAAAGCTAAAGCAGAAAATACAACAACTGGTGTATAATAACGAGCAAACTTAGTAATAAAATTCTCCGTAGGAGCCTTTTCACTGGCAGCATTCTCTACCAACTCTAAGATCTTATTAACGGTAGATTCACCAAAGTTTGAACTTACCTTAACGATTAATAAACCTTCCTTATTAATAAATCCACTTAAAAGTTCCTCACCTTCTTTAACCTTACGAGGAACAGATTCTCCTGTTAAAGCAGAAGTATCCACCATAGACTCTCCTTCAATAACCTCACCATCTAAAGGAACCTTCTCCCCAGGTCTAACTACAATTATATCTCCAACCTCAACCTGATTTGGATCAACCTTCTTAACCTCACCATCAAACTTTAAATTAGCATAATCAGGTCTGATATCCATCAAAGACTTAATAGAACGGCGAGAACGATTAACAGCTATATCTTGAAATAACTCTCCAACCTCATAAAATAGCATTACTGCTACCCCTTCAGGAAACTCCTTAATTGCAAAAGCCCCAATAGTGGCGACACTCATTAAGAAATTTTCATCAAAAATCTGCCCTCTAGAAATATTCTTAGCAGATCTAGCTAATACCTTCCCTCCAATAGTTAAATAGGCTATTCCATATAGAGCTAGTTCGCCCCAAAGATTCAACTTTAATAATAAAGCAGCTATAAAGAAGATCGATCCAATCCCTAATCTAATAAATTCAGCTTTCAAATTACCATTATCACCGTGTGAATGACTATTAGACTGATCATGACTACCACTTATCTCTTCTTCAACTCCTACACCAGGCTCTACCTGCTGAATTATTCTTTTAGTTTCTGCAACAGCAGACTCTAGCTGACTAGAATAATGTACTTTTATTTTTAATTTTTGAGCTGCAAAATTTAACTGAGCTTGACTAATCTCTTCTAATTTATTAAGCTTTCTCTCAATTTTAGCTGCACAATCAGCACAACCTAAGCCTTGTAAAACTAATGTCTTTTCATTCTTACTACTTTGACCTTTAATCTTAGCCTTAACTCCTGGTTCTATCTCATCAACTAATTTAGCTATCTTTGTGGCAACCTTATCTATATCACCACTAATTTCAACTTCTAAAGTCTTCATAGCAAAATTCATCTTACTGCCCTTTACCTCTGCTAATTCTCCAACCTGTTTTTCTATCTTATTAGCACAGCTAGCACAGTTTAGTCCTTCTAATATAAATTTTTCTTTACTTAAAGCTCTTGCTTCCATCGCCTAATCACTCCCCCTACAAAAATATCTGAGTAACCACTCATATATTAAATAAAAATATATAACACTCTTCTATATTCTTAATAAAATATCTGAGTGTTTGTTCATATTTATATTATATTCTTATTTGCTTATAATGTCAACTTAATAATATTTAATTTAAATTTTTATATTATGCTTCATTGTAAAATCAAATTGAACAAAATAAAAATAGCCATAGGGCACCAACCTGTAATATAATTAAATCACCACAAAATAACCAGTTACAGGAGGGTGCACACTATGACTTACTTAAATGATACACCAAAATCCCGAAAAAATAAACACCTAAATGCTTATGAACGTGGTCAAATTGCATTATTACATTCCGAAGGAATGAATCCAAATGCTATTGCAAAACGTTTAGGTAGAGCTTCTAATACCATTAGAAACGAACTAAAACGTGGTACAGTTTCTCAAATTAAAGCTAATAAAAAGATTATGGTCTATTACCCTGACACTGGTCAAAGAGTTTATGAATCTAATCGCAAGAATTGTGGTCCTAAATTTAAACTTTTGCAATGTGAAGAGTTCATTGATTATGTTATAGAACAGTTCTACGAAAAAGGACATTCTCTTGATGCTATATGTGGTGCAGCAAAACTTCATAATAAATTTCCAAAGCCAGAGATGGTATCTACTAAAACGCTTTATAACTACGTCAACGCTGGATTATTGACAATTAAAAACATTGATTTACCTTTGAAGCTTAAGCGTTCTTCAAAAAGAAAGCACACTAAAAATAATAAAAAGAAGCTTGGTACAAGTATAGATCAACGCCCTGAAAGTATTAATAATCGTAGTGAGTTTGGTCACTGGGAAATTGACACTATGATAGGCAAAAAGACTAAAAATGAATCAGTTTTACTTACTATGACAGAACGTATGACTCGTAAAGAAATTATTCGTAAAATCCCTGCCAAGACTGCTCAAGCAGTTCAAGATGCTATTTTAAAGCTCGTTAATGAAGCAGGAGATTGTTTTCCAAAAGTATTTAAAAGCTTCACTTGTGATAATGGCTCTGAGTTTGCTCAAATGTCATTTTTAGAGCAAATTAGTGATACTAAAGTATACTTTGCACATCCATATTCATCATGGGAAAGAGGAACTAATGAGCGTCATAATGGTCTTATAAGACGCTTTATCCCTAAAGGTAATAGTCTAAACCAATTCTCTATTGAATCTATTGCTAGAGTCCAAAACTGGTGCAATACTTTACCAAGAAAAATCTTAGATTACCTAACCCCTGATGAAATATTTGAAGATAAATTAAAACAAATTCTTTATGACTAAATAACCAAATTATTACAGTTTGAAAATGTTCAATTTATTATTGCAATTTAAGATTTTTATATTATTATCATATCACTCCCTTAATGAATAAGTACAAAATCATAACAGAAAAAGACTACTTAATAGAAGTAGCCTTTTAAAAGACTTAATTTAAAATTCATTTAATAAATTTAAGTTCATTTGCCTATCCAACATCAACTAGATGTAATCCTTTATCATTTCGAGGTTTTACACTACTACCACTTGTTATTAATACTTCATCACCAAAGTCGCTTTCACCTATATAAGGGCAGACTCTACAATTAAGTCCAATCTTAATATTACTAGGAATTTTAGCCCCTTTTCCTATTACAGTTAAACCTGATTTATATAAATTAGGTTTATCGTGATTAGAAGTTAATTCTTGGCTATAACCAATATATGAATTAGGACCTATTACTACATTTTTATCCACTATCACTTTATTTAGAGTTGCATCCGCTTTTATACGTGTATTATTAAAGATAATTGAGTCTTTTACTTTGGCTCCTTCTTCAATAAACACTCCAGAAGCAATTACTGAATTTTCTACTTCCCCATTAATAATTGAACCATTTGCAATAATACTCTGCTTGGCACTACCACTACCTCCAAATTTAACTGGGGGTTCTTCTTGGCTTCTAGTATGAATCCTCCAATTCTGGTCATATAAATTCAACTCTGGCATAGTAGAAGCTAAAGCTAGATTTGTCTCCCAAAAAGATTGTACTGTTCCTACATCTCTCCAATATCCCTTATATTCATAGCAATAGGAAGGTGCTTTTTCAATCATCTGTGGAATAATATGATGACCAAAATCTGAATTTTCTTGATTACAGTGTTCTTCTAGAATATCGATCAAAGCTGCTGTATTAAATACATAAATACCCATAGAAGCTAGATTATTTGGAGGACTCTCAGGCTTCTCAATGAAATTTCTAATTTCCATATCCTTATCTGTTTCCAAAATTCCAAATCTATTTGCTTCTTCTAGTGGTACAGCTTGAGCTGCAATTGTTAATTCTCCCTTTTTTTCTTTATGGTAGTCTATCATCTGACTATAATCCATTTTATAAACATGGTCTCCAGATAAAATAATGACATATTTAGGATTACTTTCTTTAATATAATTAATATTTTGACAGACAGCATGGGCTGTTCCTTGATACCAACCATATTTTTTGTCCTTGCCTGTATATGGTTGTAATAATTTAATTCCACCTATCTTACGATCTAAATCCCAAGGCTTGCCTATCCCAATATGATCATGTAAAGACATTGGTAAATATTGTGTTAAAACTCCTACATTATAAATCCCAGAATTAACACAATTACTTAAAGCAAAATCTATTAACCTAAATTTACCAGCAAAAGGAACACTTGGTTTAGAACGATGATCTGTTAATAGATCTAACCTTGTACCTCTACCTCCTGCTAAAATTAGTGCTAAGGTCTCCACTATATTCCTCCTTAGAATTTAAACTTTAGATTATCTTATGCTTCAACAAATACATTCTTTAGTCTAATCATAAACATCTTAAAATATTATAGTAATCTATATTTTTATTTAATTTTCTAAAATATAAAAGACAAAATTAATATATGTTTTAGGAATGGTATGTATAGGGAATGGTCGCGACCATTCCCTGCAAAATCATTCCCTGCAAAATGATCACTTCTTATAAAGATGGTCACCTCTATAATTAAATAACCTAGAAATCGTACTGTTTTGTAGTACTTTATTTCAATAAATTTTTTTAAGATTTGGTTATTAGTAAGATCTTCCTATCCCCTAATAACTATCTCCTAACCCCAAAACTGTCGCAATATCTACTTAATTTATCTTTTTTTCTATCAGCAGATAAAAAATTCCCTCTTTTTTATACCTCTAAAAACAAAAGAAGCTAGGCTTATAAAATATTTTATAAGCCTAGCTTCTTTTGATTAAATTTTAGAATTATTATCTAAGACTTACTTATCCATACAACTTAGTAACAGTATCTAAAACCATTTCTGTCATTCTATCTACACCTTCTGCAATCTTTGACTTATCTGCTCTAGTCTTCTTAAATACATGATCTGATACTGTAAGTACTGTAGCTGCTCTTAATCCATATTTAGCTGCAATATTATATAATGCAGCAGTTTCCATTTCCACTGACAATACTCCTAAGCTAGCTAATTTTTTCAACTCTTCAGTATACTCTTCAGACTTGCCATAAAAATAATCAGATGTTGCTATCTGTCCTACATGAACTGGCATCTCTAAATCAATAGCACTATCATATAAATTTTTAATCAACTCAAAATCTGCTGGTGGAGCTAAGCTAATATCTGGATTTATCTGATTAATGGTAGTTCCAATTGTAGCTGTAGACTGAGCAATTATCAAATCTGCTTCTTCCATATCATCTGATAAAGCCCCACAGGTTCCTACCCTAATCAAAGTCTTAGCCCCTAGCATCTTTAGTTCTTCTAAGACAATAGAGATAGATGGTACCCCCATTCCAGTAGTTTGAATTGATACATCTACTCCTTTAAACTTTCCAGTATATCCATACATCTTTCTATAATCTGTATATAATTTTGGATCATCCAAGAACTTTTCTGCCATATATTTAGCACGCTCTGGATTTCCCGGTAATAATACAATATCTGCTACTTGTCCTTTCTCTGCTTCTACATGAATTGGCATAGTGTAAATCCCCCTTATATAGTTTTAATAACATTAATAGCTTAACTAATTTAGGCTATTTTAAACTTATTTTTGCTAAAGACCAGAAAATATATCATTAGACGTCAGACAACTTCCAAATATATAATTCTTGACCCAGAAAAAAATTCCTTCTTTTTATTAAAAATTAAATTAATATCACCCTAAACTTATCTGATTAAATGTTTTTTATGTATAATATAGTTTTTATTTTATCCACTTAGAACAAATTTAATCAATAAGTTTATATTCTTAATAAATAAAGATATCAACTGTGAATTCACAGTTGATATCTTTATTTATTAATCTATAATTTTGTCTAAAGCTAAATAATATATCCTATTATGCTTGATAGAAAATCTAAATATATTACAATTGTAGAATTATTGATTTTCTATTACTTCTAAAAGTTCATCAACATCAGGCAAAGTTCCTATCTCATAAACTTTAGCAAAGATTACCTTACCTTCTTCATCTAATATAATATTTGCTCTTTCAGAAAATCCATCATTTTCTCTAAAAATACCTAATTTTTTAGCAAATCCACCATGAGGCCAAAAATCTTCAGCTAATAAAACTCTCTCTACACCTAATTGCTCACCCCAAGCTTTTTTGCTCGGCATAGCATCAACACTAATGCCTAAAACTTCAGTATTTAACTCCTCAAATTTATCATAATTAGCTTCTAAATCCTTCATTTGAGTTGCACAGACTGATGTAAATGCAAGTGGATGAAAGGAGAGTACTACATTCTTTCCCCTAAGATCACTTAACTTTAACTCTTCATCAGTTGTTATTTTAAAGGCATAATCCTCAATGCTTGTTCCAACTTCTACTAATTGATCCACCTTTACCCCTCCTTAATAATTAAGATATTATTAATTGTTATTAATGGTAATGGTTATTATTATCTTTATTGCTATTATACTAATTTATACCAATTATGTCAAGTAAGTCGATGATATAATCTCTATCTTATTATAATCGAAACTCTAATCTATTATTAATTTAAAAATCATTAAGAGTTAATACCCTAAAAATTATATTCACTAACTTCAGACCTAAACTCAAAAAATTCAATTAAGTAAAAGTAATTAAAATAAAAATTTAATAAACTATTGAAGATGTATTGCCTTCTTTGTCTATCTTAACTATATATCCATCCCTTTCACCTTTACCAAAGGAACTTGTATAGCCTATTAATAAATAACCTCCATCATCAGTTTTAGAAGCATCCATAAACTCATCATGGTCAATCCCCCCATAACGAGAAGACCATTCTTTTTTAGCTTTAGAATTTATCTTGACTACATATCCATCATAATCTCCTTTGCCAGCTGAATTCGTATAGCCAACTAAGAGATATCCTCCATCTTCAGTTGCTATTACAGACCTAAAACCATCATCACTCTTTTTATTACCATAAGAATGAGAAAAGATTTGATTCCCTTGGCTATCTATCTTAACTATATACCCATCATAAACCCAACTTTCAGTAGATCCTATTGATCCTACTAATAGATATCCCCCATCTTCTGTCTGACAGACATCCTGAAACCTTTCGTCTAAATCATCTTCACCATATGTATACTCAGCAAGTTTATTAAGTTTTTCATCTAATTTAACTACTAATCCATCGCCACTACTTTTATCAAAACGACTAGTATATCCAACTAATAAGTAAGAGTTATCACCCTCTACAACTGATTCAAAATAATCATTACTACCAGATTTAGTATCATGATCATAAGTATATTCTAGTTCTTGTTTACCTTTAGCATTAATTTTGACTAAATAGCCATCATTACTACTATCATTAATATAGCCAATTCCTAAATTATCTTTAGTAGATGATTGATACAAATTATATAATTCTTGGTTCTTATAGTTAGAGCCTATTATTTCAGACATTTTATTTCCATTATTCTTGTTAATCTTAACTAAATAAGAATCTTTACTAAGATTATTTTCATTACTCTTATAACCACTTAATAAATAATTTCCATCATCAATAATGGTAGCCCCAAAAAAAGAATCTTCTCCACCAAGATAATAATCATAATTATACCATTCTTCTTTTCCTTGGCGATTTATCTTAACCACATAACCAGCCGGATAAGACCAATCTCTTGTAAAAGAATTACTGTAACCTACAAGTAAATATCCATCTTCTGTTCTAACTACTCTTTCAAAGCCATCATTACTAATTCCACCATAACTTTTCTGCCAAACTTCTATTATCTTAATATCAGCCTCTTGACTAATTTCTTGACCATAATCATCTGAAATTACTACTTTTATAGTATCAGTTGTACTATAAGTTGGTGACAGATAAGTAACTTTACTTCCTTCACCTATAATCTTCCCTTTATTTACTTGCCAATTGTAATTTAATTTGTCCCCATTTAAGTCTCTAGCATTTACACTAAATATAGCCTTGCCTCTTTTTTGATCTTGGTTAATAGCAATTGAACTGAAGTTACTTGATAAATTATCAAGAATTTCAGGAGCATAATCCTTGACATTAACTTCTATACTATCCTCTAACTCTATTCCTTCACTATTTCTAACTCTAAGCTTAATTTTATACTTGCCTTCTTCTTTAGGGCAGATATAATTTACTCTATTAGTTTTTCCAATAATCTCTCCTCCATCAGCTTCCCATGAATAAACTATACCTTTAGTTTCCATATTTGTCTTAGCATAGATCTTAATACTATCACCTGGATGGAGATTATTTCTTTCACGTTCTATTCCTATTTTGAAATCTTTAACAGTAACTTCTTGATTAGCAATTACTTGATGACCCTTACTATCTGATATAAGTACTCGAACCTGATAAATCCCTTCCTTTTCAGGCGGAAGATAAATTATATCCTTCCCCTTTCCTGTAATAATTCCTTGATCTACTACCCATTTATAATTCAGCTGGTCTTGATCAATATCACTAGCTTCAACACTTAACCTTAGTTTTTCACCTAAAGGTACCACATTTTTATCTAGCTTAATTAAGTTAATTACCGGTGCGTGATTAGCTTTTTCTTTTACATTACAACCACCTACTAATATTGATATTATAATAACTAAACATAATAACAATGGCTTCTTCCTTATCATTCTGCCTTTCACCCCTATATCTACATTTGTTTTATATAATTTTTTTAAACTATCTGAAAATTTTAAATTATATTTTTATAAATCATATATATTTTTCTTTAATATTGTGCTAATACCTTTTATTTTGCAAAATAAAGAGATTATAACATCTTATAATCCTATTTTATCAGCACCTTAAATAAGTAATTTCCAATAATATAATCAAAAATCTAATTAATTTCCCTCATCAAAATTTATAAACTCTGTCTATTTTAATCGAAAGCCACAGGCCTTTTAGTTATTATATCAAATTATAGAATTTTTTTCTATAAAGATCATAGCTTTTTAAATTTAAAAAGGTGTCACGAATATTCGTGACACCTGAGAATTATAATTATTTTAAAGTCTATTATGCCTTTTTGTCATCTCTTTAAGTGTAGTTGCCCTCTTTTCTGTTAACATCTCTACTCTATATTTCCAATCCCAGTTACCTCCCAATACTCCCGGAGTATTAAATCTTGCATCACTATCCAAACTAAAGACATCTTGTAAAGGAGCTAAAGATATTATAGCCCTAGATTTCCAAGCCAATTCCATCAAGTCCCAAGAAATATCATCATGTCTATGGCTAAGATGCTGATTTAAATATTGACACAAATCTGCTTTATCCTGCTCAGTAGCATCCTCATTATACCAACCTAAAGTTGTATTGTTATCATGTGTTCCTGTATAAACAACACAATTATCAGTAGTAAACTCATTTGGAGGTAGATTATTATCTTCATTAGCATCAAAAGCAAATTGTAAGATTTCCATACCTGGGAAATCAAAACATTCTTTTAATTCTTCTACATCCTTAGTAATAGTACCTAAATCTTCAACAATAATAGGTAGCTCACCAAGTTCATCTTTAATAGTCTTGAATAGTTCCATACCTGGAGCCTTCTTCCATTCCCCATTAATTGCAGTCTTATCTCCATAAGGAACAGCCCAATAAGCTGCAAATCCTCTAAAATGATCAATTCTAACAATATCTGCAACTTCCAACAAAGCTTCTATTCTCTTAACCCACCAGCTATAGTTAGTCTCTTTTAATTTATCCCAATCATAAAGTGGATTTCCCCATAATTGACCAGTTTCACTAAAGTAATCAGGTGGTACTCCTGCTACTTTAGTAGGCTTCATATCTTCATCAAATAAGAATACCTCTGGATTAGCCCAGGCATCTGCACTATCCATAGCTACAAAGATCGGAATATCCCCAATAATCTTAATTCCTTTATCATTGGCATACTCTTTTACTTTCGTCCATTGTTTAAAGAATATATATTGGATAAATTGTTGAAACTCTATATCTGTAGATAACTCTACTTTATATCTATCCATAGCTTCTTTATTTCTTAGCTTAATATCTTCATCCCATTCATGCCATGGTCTTTCATCAAAGCTAGATTTAACAGCCCTAAATAATGCATAATCTTCTAACCACTCTGAATTATTTTCGCAAAAAGAATTATACTCTCCCTTATCTGCCTTAGCTTTAAATCTGCTAAATGCTTTTTTTAGTAAGGGTAGCTTAAAATCAATTACTTTACCATATTCTACTTTATCTTGATCAAAATCAAGATCATTATCTAAATCTTCTTGACTTAAAAGTTTATCTTCAACTAAGCTTTCTAAGCTAACTAACATATGATTTCCTGCAAAAGCTGAAAAACATTGATATGGTGAATCTCCATAACCTGTCGGTCCTAAAGGACATATTTGCCATAAATTTTGTCCAGCTTCAGCTAGAAAATCTATAAATTGATAAGCCTCATTTCCTAAAGATCCTATACCATATTTTCCTGGTAAAGAAGTTGGATGTAAGAATAAACCACTCTGTCTTTTAAATTTCATTTCATAACTCCTCCTTAATTTTCAATATAAAAGCTAAGCATATATACATAAATATCAATATCCCATTTTAAAATAAAATCAACATGAAATACTATGAATATATTATAAAATTTTCAGGTGATAGGAGTTAGGTCTTAGGGGTTAGTAAGATCTTCCTACCTCCTATTTCCTAACGCCTAACTCCAAAACTATCGTAATTTCTATCTTAAATTTCACTTTATAGTGATAGATAATATAAAAATAATTTAAAATATAACTAATCAACTTTAAACTCTCTTAATCTCTTAGCAGCTACTTCTGGTGATATAGTAGTAACACTCATACCTGTTCCCAATTCAAAGCCTCCGCAAATTGAAAGCCTAGGTATAATTTTTAGATACCAATGATAAAAAGCTTCTTTATCTTTGTTAAAAGGTACTGTATGAATGATAATATTAAAGGATAAATCATTAAAATATCTTTTAAATTTTCTCATTATCTTCCTTAATATTTGAGCCAGAGCTTGAATTTCATTATCCTTAATATTAGCAAAACTGCTTCTATGATCTTTAGGAATAATCCAAGTTTCATAAGCAAAATGAGCAGCATAAGGAATAAAAGATACAAAATTTTCATCTTCACTGATAATTCTTTTATTAACTACTAATTCAGATTCAATTAGATCACAATAAATACAGCTATGATGATCAGTATAATAGCTCTCTACTTTTTTTAATTCTTGCTTGATCTTTGATGGAATGATAGGCGTAGCTATAATCTGCCAATGTGGATGTTCTAAAGAAGCTCCTGATTTTTCACCAGAATTCTTAAAGATTTGTACATATTTTAATTCATTATCACTAGCTAGATCATTATATCTTTGCTTTAAAACTTTTATTAGATCAATAATATGATTTATAGAATAATTAGATAGACTACCTTGATGTTTATTTGATTCTATAACGACTTCTGCAACCCCTAAACCCTTCATCTTTTCAAAAAAGACTTGACTCTGTTCAACAAATTCACCAACTCGGTCTAATATAGGAAATTTATTAGGTACAACTCTAATCTTCCAATGATTTTCACTTTGCTTATCGCTATCAGCTATTGATAAAATTGCTAATGAGTCATCTTCTTTATTCCCATTGCAAAATGGACAAGCTCTGTTAAATTTTTGATTGTTATCAAAATCATTAGGGCGTTTGCCCCTTGAAGTTGCAACAATAACATCTTCTCCTCTTAATAAATCTTTTCTTATTTCAGACACTATTAGCCTCCATTTTATTTGTGCTAACGTTTGCATAAGTAATAAAAATAATTTATTAGCAATTGCTAATAAATTATTTAATATATATTTTAGTTTCAATATATTATATCATTATATCTATTTTTTTTCAATGAATTCACTTTAAAACACTTATAAATTCCAAGTTTTTTATAAAATTTCAGAGATAACTAAACTCCATATATTCTTCTTTCTTTTTCCTGCTGATAATATCTTACCCAGTCATCATCAATAATATCTTCTAATTCATAATTTATCTTATTAGCTAATTGCTCAATTACTACTCCCAATTTAATAGCTTTTTGATCAGTAAATATTTTTCTTAATCCTTCTTTCTCTATTAGCTTATTTAATTTACTCTGACGTTTATTAATCTCCTTTTCTACCTTCTCTCTAAACACAGGAAACCAGATTTCTCTATCTATACCACGTTCTTCAGATAAAGCCTCTAGATTAAAAGCAGTTATATTTCTAGCAACTAACTCCTTCTTAAATAGTTTGTTCTTCTTCTCCTCCGATAATTCAAGATCACAAAAATCTCCTAAGAATAAATAGGGAGCAGAATCTGGATCTCTATTTAAAAAACTTCCCTGCTTACTATTTAAAACTTCAATAATTTCCTCAATACTAAACTCCTTCTTTTTATCTTTATATTGACTAAATTTATTGCTATTATTGAAGTAGATAATCTCTTCTGCATAGCTTTTGATTTTAGGATCATAAGCTACTATAACACCTTCATACTCTTCCAATAATTCAAAGGCTTTATCTGTTAAGATCATATATATATAATCTTTTGCTTCATGTAACATTACTGCATATTTCATCAATCCTCTACGAGGTTTAAATTTACTAATTCTATACAATCTATTTAATAAACCTTCTCCTTTTATAATCTCTATATCTTGAAAAACCTCTTCTACTCTAGATAAGACATCCTCACTAAACTCTATTCTCCAAGTCTTTTTATTATATTTCACCCCTTCTATACTTAACAAAGTTCTAAAAACTTTTTTACCCAATCTTTCCTTAATACAATATTCATCCTCATTTAATTTCCATAGCTTCATACTTATCACCTATCTTCTACATTATATCCATTATATATCATATCTAATTGAAGTTCAGTTATCAACTATTCAACTTATAATTTAATTAATTGGAGTTAGGATATAGGTTCTAGGAGCTCGTTAAACCCTACTTCCTAACACCAAAATTGTCGCAGCATATTCATTGAATTTCACTTTAGACTTGGACACCTGAACTCAAATCCAACATTTTATTTTTTTTACAAAATAAAACATGCAGATTGTAAGCATACTAAATCTATGATATAATCAAATAATAAAAATAAATTATTTTAAAGAAGGTGAATAAATTAAATGACTCAAAAAATAGCATTATTAACTGATAGCACATCTGATATTCCTACAGAACTATTAAAAGAAAAAAACATCCACAGTCTTCCCCTCAAAATAATTTATAGTGACAAACAATATAATGATAGAATAGATATTCAACCTGAGGAAGTCTATAAGAAATTCGATGAAGAAATACCTACTACCTCAATGCCAACTCCTCACGATACAAAAGAAAAGCTCCTAGAACTAAAAGCTCAGGGTTTTACACATGTAATTGCTATTCATATCTCTAGTGGTTTAAGTGGAACTTATAACATGGTAAATATGATAAGCAAACAGATTGATGATATTACTGTCGAAGTAATAGATTCTAAAGCATTATCTATGGGATTGGGTAGATTAGTACTATATGCTGCAGAATTGATTGAACAAGGATTAAATTTTAAAAATATAATCTCTCAAGTAAAGGATAAGATGGAAAATGTAGATGTCTTCTTTGTAGTTAAAAGCTTAAAATATTTAATTGAAGGAGGAAGAATTGGTAAGGTATCAGGAACTATTGGAGAGTTTCTAAACATCAAACCAATTATCTCTATAGACAAAGAAGGAGAATACTATAACTTTAAAAAGACTCGTGGTCGTAAAAGATCTATTAATACATTATATAAATTAATTAAAGAAAAAGTTAAAGAAGGAATAAGTACTGTTGATGTAGTACATGGAGCAGCTTATGAAGAAGCAAAAGAACTACTTGATAAAGTAAAGAATTTAGACAATGTTAAAGATAGTTTCTTTGGACAGATTGGACCTTCTATGGTAGTTCATACAGGTCCAGGATTAATCGGAGTAGTAATCAACAGAATAAATGAATAAAAAAGTTGGGGGATTCCCCAACCTTTTTTATAATTTATTTACAAATCTCTCTATTCTAGTTAACGCTTCATAGATATTATCTAATGAAGAGGCATAAGAACAACGAATAAATCCTTCTCCACTGATTCCAAAAACATTCCCTGGGATTACTACAACCCCTTCTTCTTTTAACAACCTTTCTGCAAATTCTTCTGAACTTAAGCCAGTACTTTTAATCGATGGAAAGACATAAAAAGATCCTTTAGGCTTAAAACATTTTAAACCTAAATCATTAAACCCTTTAACAATCACCCTTCTTCTCTGGTTATATGACTTAACCATCTTCTCTACTTCAACTTCACCATTGCGTAAAGCTTCTAAGGCAGCCTTTTGACTTACAATTGGAGCACATAACATTGAATATTGATGAATCTTCATCATTGCTTTAATTACAGGTTCTGGAGCTGCTGCATAGCCAACTCTCCAACCAGTCATCGCATAGGCTTTAGAAAATCCATTAAATACAATCGTTCTCTCTTTCATTCCAGGCAAAGTGGCAAAACTAGTATGTTCTCCTTCATAAGTTAATCTGCTATAAATCTCATCTGACAATACAATTAGATCATTTTTCTTTACAACTTCAGCAATCTCTAATAAATCATCTTTATCCATAGTAGCACCAGTTGGATTATTTGGATAACATAAGACTAAAACCTTAGTCTTAGCAGTAATTGCCTTTTTCACATCTTCTGCTCTTAACTTAAAGTTATCTTCTTCTTTGGTAGGTATTCTAACCACCTTACCTCCTGCTAAAAGAGTAGATGGTTCATATGAAACATAGGAAGGTTCAGGTAATAACACCTCTTCACCATCCTTCAATAAAGTCCGCAAAGCTAAATCTAAGGCTTCACTAACACCAACAGTTACTAAAATCTCATTATCTGGATTATAATTCAAATGATAATCTTTACTTAATAAGTTAGCTATCTCCCTTCTAAGCTGTAGCAAACCATAATTGGAAGTATACATAGTATCTCCCTGCTCTAATGAATAAAAAGCAGCTTCTCTAATATGCCATGGTGTAACAAAATCGGGTTCCCCTACCCCTAAAGAGATCACATCCTCTACACCTGATGCTAAATCGAAGAACTTTCTAATCCCTGAAGGCGGAATTGATTTTACTTTTGGTGATATTATCTCAGACCAATTCATGGTGATACCACTAACCTTTCTGATGCTTTACTCCCCTCTTTAAAGATTACCCCATCCTTCTTATAAGTCTTTAACATAAAATGAGTACCAGTACTCTGTACATGGTCAATAGTTGCTAATTTTTCAGCTACAAATAAAGCCACTTCTTTCATTGTTCTACCTTCAACTTTAACAGATAAATCATAACCACCTGACATTAAATAAACTGAACTTACTTCAGGAAATTTATAGATTCTTTTAGCTACTGAATCAAAGCCAAAATCCCTTTCTGGTGTAACTTTAACATCTATTAAGGCAGATACAAGCTCTTTATCTGTCTTATCCCAATCAATTAGAGTAGAGTACTTAACAATAATATTCTCTTTTTCTAATTGAACAATTTCCTTTTTTAACTCATTAACATCCATATCAAGCATAGTAGCCATCTTTTCTGGAGCTAGCTTACTATTAGATTGTAATAACTCTAAAATATCTTCTCTCATTTTAACATCTCCTTCTCTACTACTTCTTCTTTATTAAATATACTCATCTAAAGAATATCTAAAACTATCTTAATTCATAACTTTTATTTAATAAAATTTATTGTTAATAATTCATTATATTTGATTAATCTCCTCTTTTATAGCTAAAAATTACGTAACTATCTTCTATTCTAGCATAGAATAACAAGCCTAATCTACAATCATAATTTATAGTTCCTTATTGATTACTTATTAATTTCAACTTATTAGTGAATTATTATAATCTACCTTAGATCTAAACTCTTATGAAATATATTGGATCAAGCAAAAAATATCATTAGCATTAGTTTAGCATAAATTGATACTAAATACAATATGACTATTGGACTAAATTCTTATTTTATCTTAACAATAAAATTATAATTTCTCAACTAATAATATCTTCTTCTACTAAAATATTTATTAATTAAAACAGGAAATTAGAAAATAAAAATGAAATGATATTATAAATAGAATATTATTTTTTAGACACTTATTATTTTTTAGGAGGAGAGATTATGAGAAAAAAATATCTGATTTATTTATTTTTATGTTTGTTAGTAGCTAGTGTTACTGCCTTTGCTCAAAGTTTCTTAGTCATCAAATTTGATAAAACTAAACTTATGACTAAACCCCAAGGGCAAACTATAACAGAATTAGCTAAAGGAACTAAAGTTAAAATACTAGAATCTAAGGGGAATTGGAGTAAAATACAGCTAGAAGGATGGGTCTTAAAGGATTCAATTACAGATAATAGACCTCCAAAAAAAGAAAATTTAGTTAAAGAAAAGAATAAGAATAAAGCAAATAAAGATAGTAAAAATAAGAAGAAAGATACTAAAGTAACTAATAGTAGCTTTATCTATGGAAATGTTACACTAACTAGATCTTTTGGCTATACTAGAGTTAAGGGAAAAATAACTAATTACTCTGGTAAATATTTAGACCACGCTAAATTTAAAATAACCTTATATGATTCTAATAATAATCTAATTGGAACTGGATATACTACAATGAAAGAACTAAAACCTAATAAAACATATTCTTTTGCTACTTCTATTAGTTGTAATCCAGTTGAAGTTGAAAATTATAATATAGAGTTTCAAGAATAAAAATATAGCCCTTTAATACTAAAAAGATGTGTAGTTTTTTCTACACATCTTTTCTTTTTTCTATTTGATTTTTAATAATTTATCTATTTTCTTTAAATTATTATATTCAATAATATCCTTAACCTGTTCAACATAATCCTCTCTACGCTCAGAATAATTAATCAATCCTGCTGCTAACTTTAGGCTATCTAAATTCTGATTATTATTTCTTAAAGTAGATCTAATATCCCATAGTTTCTCATAAGCATAATGACTATTTAAATTATTTAGATAGCTAGCAATCGCTTCTTCAATAGTATCAAATTTTCTAATCTTATAAGTAGCATTTGCCGGTCTTGCTTTAGGAACTACTCCCGCAACATTTTCACTAAAAGTCCACTCACCAAAAATATTATTGGCCACCTTTGTAAAACGAGATGTTCCCCAGCCAGATTCACAAGCTGCTTGTGATAACACGAGGGATAAAGGAATAATATCTACTTTATAAAGCAATTCATCTAATTCATCTTTCACCGAATTGGCCTCTACATTATACTTATCAATCATCAGATTTAGCCATTGATTATCTTCTTTTTGCAATTTGCGATCAATATTATACTGTTTGACCAAAGAATTCAATTTAGCTCTATCCTTTAATATCTCTTGATTAGCATGATATGCTCCAATTAACATAATACTTAAAAATAACTCTTTTCGCTTTTTAGCATCTCTAATCTGATTAATATCTTCAGGAAACTTTTTTACTGCTATCTGTGGAACATCGATAATATCTTTATTTAAATCATAATCATATTCTAAAAATATCTTCTCCCAGTCCTTATAGCTTTTATAAGATATACTCTTAAATTCATTATTGCTACCACTAGCAGAAATACTTCCTTCTGTAAAATTATTTTCACTTTGATGCTCTCTAATAATATAAACTTCTAAACCAACAAGAGTAAGCAATATAAATAATATAAGTATTTTAAAAAACTTTCTTTTATTTATCATACTTTATCTACTCCTTGCTTTAAATAATCTAGAATAATTACTCAACTACTTATTAGTAACTATTCTAAATTAATTATACCATAGCCATCAAGCATTTTAAACTTATTATCTAGCTAGGATAGTGTCAAGTTTCTGTAGGTAAAAGTTTAAAACTCCTCTTTTGATAATTAAAGCAATGACTTTACTGCTTTAAACAGTCTAGTTCTTACTCCTTTATTTATACTTGGGATATTATTGCTTGGTTCAGCAAATTTCTTTTTCAAATTATTTTTCACTACTTTTGATTCTATTTCCACTATTTTTTCTTCTTTTTGCTCTTTTCTTGCTTTCTCTAGAATAATTTCTTTTAATTCGTATTCTGTTCCTCCATTAAATTTAAAAGACCTTAATCTTGCCATCTGATCTACTCCTACTTCAGACCAACCCATTGGTCTTGAACTTAATCTATCTGATAATATATGACTAACATGACCTTCAGCACTACAACCAATAGCATTTTCATCTTTATAATAGTTTACTATTCCAGCCCAGTTATTATAAATATAGCTTCTACTTTGTCTTATCGCTTTCTTCTTAGATTCCTTTTCAGCTTGAGATATCAATTCACTAAATATCTCTTTTATCTGTACTTTATCTAAATTATTTATTCCTTGCCAAAGATCAAATCTAAGCTTTTGGGCATGTCCTGTAGCCTTTAAAACATACTTATTTAAATGATATCTATCTAGTATCTGCTTACTTTTAGGCAACCACTTTAAACCCTCTTTAATCCAAAGTGCCCCATCTCCTGCAATATAAATCTGCTTTATGCTATCAAAGTCGTAATTATCCTCTATATAGTCCATAATTTCTAGCCACAAGTCTTCCGACTTGTTATACATACCTGAAAAGGAATAACTGTTCTTTAACTTATTTCTACCATTTTCTTTAATAATTCCTTCATGAACATAAACTAATCTTGGTACAGCATTCTTCCCGTTTTGCAAAGAAACATGGTCTTCATCAGCTTCTATATATAAATAATCAATCTTTCTTTTTGCTTTCGGATTACTTAATTTATCGTTTTCTATTTTACCTAATTTTCTTATTTTATTCATAACTGTTTGACCTGTTATAGTTAAATTATTCACTACTTCCTCTCCTACTTTGGCGTAAGATTTATCAATTGATAAATCTACTATCTTTGCTTCTAAGCCAGTATCTATCCTTTGATACTTATCTATACCTAATTTTTTATCTGCTAAATGTTCATACTCTTTATTGAACTTAGATTTATAATACCTTCTCTCAAATTCAACTTCACCAAACTCTGTTATCAATTTTCTCTTCTTTTTTCTTACTATCTTCCAATTCTTTTTACGCTCAGGACTTTCCTTAATTACTTCATCTATTACTTCTATAATATACTTACACAATTCTTTACCTAATTCATCAAAGTCTTTTCTTAGAGTATTTATAAAGTCTGAAATATCTTCTTTATCACTCAATAGAATATTTTTTTAAAAATTCTTCTGAATTATCCTTAATTTTTTCTCCAAACTGCTGTATAATTGTATCCATAGGGACTCCTCCTTTTTGTGTTTGGTTTGGGTTACTTAACACTTTATCAAAAGAGGAGTCCCTTTTTCTAATTTTTTGATTAAATTTACCTACACTTATTTTACACTAAGTCTAGCTAGCAGTAATAATCAATTACTTCCATTGCGCTTGAATATACAATACCACTGCAATATTAAGAAATGACAAGTTACTTTATTTACTCGTTACTCATCACTTATTACTAAAGTATATCATTATATAATTAAATATTTTTTCTGCAATAACAAAGGGATTGCTTAAAGCTCTCCCTTGCTAAAAAAATTAAGTTTTAAAGGCTTGGAGTCTTAACATTCAATACAACAAATTCTTCTTCTTGATCGGCTTTAAGAGACATCTTAGTATTTGGTGGACAGATAATAATATCTTTAGCTTCAACTACTGACTCTTCATCACCAATCTGTAATGTACCCTTTCCTTCTACAATATAGAAAAATACATCAACTGGCACAGAATGTTCTGGAACTACATCTCCAGGACTTAACACCAAATTCATTATTTGAGCATTATCATGCTTTAGTAACTTCTTAGCTACTACACCTCTTTTATTCTTACTTCCTTCAACCTGATCCATCTTAATAATTTCCATTACAATCTCCTCCTTAATTTGTTGTTAATCATTAGTTATTTATCTCAAAAGTAGTCTCAATCTCGATATCAGGATTTAAGGTATTCATCACAAAACATCTACGATGAGACTCTTTTAAAGCCTCTTCTAATTTATCTTCCTCAACATCTGCTTTAATCTCATAATACATAGTATATTAGCTAACAGCTAGTAGCTACTAGCTATTAGCCAATAACTAGTTTGCTCCAGCTTGAATCTCATAATTCTTATCATTTAAATATCTTTCCAATCCAATACTACTAATAATTATCAAAGGAATAGATACTATCAGTCTAATCATAGAAAATTTAAGGCCTAAAAAAGAAATTTCAAATAAGGTCATAGGCACTCTTGCAACAGCTGCTGCACCTAAATAAGTAAAGATTATTGCTAACCTAGCCCCTTTATTATATAGACTATAAGCAACTGGAAAAGCTACATATAATCCGCCGACAGCAGTACCTGACAATAAAATTGCCCAAATAAAAGCCAAAACCCCTGACTCTTGACCTAAATGTCGTTCAATAGTTTCTCTATCAACCCATACTTCAAACAATCCTATTAATAAAAATACTAGAGGGACAAATTTAATCATTGTTAAGGCAAAATCAGCAAAATTATTATAAATTTCTATACCTGTATTATAATTAAATTTAAAACTAAATAGAATAAAAATACTAAATAATATTAGTAGCCAATATTTCTTAATTACCTTCATATTAACTTCACCTCTCCATATACCATAGCTACTATTGCTGAAACAATCAAAGCTATTACCAGACCAACTAAATTTCTAGTAATTGCTACCTTATGACCAAAAAACTCCTTTTCAATTGGATAAGTTAAAATTCCTACCATCATCATTGTAGTTGTAAAAGAAGCCAAAACTGTATAACTGACCCCTTTATCCAATAAAACCCCTGCCAAAGGGAAAGCTATAAACCCTGGCATAAAAGATATACTACCCACTAAAATAGCAAAGACTAAACTCAATAAATAATTACCATTTCCTAAATAATTAATAATTAATTCATCAGAAATAAAATAAAGCGAGATAGCTACCAAGATTATCATATTTAAAAAAACTGCCAAATTCTTTGTTAATTTTTTGAAACCCAACTTCAACCCCTTAATGGTCTTATCTCTATCAAGCAAAAACAAGATAGCTATTATAAAGATAGATATTTGATATAACATTTTAACACCACCTTATTAATTTTTAACTCCACACCATAGTAAATTCATTAATTCCTCTTTTGTTTGATCAAAATTATAGTTTTCATTAAGTACAACCTTGCTAGCCATACCTCGAATAGTATAGAAGATTGCATTTGCTATCAAACTAGAATTTACATCTCTAATCTCTTTCTTCTTTTTAGCACTTTCAATCATTTCAGCCAATAATTCTGGTAGCTCATTGATAAAGTCATCAACTGCTTTTAAGCTATGCTTCCTGGGCAGTTGACTTTCCTGAACCAAAACTGAAGTTGTAGCAGGATTAGTCTCTAATTCTTGAAAATGTTCTTCTAAAAAAAGATTTAATTTCTCTTTAAAAGAAATGGCTTCAACTTTTAATCTCTTTAAAATATCCAACCTTTTATCAAATTCAACTTTAAAAATATAATTTAATATCTCCTCTTTATTAGAAAAATAATTATATACAGTACCTACAGCTATCTCTGCTTGCTCAGCAATTATTTGTACTTTAGTATTGTAATAGCCTTCTTCTGCAATAATTTCAATAGCAGTTCTTCTAATTAATTCTCTTTTATTCATTCTTATCACCTCAATTTAAGTATTATCTAATAATAGATCTCCAATTCTAAAATGAAACTTAATGAGTATAGTGCAAGATTTTGGCCGCCAGCTACTAGCTTTTAGCCTCTAGCTGTTAGTATTATTTTTATAAGCTTTAAGCAGCAGCTAATAGCCAATAGCCAGTAGTTAAATTTATTGTGATATTTCTCCTATAATAACAGACTTAAATATAGATATCTATATTTAAGTCTGTTATTACCAATCAAAGCAGAATGAATGAACGATCATTCACTTCGCTTTAAATAATATCACTCTTATCAACTAATTTCTGTGACTTTTATCACAGAAATTAGTTGATAAATTATATTAATCTATACTAAAACTTAATTCTTGATTCTTATTCTCTACAATCGGGACATTCTTCCTGACTTAATCTCTTCCTTCTTCTATGACCTGGCGAGAACTTCTTCCCACATTTACCACAACTATATTTGGCTAAACGATAATCTCCACCTTCAAATTTGATAGCTTTTCCTTCAATTAAAGCCTCAGCTACTTTAGAACGAGCTGTAGTTAAAACACGCTGAAAGGTAGGACGAGAAACCTCCATTCTTTCTGCAGCTTCACTTTGATTTAGTCCTTCTAAATCTTTTAAGCGAATTGCTTCCACCTCTTCAATAGTTAAAGTAACTTTAATCAAGTCCCTTTTAGGAACACCAGCTGGTTTAAAAAAGTTAATTTTTGGGATATATTCTACTCTTCTTTCTTTAGTTGGTCTAACCATATTTATCACCTCAACGTTTAGAATAATATACTTTAAATAAAGATAAAATTTAATTCTATCAATCTTATTATATATAATATCAAGCCCAGTGTAAAAAATATATTAAAAAGGGCTATCATAAAAGATAGCCCTTTTTTGATTAATCTTCCTTTAAACTTTTAAGATTATCTTCAATAATTTTTAATTCTTCCTTTAAAGCTTTTGCTTCTGCTTCTAAATAATTAATCTCATCTTCTCCTCTAACTACTCTCATTCTTCTACCTTCAGGATATCCTCTACCAAATCTTGTAGATCTACCTCCTCTAAAACCATAAGCTCTATTTCTACCTAAGAATCCCTGATTAGCACACCCATGACGATCATAACCAACACAATAACCAAGACCTCTACCAGTCATTGATCCTAAACCTTCAGGACCGCTTCCATCTCCTCTAGGCATTTACATCAACTCCTTTTTTATTTTTGAACATATGCTCATTACACTTATATTATATTCTTTTTATGAACATATGTCAATAACAAAACTATGTTTTTTAATAATTTCTATTTTTTATTTGCTAACTTTAAAATCACAGGTATAGAAATTAATAATAATAAGGGCATAATTCTATACATTGTATTCAGTCCATATAAATCAGCCCCTTGTCCAATAATTAAAGTAGCTAAAGCTGTACTTATAAAACTAATTGTCTTATAAAATCCATTGATAATTACTATCGGTTTTGAGTCGGCCTCTTGAACTAATGTAAGTATTACAGGATTAATTGAATAAATAAAGAATCCCAAAATAACAAGAAATATAAAGAGATATATTCCAGATGATAAAGTAAACCCTAACATAGCAATTGAAGTACAGATTAAAGAAATCAAAATCATCTTCGAACGTCCAATTTTATCAGATATTGATCCCCCTAGATAAGTACCTATTGCTCCAGAGATTTGTACAATAGTTAATGCCCCACCTGCTAACCACAAGGATACCCCTTTAGTAGCCTTTAAATAAGTAGGTAAAAACAATGTTAAGGATATCTTAATTAAACTCCAAAAAAACCTGATAATGCCTATCTTTAGGATAAAAGAAAAATGCCCTTCTATAAGTGAAAATAATGATGATTTATCTTCTTCCCCTTCTTCTTTGTTGAATATATTATCTAGCTTAATATTTTTAATCTTGCTATAAAAAAACAAAGCACAAACTAATCCTACAGAAATTAACCTATAACTTCCCTCTAATCCCCAAACTGATATAACACTTAGTATTACTAAAGGTCCCAAAGAACGAGCAGCCTCTCCTCCTAATTGATAAATACTTATGCCCCTACCTACTTTATCTCCACTCAACTCTTTAATTATTGGTGGAGTAAAAATGTGAAAGATTGCTGAAGTAATGCCAGTAATAAAAAGTAAAAATAATAACATCATATATGAAGAAAGTACACCTAATAAACTCATTAAAATAATCATAGTCATAGGAGCTACTATAATAAGATAATTTATATATCTTCTATCAATGTTATTAATAAATGAAGCAATAACTAAACTAAATATAGAAGGTAACTTCCTAATAATATTTAGTAAGCTAACTTGAAAATAACTCAAATCAAAGCGATCTATCAGTAAAGGTAATACTGGTGATAAAAATGACCCAAATATATCATGTAATAAATGAAGCAAAGCAACCGTAATAACCTCTCTTAAATAAAACCTTTCAACTTTATTATTTTTCATTAAATAAATCTCCTTCTCCAATATACTCAGATAAAATTAAAACTTCTCTACTTGAATAGAGAAGCTTGCTAATTCCAGTGTCATGAAATTCAACTATAAATTTAAATCTGATGCTATATGGGTATATTGCGATACTTTTAGGTGATAGGTCATAGGGGTTGGGCGTTAGTTTTTCCTAATACCTATCGCCTATCTCCTAGCGCCGAAACTGTCGCAATATCTATCTTAAGTTTCACTTTAAATTAACAGATCTATCTTCACCTTTAAATACTATTATAACAATTTAATTTTAGACAAATCTACTTTCCTTTCATCATCAAACAATTCTTCAGCTACATGAACCCTCTCCACTTTGCCAATAAACATTTCATGAGATCCAGTCAAGATAGAATCTACTACTCTACATTCAATATTAACAGGAAAATCAACTAAAAGTGGAACATTAACCTCTATTCCATCTTTCACTTCTAAATTCAAATTTTTAATTTTATTCTCATCTCTACCACTATGACTACCTAGATAATAATATTCTTTTTCTAACTCTTTGGGAACCAAATTAACTACAAAAACTCCTGTTTCCTTAACTATACTATAAGAGTAACGGGAAGGAACAATCCCCACCATAAGCATTGGTGGATCATAACTACAATTACCTGCATATGCTACAGCTAAAGCATTATCTTTTCCTTTTTGATCACGACAAGATACTATTAAATTAGGTCTAGGCTGTATACAATTCTTCAAAGTTTCTAACTCTTTTTTCATTATTTCTCCTCCAATATATTAAAAGATAAATTCTTTCCCAACTTGTCCTACTTTCACTTTATCCCTAAACTTCTCAGTCATTGCCTTCATAGCTTTAAATCCAGTACAATGTAAAGGTACAATCAATTCAAAATCTAAGTGATCTAAATAGTCAACAATCTCATTAATTCGCTTTTGACTAACATTAATTAAATGCATCCCACCAAGAATAGCATGAATCTTTTGACCATTAGTAACTCTTTTAATCTGCTCTAAAGTATTAATTACTCCAGCATGGGTACAAGCTAATAAAACTACTAAACCCCGATCAGTTTCAATAAATACTGCCTGCTCATCACTAAAGTCATCCTGTTCAACCTTTCCTAAGAACTCTTTTCTAAAACTTTTAGAAATTATTTCTCTATTATTTCTTCTTTTAATCTCACCAGTTAACCATAATCCTTCAACAATCTCTGTAGCCTCTTCAATAGAATTAAAATTTTTAATCTCTTCTCTGTTTATATTTAAACCTCGTAAGACTAAATCATCTCCCTTTTTGGAGTATTTAACCCTAAATGATTCTGGATGAGCATAAACTTCAAGTTCAGGATTTAAAGTTAAAATATCTTTTAATCCATTTCCATGATCATAATGACCATGACTTAATATAACCCCATCTATATCAGAAACTTCAATACCTAAAGCCTTGATGTTATGCATTAAAGCTAAACCTTGACCTGTATCAAATAAATAATTTTTCCCTTGATAACTAATTAAAAAGGAAAGTCCGTGTTCAGCTAATAAATTCTCTTTTGCTACCCTATTCTCTACTAAAATCTTAACCTTGATACTCTCTGAACTCAATCTAATCGCTCCTTTTGCTTTTTAAATCTAAATACTAAATCCCCTTCATTAACATCTAGTATTCGAGCAACCAAATTACATTTTGCTTTTAATAAGAAGAAGATAGGTGCTGAAACTGATGATAATCCTTCTAAATTTCCTTGACCTTTACTAATTATTATATCTGCTTGTTGATAAGCTAACCTAAATTCTTGAGTAGTATTATTAAGTATTGTACCTGGTGTTTTACAACCACTAGATATTAATTTACTTATCTGATCAAGACCAATCTCTTTGGCTTCTTTAATGCTTACATCATTTAAAACAGGTACTTCTCGAGTAGCATAAGTAATCTCAACCCCAAACTTATTTAACTCCTTTATTAATAATTTATCAAAGATAGCTTCCCCAGCATTATCGCCAATAATTAAGACCTTAGCCTCAGACTTTAATTTTTCTTTGAATAATTCAAAATCACTTTGAACAAATCCATTTTCTAAGGCATCTTCAATCTGATCTTTGATATTAACCTTAGAAAAAAGCCCAGCATCAATAGAATTACCTGTAGCAGCCATAATTAAAGCTCCTTGCAAAGAATCTGTAGCATCTTTAATTATTTTCTTTACTTTAGGATATAAGTTTAAAGCTAGTTTCATATGTTCTTCTTTAAATTTCTGATATGGATCAGCTACCCCAGTCTTCTCCTTAATAATCTGATGTACCTTCCCCACAATAGCAGGTGCTTTCTCCTTAGAATCAAGCTTAGGTATTAGTTGGGCATATTCATTCAAAATTTCTCTAATTAGAGCTTCATCTTCTGTTGCCATTCTACTTCCTTCTAAGGTTTGTCTAAAAATACAAGGTAAGCAATCCAATCTTAACTCCATAATTTACTCCTCTCAAAATTTAAATTACTCTATCAATAAATAAAACCCCTTTAAGATGATCAATCTCATGTTGAAAAGCTCGGGATAACAAGCCTTTACCTTCTAATTCAATTTTTTCTCCAAACCTATTTAAAGCTCTTACCTTAACTTTATAATTTCTCTCTACTTTTCCGGTTTGATTAGGGATACTTAAACAACCTTCTTGATCTATAAAAGTCTTCTTTGATTTCTCAATAATTTTAGGATTGATTAATTCAATTATTCCTTGCCCAATATCAATAACAACTATTTGCTTACTAATTCCCACCTGAGGAGCAGCTAATCCTACTCCATCTGCTTGATACATTTTTTGCCATTCTATATAATAAATCTCTAATCTTGCCGTTAACCTCTATTATCTCTTTAGCTTCAGTTCTTAAAACTGGATCTCCTAATTTTCTGATTTTCAAAGATATCATTTTTAATAACCCTCCTCATTTTATTCATTAGATATCATTTTCCAAATTTGTGGCTTTTCTCGCTGTAAAGAAAAAGGTTTAAAATCTTTATTAACAAAAGACTGTTTAGTACTTCCTGCCACTAATAATTCTTCACCTTTTTTAATTTCATAAGCAAAAGTAATTGTAACTCTCCTTAATTCTTTAATAAAAACCTTAATAAGAACTAAGTCATCATAATAAGTCCTTTGCCTATAAGAACAATTAACATCTATAACTGGTAATAAAACCCCAAGTTCCTCTAATTCTTGACAACTAATACCTTGCTTTCGTAAATACTCGTTTCTTGCTGATTCAAACCATTTGATATAATTAGAATGATGAACTATTCCCATTTGATCAGTTTCATAATACTGTACCCTATGCTGATATTGATAAGATTTCATAATAAACCTCCTATCCTCTTTCTTACTAAAAACTAAAATCATCTCCTTTATTAATCCTATATTAAAGATAAAAATAAAAATAATGGCGTAAATTTACGCCATTATTTTTATTTAACAATCTGTCTAGCTATCTTCTTAAACTCTTGACTAACTTTAGATTCAGGCTCTGTTAAAATTATTGAAGATCCCTGATCACTGCCTTCCCTGATTTTAGGAAGTAATGGTAATTCTCCTAACAACTTTGTACCTAAGTTATCAGCTATTCTTCCTCCCCCATTTTTACCAAAAATATATTCTTTCTTCCCACACTCTAAACACTCATAGTAAGACATATTTTCTATAACACCAATAATATTAGTATCAAGTTGTTTAGCCATATTCCCTACCCTAACCGCTACATTAGCTGCCGCCGCTTGAGGAGTAGTCACTACCATAACATCAGCATCAGATATTTGTTGCATTATATTTAAAGTCATATCACCAGTTCCTGGAGGTAAATCAAATAATAGATAATCTAGTTCACCCCATATTACCTCTTGCATAAATTGCTTTAATACTCCTAATAACATAGGCCCACGCCAAATAATTGCTTTATCTTCTGTTACCATAGAACCCATGGACATAACCTTAATCCCTTCAACTTGAGGAGGAATTATCTCTTCCTCATTTCTTCCCCGAGGTTTCTCTTTTAAACCCATAATTCTAGGTATACTAAAACCATAAATATCAGCATCTATTACTCCAACCTTTTTACCTAATTTATTCAAAGCAAAAGCAAGATTAGCAGTAACTGTAGATTTCCCTACTCCACCTTTACCACTTGTAATCGCTATCATCTTTTCTTGAATTAGACCATGTTCAAGTTCAAACCAGCCTTTTTCCTTTGATTTATATAATTTATCCATTATATCCCTCTCTCTACTTTATTATAGAAATTATGCACAGTTAGCAAAAAATCAGAAGTATCACTTAATGGAGATATTAAGACAGTAGGTAGATAGTAAGCAATAACTAGTGACAGGTAACAAATTAATTAATTTACTTACTACTTACTGATTATTTGTTACTTGTTGCTTGTTACTAAATTATCCTAATATCCCCTTATCTCTATGTCTTCACAAAAAAGTTATAGAACTATGTTTTTCTCTTTAAATTATAAACTGTACACTGTCAATTGTTAATTATTCTTTATTAATGATCACAATCATGGTCTTCATGGTCATGCTCACAAATATCTTCTTCAGTATCTAAACTATCTTTAAGATATAGATTTATTACATCATCTATTAATCCACTAGCTCCACTAACTACTTCAATATTATTAGCATCAAAAATATCTTTAGCTCTTCTTCCCATACCTCCTGCTAAAATCACATCTACATTATGCTCTTGATTAAGAAATCTTGGCAAAAATCCAGGTTCATGACCTGGGTTATCTATCTTTTCTTTAGCTTTAATCTCTCCACCTTCACTTTTAACAATGGTAAATTGACTACATCTCCCAAAATGAGCAGAAACCTGATCTCCCTCTGTAGGTATTGCTAATATTTTCATAATTAACACTCTCCTTTAGTTAATAATATTTGAACTATCTCAATGAAACATTTTGAAACAAAGATACTTTTAGCCACGCACCCTGAAGGAAGAGGTTTTCCTCTTGAGGAAGTAGTCCAGAGCTGAATTAACACTGATAAAAACAGATAAATTATAGACTAATCTAGACTTTAAGAACTATATTTTATAGCTATTAATTTCTACTTGCTTTTATCTTCAAGTTGCTTTAATTTAAATCCCCATAAATTTTTGATTCGTGGCTATTAGTGTTAATTCGTGATTAAATCTGATTTTAAATCACTTGAATTTATTACTTGAAAGTAATATTTTTAATTATCAATTATAAATTCTAAATTATCCATTATATTTCCAATTGCAGCACTAACGGGACTCTTAGCAGCATACTCTACTATTAATTTTCCTTGTCTCATTGCATCTACAATTTTAGGGGAAAAGGGAATTTTTCCGATTACAGATATATCTTTTCTCCTGCAATATTCTTCTATTTCAGCAGTCAAAGCTAAATTCAAATCATATTTATTAATTGCTACCATAGCTGCTATCTTAAAATGCTTAACTACTTTTAGTACTCGCTTTAAATCAGCAAGACCAGATTTAGTAGGTTCAGTAACAATTAATACATAATCAACACCATTAATTGAAGCAATTACTGGACATCCTACCCCTGGTGATCCATCAATTAAGAGCAACTCTTTATTCTCAACTTTTGCTATCTCTTCTGCATTCTCTTTTACTTTACTTACTAACTTACCCGAATTTTCAGCTCCTACCTTTAGCTTAGCATGAGTCATTGGAGCAAATTTAGTTTTAGACCTATATAAATCCCCAGTCTCTTCTAGCTTTAGTTCAAAAGCCTGAGTAGGGCATTTAGCTACACACAACCCACATCCTTCACAACGCATTTCATCTACTTCAAACTTAGATGTTATAGCTTTAAAATTACATAATTCTTTACATAAACCACAATCAACACATTTATCATTATCTTTAACAGCTACTTTTGCCCCTTTAAAAATATCTGCTTTAATCACTTCAGGCTTCATTAACAGATGCATATTAGGAGCATCTACATCACAATCAGCTAAGACTAAATTAGAAGCTAAAGCTGCTAAATTAGCAGTTACTGTCGTCTTACCTGTCCCACCTTTTCCACTGATAACTGTTAATTTTTTCATTTAATCACCTGCTCAATTTGAGCAAAAACTTCTTTAAATTTCTCTTTCCATTCAGGCATCTCTTCTACAAAAGAAATTCCTTCTGAATATAGTTCAGCAATTTCTCGCTTAAAAGGAATCTTAAGTAAAATATCACTATTCTCATCAATAGCATATTCTTCAATTAACTTATCAGCTTCCTCTTCTGAACGATTAATTATAATTCCATAAGGTTTAGCTAATTCTTTAACGACTTCTACTGCCATTTTTAAATCATGTAACCCAAAAGGTGTTGGTTCTGTTACTAAAATACAATAGTCAGCATCAGTAATTGCTGCTATTGTCGGGCAAGTAGTTCCTGGAGGAGCATCCATAATTACAGTTTTGTTTTGAGAAATATTTTGATTTAAAGCCTCAATTACAGGTACTGCTGAAGCTTCACCAATATTTAGCTCCCCTTGCCAAAACTCCATTCCATTAACTGATTTATCAACTTTAATTTTACCTGCTTCTTTATCCTTTTCGCTAATTGCATCTTCAGGACAAATATACTTACATCCTCCACAACTATGGCACATCTCTTCAATAACAAGAACTTCTTCTGACAATAATACTAAAGCATTGTATTCACAAAAATCAACACATTTGCGACAGGCAGTACATCTATTTTGCTCAACTATTGGTACTTTTCTTAATACTTGTTGATAATCTCGCCCAAAATCAGGCTTAATAAAGATATACGAATTAGGTTCTTCTACATCTGCATCAAAAAATTGAACATTATCTAATGATAAAGCTAAATTAGTAGAAACAGTAGTTTTACCTGTACCACCTTTTCCACTCAATACAGTAAGCTTCATTTTATTCACCTACATTCCATGATGTCCTGCATTAGTAGGCGCAGCTACCTCTTTTAATTCTTTATTTTTATATTTAATAATTGCTTCTTCAATTGTTTTTTCTTTAATAGGGTATACTTTAATACTAGCCTTATCTAAAACATCAAAGGCTTTTGGTCCAACATTAGCAGTAATTATCCCTTCAACACCTTGATCTACTATGGTTTGAGCAGCTTGAATGCCTGCCCCTCCAGAAGCATTTTTAGCTACATTATCAATAAAATCAACTTTATCATGATTTAAATCAATTATTGCAAAATAAGGTGCTCTTCCAAATCTAGGATCAACTTTAACACTTAAAGCACTATTATTACTAGCTGTTACTGCAATCTTCATTTAAGTTCCTCCCCTTTATTTTTAACATTAGTTCATAACTTGATTTATAATTATTATATCTTCATTTCGAACATATGTCAATAACTTTTTGGTCATATGTCTATTTCTTACATCTTCCCCACTTACTAAAAGTTATTCATTCTCAGAACATTTTGCACAATAACCTTTGATAGATACATAAGAATCAAAACATTCAAAACCCTTGTCTATTCTTAATTTTTGACTGAGATTGTCTACTAGTAAACCTTGAACATCTATAATTGCTCCACATTTTTTACAGATCAGATGATGATGCTTTTCTTTCTCCTGAAAAATAAATTCATATTTAAATATATCACCTATGTTTATTTTAGAAATAACTCCATTATTTTTAAACAAATCCAAACTACGATAGACTGTTGCAATTCCTATACTCTCATAATCACTTTTTACTAAATTATATATATCCTCTGCTGATAAATGTTTGTCTCTATTTTTAATTAGTACCGCTAAAATATGTTTTCTCTGAACTGTTAAAGTATTATTCAGCTCTTGAGCTATTGAATTAATTAATTCTTCCACATAATTACTCATAAGCAATTCACCACCTTATTTTATATGATTATTATAACTATATTATGAGCATATGTCAATAACTATTTTGCTGATATCTCCTTTTGAAATTTTTTACTAATATTGGAGAAATAAAAAATATTAGTAGATCTTAATAATTATTATAAGTAATATAAAACAAAGGCTTACAACCTTAAGGTTGTAAGCCTAAATAAAATAATTATATTGTAAAAAAGAAGACTAGATACAAATTATATACTTACTAAAAATATTCTACTCATTATTCTTCCATTGCTTTAAATTCTCCTTACGTGCTTTACTCTTAGCTTCTGGGCTTCTATCCCAATTATAATCATAAACTGCTCCTTCCCATTCGCCATACATTGGATTTGGGAGCAAAATGAATTCTCCTCCAAATTTACTCTTATATTGATCTACAACATCAAAGCGCTCTTGTATCCTTTTATCTGCAAAAGCATTTTTAAAATCATTTAAATTATCGCCCATCAAGAGAATAATACGATGATTTTGATCTACTACCTTCCTTCTAGGCTCTTTATCTGATGTATCTGTTCTAGTCAATACATGTTCTGAATCTGCCTGAGGAAATTTCAAGTCTTTCAAATTCTTAACAGTAGCCTCTTCTAAGTGAGACTTACGATTAGTTATATAAAATACATCCCCTCCATTATCAACTACATAATTCAAGAAATCTATTGCTCCAGGCAATGCCTTTGCTTGAGCAGAATTAACCCAGTCATCCCAACCTTTAGGGTAAGATATATTCTTTCCTACCAAATATGCTTCATAGGGACTGTTATCTAATACTGTCTCATCAACATCAACAATAACTGCTCTCTTCTCCCTGGAAGTATTATTTTTTAAATCATTATCAAATATCAATTTAGCCATATTAAAGGCTTGATAAGACAAAGCTCTCATCTCTGCTGCTGTCTGATACCAGAGAGTTCCCATAACTAACTGTTCATTTAAGTCTTTAAGCTTATATTCTGCTGGATTATTCTCCTTTGGAATTTCTTCTTGCTGTTGAGTACATCCACCAAAAACAGCTATAGTTATTCCTACTAAGAATAAAATTAAGTATTTGCTAGTAAATCTTCTTTTCATAATCTCCTCCTTTTTTTAAACTAAAATTAATAATAGTATGTGATTATATTTCATAAATAATACAATAGCAAAAATCTATATTAATAATTAAAAATATCTTAGCTCAATTGTTTTATCCCCTACAAATATTAAGACCTCTTCACTATAGTGAAGAGGTCTTAATTTATAAACTTACAATCTAAGTACTTATTCTATTTATTCATCTTCTATCATCTTTATATGTTTAGCCAACTTTTGGTCTTCCCTTTTAATATGCTCTATTAACCAACCAGTAACCATCTTATTTAATTTCATTAATGAGCTAGTATTCATAGTTTCATTATAATTATCTATAACATCTTGAACTGCTTTTTCAAAGTTATGATGTATTCGCTTATGATTTTCATAGTCAGGATAATTATATTTCCGTTGAATTTCTTCTTCATCTCTAAAGTGCTTGTCAATATAATCAACTAAAAAGTCTAATACTTCTTTAATCTCGCCTTCTCCATTTTGATTTTTATATGCCTCTAATAAGTAATTTGCTTTCTCAAAAATACCTTGATGCTGTGTATCTATCTTCTCAACTCCAACTTCATATTTCCTGTTCCATTTAGTTCCATTATTTTCACCTTGACTCTGTTCAATATTAAAATCATCAACAATTGACTTTAAATCTACAGCTTTCTCTTCTAAATCTTGAGAAGAATTGTTTATTTCTTCTGACATATCTTCTATATCATTTGATGCAGACATTAAATCTTCACTGCTTTTCACTAAATCTTGTGCAGCATAAGCTATCTGCTCAATCTGAGCAGCTGTCTCTTCACTTGCTTCTTCTATTAAACTAAAGACTTGATTTGTCTCTTCAGTAATTTTTTGACCTTCAGCAGTCTTCTCTTCTACCTCTTTAATAGATTTAATAACTTTTTTAGAATTATCTCTAGTATTTTCGATTAAATCCTTAACATTAGAAGTAGCTTTAGCTGTCTCCTCAGCCAATTCTCTAATCTCATCTGCTACCACTGTAAAACCATGTCCATGTTCTCCAGCTCGAGCTGCTTCAATTGCTGCATTTAAAGCTAATAAATTTGTCTGATCAGCAATATTATTGATTAACTCTGCTATTTGTCCAATTTCTTGTGTATTTTCATTTAAATCTTCAATCAAAGTAACTGCTCCTTGAACCTCTTGACTAATACTTCTCATCTTATCTACAGTTTCTAACATATTTTCTCTACCAATATTAGCCTGTGAAGTAGATTCATCGGCAAAGCTTGTCACTTCTTCACTACTAGCTGAAACTTCTTCAATACTAGCTGATATATCTTCAATTAATCTATTAGTTGTTTCTATAGCAGCATTTCCTTCTTCAGTACTAGCAGATAATATCTCACTATATAATAATAGGTTTTCTGAATCCTCTGATACTCTAGTGATTAAATTATTTTGTTGCTGGACTAAGTTATTCAGAGCTTCAAAGATTCCACTAAATTCACCTTTAACATCTAGAGGTAATCTTATAGATAAGTCTCCTCCAGTCACCTTAACAAGTGCTGAATTGACTTTTTCTAAATTTACTCTAATCTGCCTAACTATCCCCAACATAAAAATACCAATAATTAATATCGCAACTACTATAAAAATAGAAGAAAAGGTTAATAAGCTTCCTTTTAATTGAATTAAGTTAGAACTATTTATCTCCCCGGCTTGAAATTTAGTAAATTTCAAATTTATTAACATATTAATACTAAGCAAAGCAATAACTAAGCCCAAAACTAATGTCAGCAAAACCTTATTTCTGAGATTAATCTTATTAATTAGCTTCATCTTATCCCTCCCATAATTAACTCAATGTAACAATTAACATACTTTATAAATTACTAATTAAAAATCTAAGCTTTAAGTATATTTGATATTCTAATTAGCTATCATCTCCTTATCATCATAATCTGAAAAGATTTTTACTTTATGAAATTTTCTTATAACTCTACTAGAATAATTCATTAAATTAAAATAATCATTATTATAACTAAAATCCCTGCTTCCCAGAAAAATTAGGTGCTGATAGATAAAATAAGTTCATACAACAAATTGATATTAGAAATAAATAAATCTCCTATCTTTGAATAGTTGGGTTATTATATTTTTCTATAACTTTAGACAATTTTCCTCTTTTTAATAGACAATAATATTTAAATTGACCATAATTAAAAAGATAAAACTATTTTTAGAAATATCCAATCTTAGAATTAAATCTAAATCTATCGTTATAAACAAAAAAAGTGATAGTTTAGAAATCAGGAGATAGGTAAATCCTAAAGCCTACCTCTTAAACCTAATACCAAAAAATAGTAATAAGAAATTCAAAAATATCTTTTACTTATCAACTGAGCTAATATATAATTTAATAAACTATAAACCAGAATAAGAAGGGGAGATTAAAAATTATTATAGATAAATCAATTAAAGAATTTAGTCAACTCATCAGTAGTACAAAAAATCCTGTTCCAGCAGGAGGATCAACAATTGCTACCACAGCTTTATTGGGAGCTGCTTTACTTAAACTTGCTTATCAGGTCAGCAATATAGCAACTATAGAAGAAGAAAGATTAAACAAGATAGAAGAAAATCTTCTCAATTATATTGATAAAGATGTTATCGCCTTTAAAATTAATCAAAATAAAAAATTCAAAGATCCTGAATCTCTTAAAGAAATAATAGATATACCTTTACATATAGCTCAAGACTCTAAAATAGCTCTTAGTATGGGCCTTGCAATAAGAGAAGAAATAAAAGAGAGTGTAAAAGCAGATTATCATATCTCTATCTTAAACCTAAAGACCAGTATTAAAGGAGCAATAAAGATTATTGAATCCAATTATCAATTCTTTGACAATAATAACTATCTACATCAAGTACAAAATAAGATTAAAAATATCAAAAAATTTATTACAACTGAAAATTTAAAAATTTAAGAATCTATAATATTTTAATTTAGATATTATATCCACAATAATATTTTATAAACAATTTTAGGTGATTGAATTATTTTATATAAAACTTAACTTGTATCAATTTAATTTTAAGAGAAATAATAGTAATATAAAATAAAAGAGGAGGTGAAAAATTGTCTATTAGAAGCAATAGTAATAGATTGCTTAACCCAATGGCTAAACAAGCTTTAGATAAGTTTAAATTAGAAGTGGCTGAAAACCTTAATATATCTGATGATTATAAATCTGGCTATTGGGGAAATTTAACTTCTCGCGAATGTGGATCTGTTGGTGGTGAAATGGTTAAGCGTATGATAAATAAATATGAGAATAATACGACTAATGGGCAAAAGATTACCTCAGCTAAATAAAAAAATCCCCAACTGTTAGAATGCTTCCAAACTATCATCTGCTAATGATTAAGTTATTACTATTAACTAAAATAGATATTTAAAGGAGGAATTTAAAATGTCTATCAGAAACAATAGTAATAAATTATTAAATCCCATGGCCAAACAGGCTTTAGACAAGTTTAAATTAGAAGTGGCTGAAAACCTTAATATCTCTGATGATTATAAATCTGGCTATTGGGGAAATTTAACTTCTCGCGAATGTGGATCTGTTGGTGGTGAAATGGTTAAGCGTATGATAAATGAATATGAGAATAATCTAGCGAATAAACAATAAATTAAATAATAAAAACCCTAGCATTGCTAGGGTTTTTATTATTTAATTTATCCTAATTCTGTGGCTCTCTTTCTAAAAAGTCAACGATAAATTTAATAACAGGGAAGCTTTTAATTTTATCTTCTAAATTATTATTATCAATACTCTCTTTTATCTCCGAAATTTTTCCTTTATCAACTAAGCTTTCAGCTTTATCTTTAATTTCATAACTTTCAGAAGAAACATTCTTTAAAGCTTCTAAATAAAAAGATTTAATCTCTATTTTATCCTCATCTTTTTCTTTGATTATTTCGGTATTATATAGAATCTCTAAACTAGAAATAAAATTTCTTTTATTGCCCATCTTTTCTAGCCTCCCTCCTAGTATAGCTATAAATATTTTATCAACATATATAATTCTTCGCAAAAGAAATTAATGGGATTGAAATTAATATCTAATTTAATAAAAATCAAAACTCTAAGTTTTTATAAAATATTCAATTTAGAAGCAATTAACTTTTTCAATAAGTCATTATTAGCAGCTAAGTGATTAGTTGAAGTAAATTTAATTTTAGAATATCTTTCTTCAGCTTTAGAAATTAAATTAGGAATATCTTTTTTTACATGTTTTCCTGCAAATATAAATAAAGGTATAATAATTATCTCTTTAACTTCTAAACTTATTAACTCATCTACAGCTTTCCAAAAATCTGGCTTTGAAAATTGTAGATTTGCACCCTTTACAGGAATATCTAAACTCTCTTCTAATTGACTACTTAAATCAACTAGTTCCTGATTAGCTGTAGGTGATTTACTACCATGACTCAATAATACTATTCCTTTTTTCATTTTAAGCAACCACCTTTCTTTGTAATAATAATACTTTATAATTTAATTATAGATTAATATAAAGAAACTAGAAATCAATAAAATTCAAACATAAGTCATTTCTATCAACTTATAATAAGCACTCTATTAAAAAACTTTCAGTACAAATGACAATAAGGTTATTTTAAAATATTTTCCTTAACTTCCTTTAGTGCTTTATAATTTGCTGCTATAGTCTTATCCAAATCCCTATCATTATGAGCTAAAGAAATAAAATTAGCTTCAAATTGAGAAGGGGGTAGATAAATTCCTTCTTCTAACATCCTATTAAAATAAATAGCAAAAGCATCTGTGTTGGAACTTTGGGCGCTCTTATAGTCTTTTACTTGACCTGGTCCAAAAAATATAGTAAACATTGATCCTACTCTAGAAAAAGTAGCATCTATATTCAATTCCTTTATATTAGCTTTAAACCCTTCTTCTAAAATTTCTGCTTTCTGTTCTAAATAATCATAAGTATTAGCCCTTTGTAATAATCTCAAGGTAGTAATTCCTGCTGTCATAGCTAAAGGATTACCTGATAAAGTACCAGCTTGATAAACTCCTCCTTCTGGAGCAACGCAATTCATAATCTCTGCTTTTCCTCCATAAGCACCTACTGGCAATCCACCACCAATAATCTTACCTAAAGTAGTTAAATCAGGCTCTACACCATAAATTTCTTGGACCCCACCATAAGCCAATCTAAATCCAGTCATTACCTCATCAAAAATCAACAAAGATCCATACTTATCTGTTACCTCTCTTAGCCTCTCTAGATAACCTACTTTAGGAGCAATAACTCCCATATTACCTGTAACAGGCTCTAAAATAACAGCAGCTATCTCATCACCATAATTTTCAAAAACCTTCTCAAGAATATCTAAATCATTATAAGGAACTACTATAGTTTCATTAGCAATCTGATCAGGTATTCCTGGACTACCTGCAATTCCTAAGGTAGTCAGCCCAGAACCAGCCTCCACTAATAGGCTGTCACCATGGCCATGGTAACAACCTTCCATTTTTACTATCTTATCTCTACCAGTATATCCTCTAGCCAAACGCAAAGCACTCATAGTAGCTTCTGTTCCTGAATTAACCATCCTTACTTTATCAATGGAATCGATAGCATCTACCACCATAGCTGCCAAGGTAGTTTCTAATTCAGTTGGTGCTCCAAAACTAGTACCTTTCATTAATTGTCGTTGCAAAGCTTCAATTACTATTGGATCATTATAACCTAAGATCATTGGCCCCCAAGATCCAACATAATCTATATATTCATTACCATCTACATCATAAATTAAAGAACCTTTTCCTCTCTCAATAAAGATAGGATCATTATTAACAGCCTTAAAAGCTCTAGCTGGACTATTAACCCCACCTGGAATAAATTTTTTCGCTTCTGAAAAAAGATCTACAGACTTTGACATACTATACCTCCAAATTTTAAAAATAATCTATCATTCTTCTTAGAAACTCATTCATCTTCTGCAAAACATTTCAGGCCTGTCTTTTTTTTAATTCTTCTATACTATATAAAGTAATGTTATCTATTAAGAGCTTTTATTATTAAATTTAATAATAAAACATCACTATTCTAACTCTTAATAATCATTTATCCACTTGGCTGCATCTTTGGCCCAGTATGTAATTATAATCTCTGCTCCTGCTCGTTTAATACTAGTTAACATCTCTAAAACTATTGCCTTTTCATTAACCCAATCCTTCTCAGCAGCAGCCTTAATCATTGCATACTCCCCACTAACATTATAAGCGGCAATAGGAGTAATAAAGTTATCCTTAGCCCTTCTAATGATATCTAGATAAGCTAAAGCTGGTTTGACCATTATAATATCGGCACTTTCATCTAAATCTAACTTCATTTCACGTAAAGCTTCATCACTATTAGCAGGATCCATCTGATAAGATTTACGATCTCCTTGTTTAGGTGCCGAATGAGCTGCATCACGAAATGGTCCATAAAAAGCCGAAGCATATTTAGCAGAATAAGACATAATTGCTACATCATCATAGCAAGCTTGATCTAATTTCTCTCTAATAGCAATAACTCGCCCATCCATCATATCTGAAGGTGCTACCATATCTGCTCCTGCCTTAGCATGGGATAAAGCCACTTTAGCTAAATTTTCAAGAGTTGGATCATTTAATAAACAACCATCTTCAAGAGTTCCACAATGTCCATGGCTAGTATATTGGCATAAACAAACATCTGTGATCAACAATAGTTCTGGATATTCCTCTTTAATCTTACGGCATGCTTGTTGTACAATTCCACCTTCTGACCAAGCACTAGAACCTATCTCATCTTTATGGTCTGGAATCCCAAATAATAATATACCTCCAATGCCCAATTTTACAACCTCTTCTACCTCTATCATTAACTGATCTAGAGAAAAATGATAATTCCCTGGCATAGAAGGTATCTCTTCTTTAATATCTTCTCCTCCAATTACAAAAAGTGGATAGATAAAATCTTCTTTATTTAATTTTGTTTCTCGTACTAAATTTCTAATTCCTGCTGTAGTTCTTAATCGACGTGGTCTATGTATTAAATCCATATCTTTACCTCCTTAATCATCTTTCACTACTTACTAACCTTCCTATCTCTTTATCTGTCAAATAGCAGGCTGGATCATATGCCCAAAATTATCATGAGCAGATTCAGCCTGTGGCCTAAAATCCCCATATTGATTAGCATCTTGATGATAACCTAATCTATCACCATAAAAATCCCCAATACCCAATAATTTAGAAAGTTCTATCATAATAGTTACCGCCTTTAGCCATTAATAATTAATGATAAATCCAGGTAATAATTAAATAGGGATTTCAAAATTTCTATATATCAATTATCAAACTTGTGCTTTTTAGAATAATAAGTTTTTATTGCAGCTAACAATCCTTCTATTGTATATTCTTTAGCAATGATCTCAATATTTAAATTATATTCTCTAGCTGTCTGAGTTGTAACCGGACCAATACAGGCTACTTTGACATCTGAGACTAACTCTTCATAGTCTTCTCCTAAATATTTAATGAAGTTATGTACTGTTGAGGAACTGGTAAAGGTCAACAGATCAACTTCACCCTCTGATAATCTTCTTGTTAAATTCTCATTTCCTGAACCTGGAATAGTACGGTAAGCTACAACATTATTAACTTTTGCACCTAAATCTTTCAACCCCTCTATTAGTACCTCTCTGGCAATATCTGCTCTAGGCAATAAGAAGCGTTTATTACTTAGATCTTCTCCTTCAAATCCAGATAAGATGCTCTCACTTACATAAGAATCAGGAATATAATCTACTCGCAAACCATAAGACTCTACTTCAGCTGCAGTCTTAGGTCCTATAGCAGAAATCTTGACACCTGCTAAAGCCCTAACATCTTTTCCTAACTCAAACAAACGTTTCATAACCGCTTTAACCCCATTAATACTAGTAAAAATAATCCAATCATAAGTTGAAAGTTGCTCTAAACTATGATCTAGATTTGTATAATCAACCGGTGGAGCTATCTCAATTGCTGGTGCTTTTATTACTTCTGCTCCTTCTTTTAATAAAGCTTGATAAAATCCTTTGGCCTGCTTAGTTGGTCTAGTTACTACAATTTTTTTAGAAAATAAAGCTTTATTCTCAAACCAATTTAAGTCTTCTCTTAGATTTACCACCTCTCCTACAACTATAATTGCTGGTGGTTTAAAGTTATCATTCTCTACTTTCTCAACTATATTCTCCAAAGTTCCAACTAAAGTCTTTTGTTCAGGCCTTGTCCCCCACCTTATTAGTGCAACTGGAGTTTTAGGATTACGCCCACCTGCAATCAGTTCAGGAACAATTTTGGACAAATTCCCCACGCCCATCAATATTACCAAATTACCTACACTTGTAGCTAATTGCTGCCAATCAACACTAGGCTCATCCTTATTAGGATCTTCATGCCCAGTAACAAAAGCTACTGAAGAGTTATAATCTCGATGAGTTAAAGGGATCCCAGCATAAGCCGGTACAGCTATTGGCGAAGTAATTCCAGGTACTACTTCAAAATCTACCCCTGCCTTAACTAATTCTTCTCCCTCTTCTCCACCCCGCCCATAAATAAAGGGGTCTCCTCCTTTTAAGCGAGTAACTATCTTTCCTTTTTTAGCTTCTTCAATTAATAATTGATTAATTTGATCCTGAGTTTTATAGTGGTGTTTGGCTTTTTTTCCTACATAAAATAATTCAGCTGATTCTTGTCTATACTCTAATAAGCTTGGGTTGGCTAATCTATCATATAAGATTACATCGGCTTCTTTTATTGCTTCCAACCCTTTAACCGTAATCAACCCTTCATCCCCAGGTCCTGCTCCAACTAAAAATACTTTTCCTGACATTATCCTGCCCCCTTAATCTCGGCTAAAATCTCTGAAGCTCCCTGTTCAACCAACTCTTTTGCTAATTTAACTCCTAATTCTTTGGCTTCACTTCTTAAACCTCTAACTTTAGCTCTAAGTAATCTACTTCCATCTACACTTGCTACCATACCATCTACTACTAGACTATCACCTTCAAGATCTGCATAAGCTCCTATTGGCACCTTGCAACTGCCTTCTAAATAACCTAAAAAAGCCCGTTCAGCTCTAATAGCATCAAAAGTATCTCTATCATTTATCTTCTTAATAACCTCCTTAATACTGTAATTATCCCTCTTAACTTCCAAAGCTAAAGCCCCCTGTCCAACTGCAGGTAAAGATATTTCCGGATCTAAGTATTGGGTGATTTTATCCTCCCAACCCATTCTCTCTAAACCAGCAGCAGCTAAAATAATCCCATCTAAATCTTCACTAGATAACTTCTTAATCCTAGTATCAATATTTCCTCTAATCGCTACCACTTCTAAATCAGGTCGATAATTCAACAGTTGTGCTCTTCTTCTTAAACTCCCTGTCCCAATTTTAGCTCCTTTTGCCAATTGATCTAAAGTCTGATCTTCCTTTGAGATTAAAACATCCAAGGGATTAGCTCGCTTAGGAGTAGCTACAATCTCAAACTGATCTGCTATCTGACTTGGAACATCCTTTAAACTATGTATGGCTAAATCAATATTTCCTTTCAATAAAGCTAACTCTATTTCTTTAATAAATAATCCTTTGCCACCAATATCTATTAATGCTCTGTCGGTAATTCTATCACCTTTGGTACTCATCTTCTTTAAATTAAATTGATAATCGGGGAAATTATTTTTCAATTCATCTGCTACAAGTTGGCTTTGGGCTATAGCCAATTGGCTCTTTCTAGTACCTATACTTATTTCCAAAATCTATTCCTCCTTATTAAAATCATATCCAACTACATAAAATAAAATCTATCTTATCTATATCAGTTTCTCTGAAGTTATTAATTATTATCCTATAAAATCATTCTATAACTTAAAGACTAATTTCTCAAATAAAATATATAAATTCATCCTTGAGAATATTAAAATCCAAGTATTGAAGCATAGTATTCTGATCATTTTACTCTGTTTTATAGTATAAATTAATTATTTGCTATTATATTAAGCAGCCTTTAAAATATAATAATTCTTCTTTCTCACTAAAATATACTAATATAAACCCTAGCTATTAATCTCAATCTAAAAATAGCTTTTTAGCGATATTATCACCTAAGATAGATTTAACTTCATCTAAAGCAGCTTCTTTATCTTGAGTGAATTGTTCTATTAATCTTAAATCAGCTAAACTTCTAAAAATCTTTCTTCTTTCTTCTTTATCATCAATCTCTTTTAAGATTATAGGCCTAATTCTTTTCAACATAGCTAAAAAAGTGCTATATTCTAAACCAAATTCCTCTTCTAAGTTTCTTCTAATCTCTTTTGATAAAGCAGGTAAACTTCCTCCAGTAGAAATAGTTAATAATAAATCTCCCCGCTTGATTATAGAAGGCAAAGTGAAAGTGGATTCTTCTAAACTATCTGCTACATTAATTAAAATATTATTTTCATCTGCTAACTGATAAATTCTATTATTGACCCTTCTATTATCTGTTAAAGCAAAAACTAAAAATACTCCTCTTAAATCTTCATCTTTAAAATTTCTTGAATAATAAGTTATACTATAATCATTAATCATAGCCTCTAATTCAGGTGTTAACTCAGGGCTAACTATAGTAATTTCTGATCCTGTTCTAACTAACCTTCTAATCTTTCGACAAGCGACTTGCCCCCCACCAATAACTAATACTTTCTTTCCTATTAATTTTAAATTTATCGGATAAGTATTCATTGCTCACCCTTCTTTGATATAATTTTATTTATTCAAAAAGCTTTTGGATAATACTTAACTTCTCTTTACTATTTTCATTTTGAGCCAATTCTTTAATTTTAATAGTTGGTAAATGTAATAGCTTATTAGTTAAGCGATTAGCTAATTCTTCAACAACTAATCTTTCATCACTACTCTCTAATTTATGTAGAGCTCTGCTTAACTCTTCTTCCTTGATAGTATCAGCTCTTCTTCTCAAGTCTTTGATTAATGGAATAGCTTGCTGTTGATTTATCCACTCTTCTAAGCTAGCTATTTCATTTTTTATTATAGCCTCTACTTTCTTTAATTCTTCTTTGCGTTTGGCTAAATTATCCTCTACCACTTCTTCTAAATCATCTATATCATAAAGATGAACCCCAGGTATTTTGGCTACTCTAGGATCAATATCCCTAGGCAGAGCAATATCAATTAAAAATAATGGGCCTCTTTTAGTATCCATTACTTGCTTAACTAAATTATAATGTAAAACATAATGAGGAGCAGCTGTAGAAGCAATAATAATATCCACCTTATTAACCCATTCATCTAATTGATTCCATCTAACAACCTTAGCACAGAATTTGTTAGCTAACTCTTCTCCACGACTATAAGTTCTATTAGCTACCATAACACCTGTAACTCCATTATCAACCAAAGATTTTAAAGCTAATTCACTCATCTTCCCTGCTCCTAAAATTAATACAGTTTCTCCAGATAATGAGCCAAATATCTTTTTGGTTAACTCTACAGCTACATAACTTATTGAAGTAGCACCATAACTTATCTTAGTCTCTGTTCTTACTTGCTTTGCAACTCTAAAAGCATCGGTAAATATTTTATATAAATAACTATCTATTAAACCTAAATCTCTAGATCTGTAAAATGCTCTTTTTACCTGCCCTAATATCTGAACCTCACCTATTACTAAAGAATCAATTCCACTAGCTACTCTATACAGGTGTGTTATTGCTTCTATTTCATTATAAATATATATATAGTTCTTTAAAGTCTCTACACTCAAATTAGAAATCAAATTAAATATTTCAAAAGCTATCTTATTATCTGCTGAATTTTCAACTTCAAGATAAAGTTCTGTTCTATTACAGGTAGATAGCACTATTGCCCCTTCTACCTTGGGACTAAGTTTTATTCTTTCTAGAATTTCTTGCTGTTGCTTCTTAGTTAAAGATAACTTCTCTCTAAGCTCCAAAGGAGCAGTTCTATAATTCAAGCCAATAACTATTAAGTCCACAACACTTCCTCCCACCATTAAAGCATTGTTAATAATTTTATCAATTTAAGATGCTCTAATTACTAAATAAATATTCTGCTTATTTAAAAATACTAATAACTTTCTTATTCTTGAATAATTTATAAAATCCTTGATTATTATATAATTATTCATCAAATTTATTCTTAATATCATAAAAACCTCTAATGTTTAAACATTAGAGGTTTTTATGATATTGCCTATTTAAAAGCTATTAATTATTCTCCAAAGCCACTTTCAATTAATTCTACTATAGCATCTACTGCAGCTTGTTCATCACTACCATCAGCCTTGATTGTAACTTCTGAGCTCTTACTAATTCCTAAACTCATAATCCCCATAATACTTTTAGCATTAACTTCTTGACCATCTTTAATAATATTTACATCAGATTCAAATTTACTAGCATTTTGTACAATCATTGAAGCTGGTCTTGCATGAATACCAGTTTCATTTTTAATAACAACAGACTTTTCTACCATAATTAACCCTCCTATGTATTAACTATTATTAATTAAATTTTCAAACATACCATACTGCCTGGATAGGTTAAAATAGACCTATTCAAGCAGTATCTTATTTACTTAACCTCTACTGATAAAATCTTATCTTCTCCTGAAGTAACATTTTGATTATCTAATATTTTTAATTCTTTAATATCATCCATATTAGTAATAAGAACTGGAGTAATAGTTGAAGTTGCATTTTCTTTAATATAATCCAAATCAACTTTAATAATTTCATCTCCAACCTTTACTTTATCTCCTTCTTCAGCTAATTTCTCAAACCCTTCACCCTGAAGTTCTACAGTATTGATACCAATATGAATTAAAATTTCAGCACCTTCTTTAGTTTCGATACCTACAGCATGTTTAGTAGGAAATATCTGTTTAATCACTCCATCTACTGGAGATACTAAAACTCCCTCAGTTGGTTCTATAGCTAATCCATCTCCAACCATTTTCTGAGAAAATACTTCATCTGGAACCTCAGCCAATTTAACTACCTTTCCAGTTAATGGGGCTGCTAATTCAACACTTTTTTTCTTTTTAAAAATACCAAACATTGAAAACACTCCTTTTTATATACTTATAAGCTTATTTTACCTTAGAATTAAATAATATATTATTTAATTCTAATATTAAAATTATATTAAATTCTTTTTTAGTCTTTCCAAATGCATAGCTAAATAACCCTTTTCATCTTCAGGTACTTTTAATTCTAGTTCTTCATAAATCATCAAAGATAATTTATCTGCCACCTGATAAGAAAAATTCAAATCATTCTTTATTTTTTCTAATAGAGGGTTCTGATTAGTTTTATTCTCTTCTATTCTTTCTAAAGCAAATCTTAAGTGAGTAACAAGTCGAGCGTAATTTAAACTCTCACTAGTCAATTCAATATCTAACTCTTTTTCAATAACATTAATCATCTTTTTAATCAATGAAGTATATTTAACTGCTCTAGACCTACCCCTATTACTTCTTGCTCCATGTATATGAAAAGTAATAAATCCAACCTCACTTTCAGGTATTGGAACTCCTGAACGTTCTTCAATCATCTTAGCTGCTCTCTTAGCTAAATTATATTCTTTATAATATAAAGTTTTGGTTTCTGGTAAAAAAGGATTGACAATATCCATTCCTTCTTTAATACGCTTTAAAGCAAAAGCAATATGATCAGCCAAAGCTATATGAATATGTTTATCCAACTCCTCATTTAACTCATTACTTACCATAGCTATTATCTCTGTGGTCAAACCAATTATCTCTTCATTAACATTTTCTACTAACTGTTGATACTGCTCTTTCTTTTCTTCATTAACAGGAATAAATTCTTTCTCTATATTACATTTATCAGAAGATAGAATATCTCCTTGGTTTTTAGCAAATCCTAAGCCTTTTCCCAACAGAATAACTTCATTAGTTTGATTATAATTATTTTTTTTGATTGCCAATACAACATTATTATTAAAAACTTTCTTTATCTCATAAATTTGATTAGAACCTTCTTTTAAAGTCACTATTTAACTTCCCCCTATTTAATAGGAATCTGAGATAACAAAATTAATTTGTTATTTCAGAGATAAACATTATAAAACTTTATTATAAATATATGTAGATTTTTCAAAAATCATATTAAATTTATTATTACACTAGAAGAATAAATTTATAACTTAATCAGAAAAAGATATAACTTCCCGACAGATATTATAAAAATATAGAGATTTATATCTCTTTCTAAAAAATACTTATTCACAAACAGCTATACTTATAATACAAAAATAGCATAAAATAAATTTATAAATCTAATAACATTGTATATTCTTAACTAAAAGTTGTCAAACTATCATTTATAAAATGAATTTAAACAAAATATTTTTATTATAACTTAACTTTTAATAATTCATTTTCCCCTAATTTAACTTCCCCATCACTAAGTCTGTCAATCCCTTTTATATCATCCATATTAGTAATCAAAATAGGAGTAATAATTGAAGTTGCATTTTCTTCAATATAATCTAAATCAAATTTAATCAATTTATCGCCAACTTTTACTTTACTACCTACTTCCGCTAATTTTTCAAAACCTTCTCCACTTAATTCCACAGTATTAATACCTATATGCATTAAGATTTCAACACCTTCATCAGTTTCAATACCTACAGCATGCTTGGTTGGAAAAATTTGTTTAATAGTTCCCTTTACAGGAGATACTAAAACACCATCAGTTGGTTCTATAGCTACTCCATCTCCAACCATCTTATTAGAAAAAACTTCATCTGGTACTTTACTTAAATCTAAAACCTTCCCAGTTAATGGAGAAGTTAAAGTAACAGCTTTATCTTTTTTGAAGAGTCCAAACATATATAACACTCCTTTTTATTTTAAAGTTTACATTATTAAACAGATTAAATTTAAAATAATAAGAAGCTATTGGTCTTAGACCAATAACTTCTTAAATAAAAATCAAAGCATCAATTTTAAAGTAACTTTTTAATTTGATCCTTGATTCCTTCAGATTTTGGACCAAAGATAGCTTGAACTGCACCGCCACCTGGTTTCATAACACCAGAAGCACCTAGTTCTTTTAATCTATTATCATCAACTTTAGAAGGATCAACAGTTGATACTCTTAAACGAGTAATACATGCATCAATTTCTTCAACATTTTCCGCTCCACCTAAAGCTTCTAAAATAGCTTCAGCTCTTGAATCTGCTTCTAGCTCTTCAGTTTCAGTTTCTTCATCTCCTCTACCTGGTGTAGCTAAGTCCCATTTTCTAATAGCAAAACGGAATCCAAAGTAGTAAATAACTGCGAAAACTAATCCAACTAGAATAGCTATCCACCATGGTGTCATTCCTGGTAATACACCAAAGGAAATAAAGTCAATAAGTCCACCAGAGAAAGTCATACCAATTCTAACACCTAGCATATTCATTAACATAAATGAAAATCCTGCAAATATTACATGAATACCATATAATATTGGTGCCACAAATAAGAATGAAAATTCAATTGGTTCTGTAATACCTGTTAAGAAAGATGTTAACGCTGCTGAGAATAAAATACCTCCAACAACTTTTCTTCTAGAAGGTTTAGCTTCATGATACATTGCTAATGCTGCAGCTGGTAATCCAAACATCATGAATGGGAACTTACCAGTCATAAATTTACCTGCACCTTGATAAGTGTCTGAACTAAAGTTAGCAACACCATCTTTTAACATAGCAAACCAAATTGCTTGGTCTCCTCTTACAACTTCTCCTGCTTTATTCACATATTCACCAAATTCAAACCAGAATGGTGAATAGAAAATATGATGTAATCCAAATGGAATTAATGCTCTTTCGATAACTCCAAAAATGAATGTTGAAACATTTGTATTAGTTTCATTTGCTAAATGAGATAATTGGAATAAACCTTCTTGAATTGGACTCCAAATAGTTGGTAAAATTAATCCTACTACAAAAGAAACTGCTGCTGTTGCAATAGGAACGAATCTTTTACCTGCAAAGAAACCCAAAAAGTCTGGCAATTCAATATCAAAGAACTTATTGTACATAATTGCTGCGATTATACCAGCAATAAGACCTCCAAATACCCCTGTTTGCATTGTAGGAATACCTACTACATTTGCAAAACCTGGATTATTAGCTACCATTTCTGGAGTTACTCCAGCAACAATACCCATAGTTTTATTAAGTATCAAGAAAGAAACAACAGCTGCTAATGCTGCAACACCATCACCACCAGCAAGTCCAATAGCAGAACCTACTGCAAATAATAATGCTAAGTTACTAAAAATTACTCCACCTGCATCAGACATCAATGGAATACCTAAACTTGTACCAAATGCCAATAACAATCCAGCTGCTGGCAAGATTGCCACAGGTGTCATTAAAGCCTTACCGATTTTTTGCAATTGTTTGAATGCTTTCATTCTTAAGAATCCCCCTTTTGTTGTTTAAAAATTAATTAAAATCATTTATAATATAAATGATTTTTAAACCTAACAAAGGATTCTTATTAAACTTATTTTCTTATGCCTTTTTAGATCATACTAAATAATGAGAAAAACTAATAATTCATGTTAGCTAACACTTTAGTCTTATAAGATAATATTTAATTAAATTTGCTCCTTCTAGCTTGATTTTTAAAACCAAACAATCAACTTATTCATTTTATATAATGTGTTAATTTCACATCTTTAATTATAATTTGTTGGTTTTAATTCAAAAATACTACATTGCAATGTGTATTATTTGTTATTAAATCTTAAAATAAACAAAAAAGCTAGAAAGAAATATAAATTTCTATTATACAAAAAATAGTATAGAAACCCACATTTCTTCCTAGCTAATGCCTGCTAATGTCAGTTACACGCTAGATTGTATTATCTTCGGTTCAATTAAATTATATACTTTTATATATAAGTTGTCAATTATTTTTTGAAATTTGTATAATATATGCTTATTCTATTATTAATTCAAACTATAATAAACTATAATATTGATTATAAATAAGTAAGCGCATTATGCGCTTACTTATTTATAATCCTAATTTTTTACTAATAACTTTAGCTGTGATTTCACTAACTTTAGTTTCAAAATCACCTAGTTTTTTATCTTTTGATGATAAAATAACAGCACCTAAAATATCACCTTGCTTAATAATTGGTGAAATAAGTACTGACCCTAATTTATCATCTTTGCTTCTAAAATTCGTACAAATATCTTCATCTTTAGCTTCTTCTATAATTATAGACTTTCTAGACTTCATAGCTTCTTTAACCTTATTACCTACAATTTTATCAGTATACTCATTAAAATGTGATGAGCTATCTATAATTCTATCTGTATCTGATATCATAACATTACAGTTGGTTGTTTCTACCAAAGTATCTATATATCCTTCTAAATTTCTTAATTCTCTTACTGGACTATACTTCTTTAATATAACTGTATCATTCTGATCAACATAAATCTCTAAGGTGTTCCCATTATCAATCTTCATTTCAGTTCTAATTTCTTTTGGGATTACTACTCTACCTAAATTATCGATTTTACGGACTATTCCTGTTGCTCTCATTGGTATTACACCTCCTAGTGTTTTATCATACTATTAGTATATTGCTCTTATTTCAATAATATGCTAATCATGATATATTTATTAAAAGACACCAAACTTAATCAAACAAAGCAGCTAATAAATTTAATATACTATATCACAGTATAAAACTGCCAATAAGTAAATTTCATAAAGAAAATCAGATATATAATTTCAAACAATTTATTGTAGCCATTAATAGAAACTATGATATCTATAAAGAAAAATATGAAATTTACTCAAGTTATAATAGTTAAGGATTAATAGTTTTTAGGCTAATAAATTATTATTCCCCTAATTCTTATCTGTACTAAGTCTTAAATTTCTATAGTCTTACTAATTTAATAAAGTTATTTTTACTTTGCTAGATCTCCTCCTTTAATTATTACCGCTTTGAATTCAGTAATAATAGATTGAACTCAAATTATTATTAATTTTTCTAAACTTTAATTTATTACTTTATTTATATAATCTCCTTATTGACTAATCTTATTCAAAATTAACTTAATTATTCAATTCTATTTTAAATACAGGTAAGCATTGCTAGTATTTTATAGAACAAAATAAAGAATAATAAATAATAATTACTTTTTAAGGAGCTGATATAAATAATGAAAAATAACAGTAATAATAATTTAATTCATGAACTTATTCAACAAAAAATAAATACACAGGAATATATTAGAGCATTATTTGATCAGCTAAAAAATATTAATGAATAACTTTTATCATTATCAAAGTATAAGAAGCCCTTTTTAGGGGGCTTCTTAATAAAAATTAAATTCTTCTATTCTCTTCTACTTGTGCATCCAACAACTCTTGGTCAATAGTACTAAATTCAGGTTTAAGATCTATATATCCTTTCTCAACTAAAATATCACTTAATTCTGCTATACTCTCTTTCTTTTCTGGGGGCAGACTATTAATAAACCTCCAAATTTCTCTCTCAGAAGCCTTATATTCAAACTTTACTCCTCCGTATTTTAAAAAATGTTCAACATTATCAGCCATCTTATCTCTCCTTTAATATTGATGCTTTAATTTATTGGTCATACTCTATATTATTGTAACCAAAATAAATTTTTTTATTGAAAGCTTTGTTAGAAGATTAGAGGTCACTCTCACCCATTTCTTTTTCATATTCAATATAATATTGGAGATTTCTCAAAATAGAATCTATTAATTGCTCATCCTCTAACTCCTCTAAGGTAAAATCTTCATTTGGATCATTCACATAACTAATCTGCTGCTCTGAAATTAAATTATCAACCTTATCTACCATTGTTTCCACCCTAATCTCATTAAAAATATCTGGGTGTGTTTTGATTCTTTTTATCAATTCCTGCTTAAAATCCATCTAAACAACCTCCTTTATGTATTAGATAATCTAGTACGAGAAATTCACTATATAAAGTTAATAATATTATTACTATCTTTCTTATAGAATATGTATTTTACTTTTAATTTTTCTATATTCTATATAATGAATTTAACCAAAACATAATCCCAAAATAAAAAGCCTACTCAGTTGAGTAGACTTTTTAGTAACTTTTTAGTATTTATTTTTTCTTTTTAATTAAAACAATTCCTAGTTTTCCACTTCCATCAATTCTAGATAAGTCAAGATTTAATGAAGAGTTTGAATCTAACTTAATATAGTATATTCCTTTTGGATTAATTTTTTGCTTTGCAAATTTAGGCATTCTCTGCAATTCAAAAGAATTATACTTATAAAGCTTATTATCTATCTCATTTATGGTATCAGTTATGTTTGTTGTCATCCAATTCATATAAATTTTACTAAATTCTTGATCAGTATAGTCTTCAATTACTGCTATAGGATCTTTTGAACTATTCATAATTCTATCTAAAAGTTCAGTTCCATATTGTTCTAGAACATAACTAGCAAATAATGAAGATGCCCCAGAAAAAGCTAAACTACCATCATGAGTTAATAAATCTACTTTTTGAGTATTGTTCAAATAACCATAGTCTTTATCATACACCCACCCATTACCTTTTTCAGTAGACCATCCTTCTTTCTCATAATCAATATAACCGCAAACTCTTGGAGCTAATTGTGCTAAACCTTGATCAATCCAAGCATCATTAAATATTCGACCTACCTTTGCTTTATCTGTAAAGAACAACAAATGTTGATATTGATGTGCAGCAGCAGTTAATAATGTATTGATGCTTCTATCAGAGTTTAGATAAAACATTCTCTCTTCGTTACCTTGATCATGATATAAATCAGCTGGATTAAAGTATCCTGTTACTGGTACGTCTTTAAAATCAGTTAACAATACTACAACTTTAGATTGAGCAATATCTTTGGTTAACTTAGGATAGATAACATTATCAAATTCTGCTACTAATTGTTCTACCTTTTCAGTAGCAACAGTCTTATTATTATCAACAAAAACATAAATATGTTGACCAACTGCTTCCAAAGTAGCATTTACATTAGCTTTTTTAAGGTCTTTAGAAACTACAAATTCTTTTTCATCTCCCAAAGTATATACCTTATTAGCAATCAATTCATCTCCATATTCCTTAACAAGATCAATACCTCTAGCTCTAGCATCATATTCAATCTTAGCTAATCTATCTAACTCATTATTTAAATTAAACTCTGGAGTTTCACTTGAGAAATCTAAATAAGAAAGTGCTAAAATTAATTCTTCATCAGCTTTTATATTTTTAATAGCTGCTTTTACTTTTCCAATATCATTCTGCTTATCTACAAACAGCTGTTTAATTTGTCCACCTAAAATATATAATGGGACCTCTACTCCATCTTCTTTTAAAGATATATCTTTTACTAACTTCTGATATCCTTCTCTAATAACTTCAACTTTATAATCTCCAGTATTTAAATCTTCAAAACTTAACTTTTGTCCTTCTTTTCTAGCTATTACTTTATCTTCTTTCTTTAATATAACTTTAGCCTTTAATGGATTATTATTAACATCAAATAAACTCAACTCCAAATCTGCTTTAATTACTTCAACTTTCTCTTGAGAATCTTTTGCTTGATCCTTTTCTTCAGTAGCTTCTTCTTTAACAACTGGAATTTTATCTAATTTGATCTCTTTAATCTCATTACTTGATTTTAGTACAATAGACTCTGTATAATCCTTATACCCTTCTGCAGTAGCTCTTAATTCATATTCCCCAGTAGGCAATTCTGTAAATTGAAGATTTTCACCTACTAATGTTTTACTCTCACCACTTCTAGAAATTGTTACTTCTGCTTTAACATTAGACTTAACAGTTAATGTTGATAGTTCATCTTCTTTACACCCTACCAAAATAAATAAGAGAGATAAGACTACACTTAACAACACTATTCTTTTTCTTAAAAAATTCATTGATTTTCCCCCTTTATAATTTTAATTTATTGTAAAGATTAGTAACCTAAATACCTTTTAATTAACTACTCTGGTACTTATTTGATACTAATACTTTTATATTCTTTATTGCTATAATTAATCCCTTCATAATTTAGTATAACTTAATAGATTTAGGATGGCAAATAAAAAATTCAAACTACAATTATATGTAGTTTTGAATCGCTTTGAGTATGAAACAACATTTTTAGGTACTAGAAATTAGGTTATAGATATTAGGTCATAAGTAACAAGAGTTTGCTTATAAGTTGATAGTGATTAATAACATCTAATGGTTGATAACTAAAATGTCTTACCATCTATACAATCCAGCATTTTTGACTATAGAAAAATTAACTTTACTGTTACTTATATATGTTACTGCCGATAAAAAAATATTTACTTTAATAAATTATAATAGAAAATTTAAAATTATAGCTTAAATTTATATTTGAGGGAGGAGCAGGAGCAAAAGCCCCTCTTAATGACTTTTATCTAAGAAATCAAACAGACTAACAACATTATCATTAGAATTTCTTAAAGATAAATCAATATCTTCTTTTGATAAAAAGTTAATCACCTGATTTCTTCCTTCTTTATACCTTGATTTAATTGTATTTTCAAAAAGATCGTCAAAGACACTCTTAATCATAAGCATCTCTAAGCTATTAAAACCTTTATTATCTTCTTCTTCTTTTTGAAATATATCAATCATATCATGAGCAATTTGAAGACAATAATCAGCATCAATTAATCCCTGAGCTCTTTGATCTTGACTGAGTCTCATTATATTAATTCCCCCCTCAATATTATTATCTCTAAATCTTATCTTTTTTATTTTCTATATAACAATATATTAAATATTTATAGTTCAATAATTTTAATCTATTTTTACTCAAATGGCTAATGTAAATATTTTACTTTAACATTTTCTTCTTTATTGTATATTATGTATTGAAAAAGCAAGAAAAGATAAATGAATTTTATTTTTTGCTTTGTACCTAATTTTCAAATTAACTCTAGTGCTTATATTAAATTTGAAGGAGGGATATATAATGGGAATGTATGATGATAATGCTATGCTTTTCATCTTCTTAATTCTTATCTTGTTACTTTTTAGTGGCGATATGGGAATAAAATACTAACTAAATTTTTAACTTATCTAAAAGGAGGTATTTAAGATGGGTATGTATGAGGACAATACTATGCTTTTTATCTTCTTAATTCTTATCTTATTACTTTTTAGTGGTGATATGGGAGTAAAATACTAATTAAATTATCTTAATAAGGAGGAATACATAATGGGTATGTATGATGATAATGCTATGCTTTTTATCTTCTTAATTCTTATCTTGTTACTTTTTAGTGGTGATATGGGAGTAAAGTACTAAATTAAAATTTAATAAGGGAGGAAATCAAATGGGATTATATGGTGGTGGTAATTTGCTTTGGCTTATTATATTAATTATTTTACCATTATTATTTGGTGGTACAACAGAACTTAAACCTGGATTAAAACCAGGTATCAAATATTAAGATAAAAAGCTGGTCCGCTGACCAGCTTTTTTACATTATTAGTCTTCTATTTTTTCAAACATATCTTTGCTTACACCACATAATGGACATTCCCAATCCTCTGGAATATCTTCAAAAGCAGTACCTGCTTCAATGCCACTATCTGGATCTCCTTTTTCAGGATCATAAACATAACCACATACTGTACATTCATATTTAGCCATAAAATAATCTCCTCCTTAATATTTATCTTACACTTTTATTGTAATCATTTCCTTGAGATTTTATAAGTGAATTTTTATTTATCTTATTTATGTAAAATAATGATATAAGTTTTACAAAATCAATCTATTAGAAATGATTACTAATAGTAGTTATATTATAACTCATATGCTTGTTAATGTCAACAGTAATTGCTGCTTCTATATCATTCGATATTTTCCTTAATAGAAATCATATATCTATATTTCACCATCATAGATTTCATCAATTGCAGTATTTACAATTTTTAAAGCATCTTTAAAAGAGCTTTTATATTTTATCTTCATTTTCTCAAAATGAGTAGCACCTTTTTCAGTTATACGATAATAACGAATCGACCTTTTATCAGGTTCATCCCACCAAGCCTCTAAGTAACCTTCATCTTCCATTTCACGCAATAATGGATAAACCATACCCCGAGATGGCTTCCAGCGAGTTCCCATTTGTTCATTGATAGTATCGAGAATCTTCTGACCATACATCCTCCCATGTTTTTCCACTAAATGTAAAATGTAAATAGATGTAAAAGCAGTTGTACTTATTTTAGCAGGAAACTGACGATTCAATTTTCCTTTATAGTCCAATTTTTCTCCCCCTTTTTTAGCTTATTATATTCATAATTGACTTATTTATAAATGACTTATATTATTATTTAGGTAATTTTTACTTGAATTCCTGCAAAAATTTTATATAGGCATTTGATTTTTAATAAATTTTTTTATAAAATTAATACTGTTGCTATAAAAAGAGAATACATAAGGAGGATTTATATGTGGGTTAAAAGAAGAATTTCAAGTTATCGGTTCTCTAAAATAAATAATTATGCTGATGCGCTTGAAAAAACAGTTAATATACTAAAGAAGAAATTTGGTGATAACAAAGTTTTTTTATCAGAGGAGAACGACAAATCAGGTAAAAAGCATATCTTTATCAAGGCTAATTTGAAAAAAGAAGAAAGCAATAAGTTCAATACAATTTATGATGATATTACTACCATGTTCTTCGCTGGAAAAAGCAACCAGAAGTTCGATTTTTAAGAGAATCCCTTTCATTTTTGAAAGGGATTTTTTATTATCTGAAATTAAATTGCTATTGCTATTAAAGTTTATTATGTTATTTTTTACTTATTATAAAGCTACTAGTTCAAGGTAAGACTATAAAAAAGAGTAAAGGAGGTTAAATAAATTGGCCCAAGGACCAAAAGAAAAGTCTTATAATCATGAAGCTAGTGATAATCCCGGCAGTCCAGGTAATTCTTTTGTCCATGAACCTAATATATTAGAACAAGAGTTAGGTTCAACTCAAGATCCTAGAGAAATTCCTCAAGGTTATGCAGGTACTCATAGTATGCCAGCACTTTTTGGCTGGATAAGTCAAGAATATCAAAGACAAATTGCTGATGAATTAGTTGATATAGGAAAAAATAAAACACCTAAGAAGATAAAATAATAGTTCCCTAAAGAATAGGTCTTCTGACCTATTCTTTATTATCACTAATATCCACAGTATCTTTACCTAAATTATCATTCCTCAAATCAAAATATATACTATTATCGATTGGATTATAACTAGCAAATAGTACATTTTCTATTTTAAAAATATTATTTTTTCTCAAATTATCCTCTAACCATTCTCTAGTAAGTCCATGTTGCTTTAAATTTGGCTCTATTAATTCTCCATCAGCAATCAACTCTGTACATATACTCTCTTCTTGACCGTCTAAATTTAAATCTTGAGGGGTCAGTGATTTTTTATTAGCATTAGGAAGTACACTTAATTTACCATCAGTTTCTAAAATAGCAAAATGTGCATCTCTAATATCAAAAATATTATTCTTTCTTAATTCTGAAAGAAGGTCTTCTAAGTTAAACCTTGTCTTTCTAAGATTATCTTCTAAAATCTTGCCTTGATGAATTAAAATCGTTGCTTCACCTTCTATTACCTTTCTAACTTTTCTATTTTTTAATGCAATATATTGCATTAAAAAGGTTAAAGCTGCAAATAAGAACAAACCAATAAAATGCTGCCAAGTTCTCTGATCTAAATCACTAGCCATATTACCAGCTATGGATCCAAAGGTAATACCATTAATATAATCATAAAAGGTTAATTCACCAATCTGTTTCTTGCCTATTATTCTAGCAAAAAAGAAAGTAGCATAAAACGCTACTAATGTTTGTATAATAATTTCTATTATTACCCTCATTTTTAACCCTCCCTAAGTATCTCAAGCTCACAATTAGGGTAGACTAAAATAAAAATATTTATTATTATAAAGGAGATTTTATGTCTTTATCTATTCAAGTTATATTAACAATATTGTTTATTGTTGTTGGTTTTGCAATTCTTTATTATCTGTCTAAAAAAGAAATGTTATAACAAATAAGCGGGTGTATAAATACACCCGCTTATTTTAACTTTTGAACAATCAAAAAATTTAACTTGCTATCAAATTTATTAGTATGTCATTTTTGTAATAGAATTACAACTGCTAGTGATAAGTTTCAACCCCTTAAAGTAGAGAATATTTTTCAGTTGACATACTTCATTTAAAATAATTTATTATATTTTAATCTTTTCAAGAAACATAATCGATAGATATTTGATTCCCCACTAAAATTTGAAAGTAACTTCTATCTTATCGATTAATATAGTAATTACAATATATAATCCTAGCGTGTTTCTCAATCTTTTGACCTTAACTGAAAAAATTACTGTTTAAACGAAGAAAACAATAATAAGCATTTACAACATGGCAGATACTTTTTTATAAAACTATTAATTCAAGATCCACAATTAATATTTCTTATTTCTGAGTAAGTTTAATTTTTTCTTGACCTTTTTGCTTGCTTTTTTGTCAATGACGCCCCGCAGGAGAACATTAAAAATTAAAATTTCACGAAGGGTTATCTGTTCAAACCCGAAGAAGTAGTCTTGGGCTGAAAAAGTAAATCGCCCTTAGGCAAAACCTACAGCAGAATATCTAGATTAAAATATAAAGCAAAATATCATCTACTAAACTCAACACTCAAAAATATATAAAAAAAAGCAGCCCACAACTGTGGACTACTTCCCCTTTATATATCAATATTATCGGCTAAATCTGCATTCTTCATAATAAACTCTCTTCTTAATCTAGCTTTAGAACCCATCAATCTATTAAAGACATCATCAGCCACTATCTCATCATCAATCTCTACCTTTTGTAACTTGCGATTTTCTGGATCCATTGTAGTCTTCCATAACTGTCCTGGATTCATCTCACCTAAACCTTTGTAACGCTGAATACTTATTTTATTTCTATCCTTATCAGCTAGATAACTTTCTAATTGTTTATCAGTATAAAGATATTTCTCTGTTTTCCTATAAGTCACCTTATATAAAGGTGGTTGAGCAATATAGACATGCCCTTTTTCTATTAACTCTGGCATATAACGATAGAATAAAGTTAAAATTAAAGTACAGATATGAGCACCATCAACATCGGCATCGGTCATAATTATTACTTTATGATACCTTAACTTATCAAGGTTAAATTCTTCTCCAATTCCAGCTCCTAAAGCCGTTACAATAGTTGAAACCTCAGCATTCTTTAGGATCTTATTTAAACGAGATCGTTCTACATTTAGGATCTTACCCTTCAAAGGAAGAATAGCCTGAAACTTACGGTTACGACCTTGTTTTGCAGATCCACCAGCAGAATCTCCCTCTACTAAATATAACTCACATTCTTCTGCTTTACGGCTACTACAATCAGAAAGTTTACCTGGCAAAGAGTTACTATTTAGAACTCCCTTTCTTCTAGTTAACTCTCTAGCCTTCTTAGCCGCTTTACGAGCTCTAACTGCTTCTAAAGCCTTATCAATTACTCCTCTTGCCAATTTAGTGTGAGTATCTAAATAATAACGTAAAAATTCATACACACTCTTCTCAACGATACTTCTAATTTCACTATTTCCTAATTTAGTCTTAGTCTGTCCCTCAAACTGTGGATCAGTTAATTTAACACTAACTACCGCAGTTAATCCTTCACGTAAATCCCTTCCTGACAAACTAGGATCATTCTTCTTTAGTAAATTATTATCTTTAGCATAATTATTAAAAGCCTTAGTAATAGAAGTCTTAAATCCAGTTAAATGATATCCTCCATCATGGGTATTAATATTGTTAGCAAAAGTATATATTCTTTCATTATAGCTCTTATTATATTGAAAAGCTACTTCAACATAGGTATCATCTATCTCTTCTTCGATATAGACAATATCATCAGTTAATGGATCTTGACTTTCATTTAAATGCTCTACAAAAGCCTCTAAGCCTCCACTATAACAATAATCTACCTTTTTAGCTTCTTCTTTTCTCTCATCAATTAAGATCAACTCTAGATTTTTATTCAAAAAAGCTGATTCTTGTAGCCTTGTACTTAAAGTTTCAAATTTATAATTGATATCATCAAATATTTCTTCGTCTGCCTTAAATCTAATTTGAGTACCTGTCTCTTTAGTCTTTTCACCTTTTTCAAATTCTGTAACAGGAATACCACGTTCATACCTTTGTCGATAGACATAGCCATCTCTATGAATCTCTAATTCTAGCCATTCTGATAAAGCATTTACTACAGACACACCTACACCATGCAATCCACCAGAAACTTTATATCCGCTACCATCAAATTTACCACCTGCATGCAAAGTGGTTAATACTAATTGAGCTGCTGGTAAACCTTTTTTAGAATGGATATCCACTGGAATACCACGCCCATAATCTCTAACAGTTATTATCTCTTCTGGTTGAACCTTAATCTCTATCTTATCTCCATGACCAGCTAAAAATTCATCTATACTATTATCAACTATCTCCCAAACGAGATGATGTAATCCCTTAGTTCCTGTAGAACCAATATACATTCCTGGTCTCTTTCTAACAGCCTCTAAACCTTCTAGAACTTGAATTTGTTCTGCATTATATTGTTTGTCTACTGCCATATATTAACACCTCTCTTATTGTTCCCATCTTTTGTCAAAACTTATGTTTCCATTTATTATAATAGCATATTAAAGAATTCTTAGCAACTATTAGCCCAATTAAGATTCGATTGACCTGTTTATATCTAAATTAATCAAAACAAATAATTATTATTCCTAATCAAGAGTAAATTTTAATAAAGCAACTAAATGATTGTAATATAATAATACTTTTTATTAGAAAACTACTTTTTAGATAAAGATATATTCATAGCAGACTACTTTGTCAAACAATACCTTAATAATATCTTATTAATTAATGAAAGCTAAATTTATACTATCTAAAGTTATTAAGATACTTAATATAAATTTTACAAATTAAGATTTAATGATATAATAAATACTGTCAATCTCAATTGTAATAATTGAAAGGAGTAGATAAAAAATGAAAGATAAAAATATTATGCCCGTAGCTATTGAAGATAAAATGCGTAATTCATATTTAAATTATTCATTAAGTGTTATTATTGACCGTGCTTTACCTGATGTTAGAGATGGGTTAAAACCTGTACATAGAAGAATTTTATATGCTACTAAGAAATTAGGCTTATTACCAAATAAACCACATAAAAAATCAGCTCGTATTGTTGGTGAAGTTTTAGGTAAGTATCACCCTCATGGTGATAGCGCTGTATATAATGCAATGGTTAGAATGGCTCAAGATTTTAGTCAAAGATATCAATTAATTGATGGTCATGGAAACTTTGGTTCAATTGATGGTGATAGTGCAGCGGCTATGCGTTATACAGAAGCTAGATTAGCTACTATCTCCGAAGAACTACTTCAAGACATTGAAGAAGAGACTGTTGATTTCACTGACAACTTTGATGGTAGTCTACAAGAACCAACTGTATTACCATCTAGAGTACCTAACCTATTAATCAATGGTTCTAGTGGAATTGCTGTCGGAATGAGTACAAATATTCCACCTCATAATTTAGTAGAAGTTATCGATGGATTAATTAAACTACTAGCAGACAATGATATTACTATTGAAGAGCTAATGAATACTATTCCAGGTCCTGATTTTCCTACAGGAGGGGTTATTGTTGGAAATGATGGCATTAAAAGTGCTTACAAAACTGGAAAAGGAAAGATAACATTACGTGGTAAGAGTGAAATTGAAGATCGTGGTCGTGGTAGAGAACGTATAGTTATTACTGAAATACCTTACCAACTAAGCAAGTCTAAGTTAATAGAAGAGATTGCTGATACAGTTAAAAAAGGTAAGATAGACAATATTAGTGATGTTCGTGATGAATCTGATCGTGATGGACTAAGAATTGTGATCGATTTAAAGAAGAAAGCCAACCCTACCATAATCTTAAATCGTTTATATAAATACACCTCTTTACAATCTAATATGAGAATTAATATGTTAGCCTTAGTTAAGCAACAGCCAAAAGTAATGAACATTAAAAAGATACTTGAATCTTTCTTAGACTTTAGAAGAGAAGTTATTACTAGAAGGACAAGATATAAATTAAATACGGCTAAAGATAAAGAACATCTACTAATAGGCCTTAAAAAGGCAACAGATCAGTTAGATAAAGTAATTCAGATTATCAGAAGTTCTAAATCTCCAAAAGATGCTAGAAAGAATCTACAACGAAAATTAGAAGTTACTAAAAAACAGTCAGAAGCTATTTTGAATATTAGATTACAAAAATTAGTTAGTCTAGAAATCCAAAAATTAGAGGATGATTTAAAAGAAATTCGAGCAACCATTAAACATTTAGAATCCATCTTAAATAGTAGTGAAATACTTAATAATATTGTTAGAGATGAATTAATTGAAATCAAAGAAAATTATGGTGATAAGCGTAAAACCAAGATTTTGGCTGATGACTCTAAAGCTGAAATAGAAAAAGAAGATCTTATTAAAGATAAAGAAGTAGTTATCTCCTTATCTTATCGTAATTATATCAAACGTGCTGATAGCTTAGAAAATGTTAGATCTGGCAAGAATGACTTTATTACTCATATTTCTAAAGGAAGAAGCCTTGACCAAATCTTATTCTTTACCAATACTGGGCAGAGCTATAGTATAACAGCACATGAATTACCTGAACATCATGGATTATCTAATGGAGATCCACTAACTCAATTCTTAAAACTACCTATGAATGAAAAGATTGTAGCTATGATTGTATTAACTGAGCAGGTAAAAGATAATTATATTACTATCGCTACAAAAGATGGACAAGTTAAGAAGACCAAAGGTGAAGAATATGAAAGTACTATCTCTTCAATTAAAGCAATTAACCTAAATGATGGTGATGAAGTAGTTGGGGTTAAAGTTACTACTGGTAATAATCAAATACTACTAGGTACAAAAGAAGGCTATACTATCCACTTTAAAGAAGATGAAATTAATGATACTGGTCGGAATACTAAGGGAAGTAAAGGAATTAACCTAAATAATAATGATAAAGTAATCAGCTTCAATATAGTAAAAGATGACAAAATAGTTGTATCATTAACCAAAGAAGGTCGTGGAAAAGCAAGCCCAATTGATGATTATACTCTACAGAAGAGAAATGGAAAAGGGCTACAAACCATGTCAAATAATAAGTATAAGCTTTTAGATATATTAACTGCTCACAAGAATGATAAAATCGCCTTAGTCAGTGATAGTGGAGAAATCTTTGAAAAAGAAGTAAATGACATTACATCAACTAAGCGTTTGGGGAGCATGTACACCCAGGTTAAGCTAACAGATGATGAATTAATTGAAATTCATAGATTACCTAGACTAAGTTCTACTACTAAAGATAATGACTAATCAAAAATTAGTATAATTAAGCAAAAATATATTTTCAAAAAGTAAGAGGATGGCATTTGCCATCCTCATTATTATTAAATTAATTATGAATTAACTCTTCTAACAATTTCAACTGCAATATCATCAATAGACTTAACTACATCTACTGCTCCTAATTCATAAGCTGCCTTAGGCATACCATAGACTACACAACTTTCTTCATCTTGAGCAATAGTTTGTCCACCAGCATCTCTAATTAATTTCAAACCTTCTGCACCATCTTTGCCCATCCCAGTCAACAAGACCCCTACTATATTATTTCCGTATTCGGCAATAACAGATTCCATAGTTATATCTACTGCAGGCCTGACATTATGAACCTTATCACTTTGAGACAAGCTCACTTTTCCTCTTTCAATTACCATATGATAGTCCCCAGGAGCTAAGAGAGCAAGACCTTTCTCTAGTCTATCACCTTCTTGAGCTTCTTTAACCTTAATTTTAGATAATTTATTCAACCTCTCTGCTAAAGAAGTTGTAAAACCAGGAGGCATATGCTGAATAATCAAAATCTCTGCATTTAAATCCTCTGGCAATAAAGTCACTACCTCTTTTAAAGCACGAGGTCCACCAGTAGATGCACCGATTACTACTAATTTTTTATTTGAAGCAGGCCTTTGCCCTTGACTTAAATTCTTCTTATTTCTGTTGATTCTTTTTAACTTTCTCTTCTTTAAAGAGAGAGAAGTATTAGATAAGCTAGGTGCTTTATCTAATTTAACTTTAGCCTTTGCTGCTAATCTTACCTTCTCAATCAACTTTTCTTGTACTTTATTAATATCTAATGAAATACTCCCAGAAGGTTTAGCAACAAAATCAACAGCTCCTAATTCTAAAGCTTTAATAGTTGTTTTGCTCTGTTTAGTTGTCAAACTACTTAGCATCACAACTGGAATAGATTTTCCTGTTACTTGGACCAACTTTTCTAAAAATTGTAGCCCATCCATCTTTGGCATCTCTACATCTAAAGTAATTACATCAGGATTACACTTCTCTAGTTTACGTAAAGCATCTATTCCATTCCTTGCCCGATCAATAACTTCTATATTATCTGCTTCTTCTAACATTTCACTGATTACTTTTCTCATAAAAGCAGAATCATCTACTACTAATACTTTGATTGTTCGCGATTTTTCCAACTGAGAAGTCAATTCCACACCTCCATTAACATCAACCCAAAATATTACTAAAAGCGTCTTAAACTTTATTTGGGTTGATTGGTTTTACTATAAAATCCTTCTTACAGGTTTCAAGGAAGGCTTTGGTAATTTCCAGATAAGTTAACCTAGAATATTCTTCAAAGCATCCTTTACTTTATTAGGCTTAATAGGTTTTACTATAAAGTCTTTCGCTCCAGCCTTTAGCGACTCTACAACCATAGGTTTTTGCCCCATAGCACTACACATAACCACCTTAGCTTCAGAATCATAAGCTATAATCTGTTTAGTAGCTTCTACACCATCCATTTTAGGCATTGTTATATCCATAGTTACTAAATCAGGAGATAAATCCATATACTTTTGTATTGCTTCTTCTCCATTAATAGCTTGTCCAGCTACTTCATAACCATTCTCTTCAATCAATTTACCCAACATTGTTCTCATAAATTGTGCATCATCAACAATTAATACAGACTTCGACAAGACAGTTCCCCCCCCTAAGCAGTTGTAATTTCTTCTACATTAACAATTAAAGCTATACTACCATCTCCTAAGATAGCTCCACCGGCAATCTTTTGAAGGTTCTCTGATAAATCATTAATTCTTTTAATTACTACTTCCTGCTGTCCAATAATAGAATCAACCATTAAACCATAGTTATCATTTCCTACTTCTACAATAACTGTAGGGATCTCTAATCTCTCTTCTTCTAGTGGTTCCTTCTTTAACTTTTGGCGTAAAGAAATCAACGGAATTACAGAACCACGTCGATGAATAACTCTTTCCTGTCTAATAGTTTGAATTTCTTCAGGATTTACATCAACAATCTCTTGGATTGATTCTAAAGGTATTACATACTCTTGGTTTGCAACCTTTGTTAAGAATCCTTGAATAATAGATAATGTCAATGGTAATTTAATAGTAAAGATAGAACCTTTTCCAACTTCAGAACTAATATCTACCGAACCACTTAAAGATTCAATTTTAGTCTTAACAACATCCATACCTACTCCTCTACCTGATACATCACTAACCTCTTCATTAGTACTAAATCCAGGAGCAAATATTAAATTAATAACTTCATCATCGGTCATATTAGCTAACTCTTCTGTAGTTACAACTCCTTTTTCTACAGCTTTATTTCTAATAAACTCAGGGTTAATACCTTTCCCATCATCTTGAATCTGAATTACAACATTGTTACCTTCATGGAAAGCAGATAATTTAACTAATCCCTGTCTACTCTTTCCTATTTTTTCTCTTTCATCAGGATTTTCAACTCCATGATCAATAGAATTTCTTATCATATGAACTAAAGGATCACCGATTTCATCAATAATTGTTCGATCTAATTCAGTCTCTTCACCTTCAATTACTAAATTAATATCTTTATTTAAATCCTGAGCTAAATCACGTACTAACCTAGGAAAACGATTAAAGACTATACTAATTGGAACCATTCTCATTTCCATAACAGCATTCTGCAACTCTGTAGTTACCTTACTTAATGGTTTTAATTTTTTATTTAGCTCATCTAAGTTATAACTTGTACCAACTGATTCAACTTGAGTACGTTTAATAACCAGTTCTGCCACTAAATTCATTAATGAATCTAAACGTTCTACATCGACTCGAATAGTATTATTAGACTTCAATCTTTTTGATAATGAAGTAGCTTTTCTTTTCTTCTTAGAACTGTTCTTCTTAGAAGATTGTTTAGTCTTTTCTTCTTTTTTATCTTCTTTCTCTAACAAAGAATTAATATCTTCAACAACTTTAATCTCTATTTCTTCAACCTCAGAGATAGTATTGATAGAATTATAGATAATCTCTTCTTCATCCCTACTTAAAAATAAGACATGAAAAATATCATTTAACTCTTCATTTTTAATCTTTTCAATCTCTGGGTTAGATTTAATTAATTCCCCATATTCTTCCAACGCTTCAAAGATCATATCGGCTCTAAGTGATTTAAATACACAGTCTGCTTCTAATTTAACTTTAATAATCATTGGATTACCCTCATTTTGGGTAATCAATTCTAACTCTTCTTTGCTTAAACTAAATTCTGATTCTCCACCACTTTTAACAACAGTTTCATTATTATTAACAACTGTATCATCTTGAGAATAAGACTTCAATTCACTAATTAATTCATCCATTCCCTCTACTTCATCGGGGTTGTTACTTAATAATTCCAACATATCTACGGCTCTAAATAGTAAATTAACAACCTCCGTATTTACAACTAATTTTTCATCTCTTAGTAAGTCTAGTACATTTTCCATAGCATGGGCTAATTCACTAACATTATCAAAGCCCATAGTACCAGCCATACCTTTTAAAGTATGAGCTGCTCTAAAAGATTCATTTATCATTTCCATATCTTCAGGATTATTCTCCAAAGTTAATAATGAATCATTTAAGATGTCCAAATGCTCTCTAGATTCACTAGCATACAACTCTTGAAAATCATTCATATCCATAATACAATTCCCCCTTCCTAAACTCCTTTATCTACCTTTACATCATTATCTAATTCAATCTTTTCTTTAGATTTTAATAAATTATCCAATTCTAAAAGAACCACTATGTCTTCATTTATTTTAATAATACCTCTGATATAATCATTTTTAATCCCAGACATACTCTTAGGCGGTGTGTCAATATTATTTTCATCAATATGTAAAACCTCAGATACTGCATCTACTATTAAACCTACATTCTGTCCTTCAAACTCTACTACAATTATTCTAGTATCATCTGTCTTTTTTATATCTTTAAGAGCAAATCTCTTCCTTAAATCAATAACTGAAATAATATCTCCCCTTAAGTTAATAATTCCCGCTATATAAGAAGAATCAATCGGAAGTTCAGTTATTTCTTTCATACGAATAATTTCATGTACCTCTGTAATCTTAACTCCAAATTTTTCAGTACCTATATCAAAAACAATTATTTGTCCTGTTTCATTGGCCATTAAAATTCCCCCTTTCATAGGATAAGTTAGTAAAAATAAAATTTTTACTAAAATTTTATTTTATATTCAATGATTTTATATACTAAATCCTTAAATTAATAATTCGTGATTTTGTTTATTAATTCCTTCTTAATTAATTAAAAAAATCTCTCCGATCTAAATATTTCTAAATAATACAAAAAAAGATACCTATCAAAGGTATCTTTTTATCTTCTACTCTCTAATTCTTTAAAAATATCTTTTAAGCTTACATCATAGTAAACCATCATGACTAATAAATGATAGAACAGATCAGCTACTTCATAAATAATTTCTCCAGAGTCATTCTCCTTAGCAGCCATAACAACTTCAGTAGCTTCTTCTCCAATCTTCTTTAAGAAGGCATTTTCACCTTTGTTATACAAAGATGAAGTATAGGACCCTTCCTTTGGATTATTTCTTCTATCTTTGATAACATCATACAATTCATCTAAAATATCGCAATCTAAAGCTTTTTTATAAACCTCTTCAGGATCAAAAACCTTTTCTGCTTCCTTCTCACGTTTTATTCCACGATAAAAACAAGATTTATGTCCTGTATGACAAGCCCCACCAGTTTGCTTTACTTTTAATAATAATGTATCTCCATCACAGTCATAATCTATCTCTTCAACCTCTTGGATATTTCCAGAACTTTCACCTTTCCACCATAATTCTTGGCGGCTTCTACTCCAAAAACATGTTCTACCTGTACGAATAGTATTTCTCAGAGACTCTTCATTCATATATGCCATCATTAGAACCTCTTTAGTTTCTGCATCTTGAATGATAGCTGGAATTAATCCTTTTTCATCAAACTTCAAATTACTTATAGACATCTGACATTCACACCCTCTTTCTTTAAATATTCTTTACTTTCTTTAATAGTATACTCTTTAAAATGAAAAATGGATGCAGCTAAAGCAGCATCAGCTTTACCTATAGTAAATGCTTCTTTAATATGTTCTAAATTTCCTGCACCACCAGAAGCAATTACAGGAATATTTACCGCTTTAGAAACTGCATTATTTAATTCATTATCATAACCATCTTTGGTTCCATCTCCGTCCATACTGGTTAGAAGAATCTCTCCTCCACCTAAATCTTCTATTCTTTTAGCCCAGTCAACTACATCAATTCCTGTAGCCTTTCTCCCACCATGGATAAAGACTTCCCAGGAGTCTTCTTTCCTCTTTGCATCTATTGCTACAACTATACATTGACTACCAAACTTTTGAGCACCTTCCCTAATTAATTCAGGATTCTTAACTGCTGCCGAATTAATAGATACCTTATCTGCTCCTGCCTTTAATAATTCTCTCATATCCTCAGTAGTTCTAATTCCTCCACCAATTGTAAAAGGAATAAATACTTTCTCTGCTGTACGTTTTACTACATCAACCATAGTCTTTCGTTTATCACTGGAAGCTGTAATATCTAAAAATATCAATTCATCAGCACCTTCACGATCATAAAACGCAGCCAACTCTACAGGATCTCCTGCATCACGAATATCGACAAAATTTACTCCTTTAACCACTCTACCTTTATCAACATCAAGACAAGGTATAATCCGCTTTGCTAACATTCTATCCCCCCTCAAATCTAAAGTTACATCAAACTCAAAAGATATTTTTTTGCCATAGATCTACACAGCTATTCACTAATTTAAATCTAATAACTTTTAATACTAACTCCATCAATTAAACCTTTACTCTTTATTCGTATTTCATTCGTGATCATCCGTGGTTAAACAATCTTTTAATCTTTTCTTACCACAAATTAACACTAATTTACACGAATTTAATTCAAGACCTTTTTAAACAATAATTCTATAAATTAATCTTTTAATCTTTATTCGTGCTATATTTGTGACCATTCGTGGTTAATTAATCTTTTAATTATTTTTTACCACCAACTAACACTCATTTTCACGAATCAAATTCAAGATCATCTTAAACCCTAATTTTATAAAAGAGTTAGAATTATATTATAATCTTAGCTATTAGCTAATTCAATAGCCTCTTCTAAATCTAAGCTATCTGTATAAATTGCTTTTCCTGTTATTACTCCTACAATCCCATCCTCTTCTACTGCTTTTAAATTTTTAATATCCTCTATTTTGGATACTCCCCCTGAAGCAATAACCTTTAGCCCAGTCTCTTTAGCTAAGTTTTGAGTACTGTCTATATTTGGTCCTGTTAAAGTACCATCTTTACTAATATCGGTAAAGACAACCCACTCTACACCTTTAGTCTTCATCGCTTTACCTAAGTCAACAATCGTAGTATCAGAAGTCTCTAGCCATCCTTCAGTTGCTACATAATTATTCTTAGCATCAATACCTACTACAATTCTATCAGAACCAAACTCTTTGATTCCTTCTACCACCAATTCTGGATTTTCGATAGCCGCTGTTCCAATAATTACTCTATCTACCCCTACCTCTAGATAATTTCTAATAATCCCCATCGTTCTAATTCCACCACCAACCTGAACTGGAATCTCAACCTCTTCAACTATTTTAGAGATTAGCTCTAGATTTGTAGGTTTACCATCTAAAGCTCCATCTAAGTCTACAATATGCAAACGACTAGCACCTTTACTTTCCCATAAACGAGCCATTTCAATTGGATCACCATAAACTGTTTCTTGATCAAAGTCCCCTTTATATAAACGAACACAATTTCCATTCCGTATATCTATCGCTGGTATAACTTCCATGTTTAATCCTCCTTTAAATTCAGTGATAAGTGACAGAGCAATCAGTAACGAGTTAAGTTCAATCCTTAGGATAGTTCCAGAATTTTAGTAGAACTTTAAATTCTATGGTACAACACAACAGACTAAATCCTGTTGCTAATCATCTCTTAAAATTTCAAATAATTTTAACCCCTTTTAAGGAAAGTTAGATTATTTTTAAGATTAGCCACGGACTTTTAGCTGATAGGATCATATGTAATCAAAGCTTATATAATAAAAACAATTTATAGAAAATTATAATTCTATTAGTACAAGACATTAAATTCTTATTACTTTATCTTTTACTCGTTACTGGTCACTCCTTACTAATTACTGCTCTTCAACTATTTTTCCGAAATTTTTAAGAATCTGTAAGCCTTTTTCACTACTCTTCTCTGGATGAAATTGAGCCCCATAAATATTATCTTTAGCAATACTTGATACAAACTCAATTCCATAATCAGTTGTGGCACCTATTACATCTTGATTTTCTGTCTCGACATAATAAGAATGTACAAAATATTGAAACTCTCCATCGTCTAATCCTTCGTAAAGCTTATTATCTTGTTTGATATTTAATTGATTCCAACCTATATGTGGAATTTTAAGTCCTAAATTATTAGGAAACTTCTTTACTGAACCTGAGATAATATCTAAGCCTTTGCTATGTCCAAACTCTTCACTTTCGGTAAATAACAACTGAAATCCTAAACAAACACCTAAAAAAGGCTTTCCTTCATTAATAACTTGATAGATAGGATCTATTAAATCTAAATCTTGAAGGTTCTTCATAGCATCCTTGAAAGCACCTACCCCTGGTAGAACAATTCCATCAGCATTTAATATTTCATATTTATTACTGCTTATTTGCGCTTGATAACCAACCTTTTCAAAGCTCTTTTGTACACTCCTCAAATTGCCCATCCCATAATCTATAATCTTAATCATCTTATCACCTCGCTTAAATTCAGTTTATAATTGAGAATGTAGAATTAAAAATTAATACATTAACAATATAAAGCAAAGAAATTAATATTTTTATCATAGTTTATACTAAGATTAAATTATGAACTACTTTGCCTTTGAACTTTAATTTTCAATTATACATTTTAAATTCTCAATTCTTATAGCTTTCCTTTAGTTGACATTACCCCTGTAATTCTATCATTAATAGTAACTGCTTTAGATAATGATCTTCCAAAAGATTTAAAGATTCCTTCAATAATATGATGGGTATTATAGCCTGCTAACTTTCTAATATGTATATTCAACCCAGCATTAAAGGCAACCGCTCTAAAAAACTCTTCTACCAACTCAGTATCAAAATCTCCTACCTTCTCTTTAAGCTCTTCTACCTCAAAGTTCAAATAATATCTTCCACTTAAATCCAAGACTACATGTAATAAAGCATCATCCATTGGAACAAACTCATTACCATAACGGTTAATTCCTGCTTTATCCCCAACAGCCTTCTTAATAGCTTGCCCTAATACAATCCCGATATCTTCAACAGTATGATGATCATCAATCTCTACATCACCATTGGCCTCTATTTCTAAATCAAATAGTCCATGTCGAGTAAATAGATCTAGCATATGGTTTAAGAAAGGTACTGGAGTATCTATATTAGACTTTCCATTGCCATCTAAGTTAATATTTAATCTAATCTCAGTTTCACTAGTCTGACGATCAATAGTTACTTGGCGCATTTTAGACCTCCTTTTAAAATATAGTAACAAGTGACAGGGTGACGAGTAACAACTAACAAGTTAAGTGCTTACTCATCACTACTGCCCTCAAACCTTACTTTAATACTATTAGCATGAGCATCTAAGCCTTCTACTTCTGCTATTTTAATTGCATCATCTTTTACCTTCTCTAAGCCTGCTTTAGTATAATAAATGATACTTGATTTTTTCATAAAGTCATCTATATTTAGTGGGGAATAGAATCTAGCTGAACCTCCAGTTGGTAAGACATGATTAGGTCCTGCTATATAATCTCCTACTGGTTCAGCAGCATATTCACCCATAAAGATTGCTCCTGCATTCTTGAGCTTACCTAAGATTGCAAAGGGATCATCTACTTTTACCTCTAAGTGCTCTGGAGCAAAGCGGTTAGTTAAGTCAATTGCTTCATCTAAATCTCTAGCAAGCAATATTGCCCCATAATTATTCAAAGACTCACTAGCAATTTCTTTTCTAGATAATTCTTCTAACTGCTTCTCTACCTCTTGATTGACCTTCTTTGCTAAGTCTAATGAAGTAGTTACCAAAATACTTGAAGCTATAGGATCATGCTCTGCCTGTGACAATAAATCTGCTGCCACAAAACGAGTATTAGCACTTTCATCTGCTAATACTAATACTTCACTTGGCCCTGCTAACATATCTATGTCAACATATCCAAAAGCCATCTTTTTAGCTAAAGTTACATAAATGTTACCTGGCCCAACTATCTTATCAACCTTAGTTATAGTTTCAGTACCTAAGGCTAAACCTGCTACTGCCTGAGCACCACCTACTTTATAAATCTTATCTACCCCAACTTCTGCTGCTGTTACTAGGGTGTATGGATTAATTCCTCCATTCTTGGCTGGTGGAGTAACCATAATAATCTCTTTAACTCCCGCTACCTTGGCTGGAGCACCATTCATTACTACTGAAGATACTAATGGAGCACTGCCACCTGGTACATAAATACCTACTCTCTCTAAAGCTTCAATCTTTTGCCCTAAAATTACTCCATCTTCTTTTACATCCATCCAACTTTCTTGTAGCTGTTTATTGTGAAATTCACTTACATTCTTAATCGAAACTCTAATCGCTTTTAAAAATTCATCATCAACTTGCTTATAAGCCTCTTCTATCTCCTCTTGACTTACTTCTAAGCCCCTATCTTTTAAGTCTACCTGATCAAAACGAGCTGTGTATTCAAAGATTGCTTCATCGCCTCTAGATTTGACATTATCCCAGATCTCTTGTACAGCCTGTACCTGAGCTTCATTATCAAAAGATGAACGATTTAAAACCTTATTTAACTCTGCTTCTATCCCTTTTTCACTGGTCTTTAATATCTTTAACATCTTTAAACCTCCTTTTTTTAATTCAGTAACGGTGACTAGTAACTAGTGACAAGATAAGAGAAAAAACTTTAATGAGAATAATTATTCATTCTCTCTTTACTATCATCCATTACTTCTTACTGCTTTTCTCACTAATCACTCTCTTTATTCCCTCAACTATCTCTTTAATTCTACTATATTCAGCTTTATAACTCACTTGATTAACAATTACTCGTGCCGAAGACTTAGCTATTTCAGCAATCTCAATTAAATTATTCTCACGTAGCGTAGTTCCAGTTGAAGTTATATCTACAATCATATCAGACAATCCAATAATAGGTGCTAACTCTATTGAACCATTCAACTTTACTACTTCAATTTGAATCCCTTGTTGATCAAAATATTTTTGGGCAACATTTATATATTTGGTAGCAACCCTTCCAGTTGGTGGAAGTTGACTTAAGTCAGTGATTCCTCTGTCTTCAGGTAAGGCTACAACCAACCTACAGCCCCCTATTCCTAAATCTAACATTTCACAAATATTTGCCTCTGCTTCTAATAAAATATCTTTTCCAGCAACCCCTATATCAGCAACTCCATTCTCTACATAAGTTTGTACATCAACAGCCTTTGATAAGATGATATCAATCTGATTCTCTTCATCAGTTAAGACCAATTTTCTAGAATCATCACTAAAGTCTCTACTGACTATTCCAGCTTGCTGTAGGATATTAACTACTGGAGTAAATAACCTACCTTTTGGTAAAGCAATAGTTAGTTTACTCATTATTGCTCTCTCCTCTCAACTTTAATGTCTCTTAGTCTTTGCTTTAATTCTTCACTTCCTACAACTTCTATGCTTAAATCTTTGCTATTTACATAATCTATAATCTCTTTTAATTCTCTACCTTCTATTTCAATCTCTACTGCTCTTCCTTCTTTACGTAATTTATCTGCTAATTTGAAACCCTCTTCTTTATATTTAGCACCAATTAAAAGTAAAGTTCTATCTATTTCTTTAGCAAATTCATAACCTTGCTTTTCTAATGACAATAATAATCTATCAGTTCCTATAGCAAAGCCTGTAGCAGGAATAGAATAGCCAAATTTACTTACCAAACTATCATAACGTCCTCCACCACAGATAGTATATCCTAAGTCTTTACTATAGCCTTCAAACACTATTCCTGTATAATAATCAAAACTTCTAACTACACTTAAATCTATACAGATATAATCATCTACACCCATCATTTCTAAGTTCTTATATACTTCTTCCAAGTTAACTAAAGCTTCTAAAGATTCTTCATTATCTACCAAATCTTTTGCCTTGACTATAACTTCTAATCCTCCACGAAATTCTTGAGCTGATAATATAGCCTCTTTCTGCCTCTTTGTAAGTTCTGTATCTAATAGCAATTCCTGTAACTTAACCGTATTTCTATCAGCTAAAGCAGTTCTAATCTTAGCTTGCAATCCTTCATCCAACTTAGCAGCCTTCATAATTCCACCAAAATAGTCTACATCTCCAATATCAATTTTAAAGTTCTTTAATCCTGATTCTGCTAATGATTTTGCTGCTATAGCAATAACTTCAGCATCTCCCATTGGACTTGATACTCCTAATAGTTCAATTCCAACTTGATAGAACTCCCTATACTGCCCTGCTCTTGGTGCTTCATATCTAAAAACATTACTTTGATAAGCTAACCTCAATGGTAAAGGCTCATCCTTTAGTTTAGTTGCTGCGACCCTCGCAATTGATGCAGTCATTTCAGGTCTTAAAGCTAAAATTTGGCCTTTGCGATCAAAAAATTTATACATCTTAGTCTGTAATCCCTCTGTTCCTGCTGATAATATATCATAAAATTCAAAGGTAGGTGTTATAATATCATCATAACCCCAGCTTTTAAATACCTTATCTAATCTTCCTTCTATATACCTCTTTTTAGTAGCCATCTCTGGCAAATAATCTCTAGTTCCTTCTGGCCTTTGTAATTTAATCACTCGCTTACCCTCCTTTAATACTTTACTCCTTTAAAGTGATGATTTCTTAAAATATAACATATATTTGCCATTCTGTCAATATAATATCTAAATAATATTTTCAAATACTTAATCCTTTAATTCTAGTTTTATCAATTTCTACCTTCCTAATATATATTTATCTTTTTAAGTGATATTATTCTGATTATTTTTGGTAGCAGATAAAGGAGATCTTAAACTTATCAATAACACACATTTAGTTGGCTTTAGGTAAGATTTTTTCTATTATTGAAATCAAAAATATATAAGCTATAAAAAAAGCCCTTTAAGCTTGAAAGCTTAAAGGGCTTTTTAATAAAGATTAACTTAGCAACATCCTCCACCACAATTACCTGAAGCACAATCTTCTTGCTCTCCAGATAATGCAGAAGTGATCACTTGATTAACTGTTTGCATTACTTTATTGAATTTATTTTGAGCATCCATGAAATTCTTGATATTTTCATTCTCTTGCATTTTAGCTTGTAAAGCTTCTAATTCATTTCTTGTCTCATCATTTACTTCTTGTCCATTCATTTGCATCATTTGAAGCATTCTTTGCTTAGCTTGAAACTCTTGCAAAATTGCTTGAGCTGATTCATCAGCTTGCATAGTCTCCTCAGCAGTTTTCAATTCACTGTATTCTGTAGATTCTACTATTGATTCACCTAATTCTTGGGCTTTCTTCATAATTGACATAATTTAAAATCCCCCTTAATATCTATGTACCTGCAAAGTCTTAATCAACTATTTTACCATATAACGTCCAACTCTGCACCTTGTTTATTTTAACATTAACTAGCTGACCTGTCAAATCACTATCCCCTTCAAAGATAACTATCTTATTAGCAGTAGTTCTTCCAGTTAATGTATCTGGATTATTCTTACTTTCACCTTCAACCAATACTTCCACAGTTTTACCTTTATATGGTTTATTTTTCTCCATACTAATTCCCTTTTGTAATTCAATTAATCTTTGTAGACGATCCTTCTTTACCTCTTCTGGAACTTGATCTTCTTTTTGAGCAGCAGGAGTTCCTGTTCTTTTAGAATACATGAAATTATAAGCCATATCATATTTAACCTGTTCAAATAGATCTAAAGTATCCTGAAAATCCTCTTCTGTTTCTCCAGGGAATCCAACAATTACATCTGTACTGATAGATGCATCTGGATTTTTAGCTCTAACCTTTTCAATTAAAGAAATATATTCTTCCCGAGTATAATTTCTATTCATATCCCTTAAAACTTTATTACTCCCTGCTTGTACTGGTAAATGAAAATGATTACATACCTTATCTAAATTAGCAACTGCATCAATTAATCTATCACTACAATCTTTAGGGTGAGAAGTCATAAATCTAATTCTTGCTAATCCTTTGATCTCATTTAAAGCAGTTAATAGATCAGCAAAATCAGTCTCTTGCTCAAAATCATTACCATATGAGTTTACATTTTGTCCTAATAATGTTACTTCTTTTACACCATCATTAGCTAACTTTTTAACCTCTCTAACTATATCATCTAATGGACGGCTCTTCTCTCTACCACGTACATAAGGTACGATACAATAAGTACAGAAATTATTACATCCATAGATAATAGTTACCCAAGCTCGATGATCATCAGTTCGTTGAACTGGCATATCTGGAATTAATTCTGTATTTTCATCCCAAACTTGGACTAATGGATTGTTTTGCTCTTTGGCTTGTGCTAATAGCTCTGGAAAATGATGAATATTATGTGTTCCAAAAACAATATCAACATGGCGATATTTCTGCTTAATCTCTTTTACAACTTCCTCTTGTTGCATCATACAACCACAGATACCGATGATTAAATCTGGATTCTCTTCCTTCAACCTCTTAAGTTGACCAACCTTGCCATAAACCTTTAACTCTGCATTTTCACGCACACAACATGTATTTAAAATAATCACATCAGCTTCTTCTAATTCTTCTGTAGCTTGATATCCTTCTCCTTCTAATACTCCTGCCAACTTCTCTGAGTCATGCTCATTCATTTGACAACCATAAGTACGGATTAGATACCTCTTATCTTCTGCCATAATTATTCCTCCTTTTGATAATACATCTCAATTCGTAGACTATAACATTATATATTATAACATAAATCGATAAATTTAAAAGGACTATTCAATTAGTGAACAATTTATCCACTAATCTTAATAAATTATAAAATATCTTGTAGAAACTAAATGTTAGCCAAGAAATTCTTCCCGTGTTAAACCAAATAAAATTTCATTCATATACTTACCATTAGTAAATACTGTTTCTCTTCTAATTCCTTCTTGAACACAACCAAGTTTCTTCATCATTGTTGCTGAAGCAATATTTCCTTCAAGAACTGATACATTAAACTTATTTAACCTTCGTTCATTAAAGGCATAATTTAGTAAAATTCTCATTGCTGCTGTACCATAACCTTGGCCACGATAATCTCTACCTACCTGAATTCCTATGCCAAAAGTTCCATTTTTCTCATCTATTCCACACAGATTTAAAGCACCTACTACCTCTCCGGCTAAAGATTCTATTGTAAACATTAATCTACCTGATTCAGGATCAAAATATGCAAATTTTTCAGTCATTGCTTTAGCATCTTTAATAGTAGGTGGTAGTTCTAATTCATATTGTAATAATCGTCTAGCTTTACTATCAAAAAGATTATAGTAATGTTCTTCCCAATCTTCAGGGCGCATAGCTCGTAGTCTTAATAAGTCATTCTGCCAATAATAATCCTTATATTTTATATCTTTCACATTAACACTTCCACTTCATTATTTTTAATCAACTAAAGATAAATTTGAAGCTAAATTATTTACTAATTTTAGTTCCACTATATGTAAATTGATTTCTATTCATCTTAACATAATTTCTTTGGCCTCTAGATTTAATTTCTCCTATTAGATTGTTACAATCTCTACAAAACAAATTATTATCTTCAATTCTTCCATACAACTGTCTAATCTTATTCTCCCAACATCTTAAAACCCTTCCTTGCCCTATCTTCTTATATTTCATAAGTTTAGCTTTACATTTAGCACATTTAATAGTTAAAATTTTAGCCCCTCCTAAATATCACTTTAACTTTAATTTAATATAATCAAAAGTTCTTCTTTCTAGCACAACCTCCTCAATAAACTTACTCATCTTCTTATTTTTAATTAACTTAATTAACTCTCCACTATAAATTAAAAATAACAGTTTTTGTTCTAGAGCTGTATAATTTAAATTTCTCTTCCGATTAAAGGATTTCTTCTCTTTGATTAACCACTGACTATATCTTTTTAAACTATCTTCTAATGCTGAAATATCAATACCTCTTTTAGAATATAAATCCTGCATATGATTTAATAAGATATAAATTTCATCATATAGAGGGAACTGATTTCGATAAAGATAATGGGGCAGGTGCAGAGAAATAGAAGACTGCATAAAGATTTCATCTATTTTTTCGTCCACTTGCTGGCGATAAGAATAAATAGGAATTCCTGATTGTCTATTCTCCCTATAAAGATTTTTGAATTTGCCCAATAGTTGAGGAAATTTATTCTTGATAATATCCATAAATATATCTTTCTGCTTGCCAGGTCTTAAAGTTAATGCTCCTGGAATAATAAAATCAACTCCAATCTCCTCTAACTTCTTTAATAAACTCATAAGATTCTTCTTAGTATCAGAAATATAAGGAATAAAGGGCATAGCAAGAACTCCAACATAGATTCCTCTTTCTTTAAATTTCTTTAACATCTCTAACCGTTCTTCTACTGAACTTGCTCCAGGTTCAAAAATTCCCCTTAAATTATCATTTATAAAAGTTAGAGATACCATTAAAGTAACTCCATTCTTAAGATTAATCTTCTCCCAGATATCAATATCACGCATAGCCAATGCTGATTTAGTCATAATATTAACAGGAAGATTGTATTTAGCTAAAACCTCTGCTGATTGTTGCATAAGCTTTTCTTCTGCTTCTATAGGCTGATAAGGGTCACTTACCCCTGAACCTATTGATATAATCCCAAGCTCTCTTGTTCTGCTTAATTCTTCTTCTAATAATTCAGCTATATTCTCTCTAACTACAATATCCTTTTCAAAATCTCCCTCTACATAATACTTTTCAGCCCTACCATCACAATATTTACAAGCATGCTGGCACGCAGAATAAGGAGAAAAACTATACTTACGAGGGAATAAAGGACCTACAAGACCTGTATTTTTGGAAATTGATTTCAGTTTAGTATAATGTTTATTGATATTACGCATCCTTCCGCTCCCCACTAAGATTCTAGATATATTCCTTTTGCCTATTGATATATTCTATAATCATCCAATTTTAGAATGAAATTTAAATCTGGTGTTATAGATAGAGATTACGACAGTTTTTATTAGCCACTAGCTGCTGGCTTCTAGCCTTTAGCTTATAAGGTCTTAGCTAATAGCAGATTTATCACGAAGGGTTTATGATTTTCGAACCCGTAGGAACAGCTAGAAGCTAGTAGCTAAAGTGTCGCTATATACAATTATATCATTTTTAATTAATAAATCAGCAGTTAGGCCATTTCCTTTTATAAGCTCTCCACTAAAGTTTCCATCATATATTAATCCATAACCACAAGAAGGACTTCTTGACTGCAATATTGCTACTTCAGCTCCAATAATCTGAGCAATCTCTAAGGTCTTCTCTGCCCCAACAATAAATTCTTTGCTAAAATCTCGCCCATCTTTGCTTATAACCCTTTTATTCTTACTTTCATCAATTATAATTTCACAAGAAGATCTAGGAGTCTTTAGACCTCCTAAAACTTCCGGACAGACTGGAAGAGCTTTGCCTTCTTTTACTAACTTACTTACAGATAGATTCTTACTATTTCCTCCATTATATCTACAATTAATCCCTGCTAAGCATGCACTGACTAAATACATCTTAATTCATCTCCTAGCTTATATAAAATTAAAGTCTTTAATTAAAACTACTATTATGTCTTATGGAATTTGTAGCAAGCTTTACTGCTCTTTTTGTTATATCCTCACACAAATGTGGTGGATTATCTGCCTTAAAACCTTCTGGACGTAATTCTTTACACACTAAACTACCCAAAGTATTCTCAAATTTATCAGCAAAATCATAACACAGACTTCTAATTTCTTGCTGAGAAACTTTTGACTTTTTCCCTAAAATACCAAAAAACATTAATGCTCCTCCTACTAATCCACATTGCCCTCCAAACCTCCCAGCACCTGGGATACCACTAGCAGAATCTATTATCTGAGAATTTAGTTCAACTTCAAATATTTCTCCTAGTGTTTTTAAGATTGTAATAGCACAATTTAAATCTTCCTCCCAATAATAAGCATGTACTCTCTGATCAATTAATCCTTCCAAACCCATTACTTCTACCTCACTTTCTATTTTTCACCCTACTAAAAGTTCCTTTATTTCCCTTTTCCAAAGCCATGTATTTGTTATATTTCTCTATAGATTATAAGCAAACTTAAAACTTTTTTAAGCTTCAATCATATACTTATTCTTATTTCCACTATCTTTTACAAAGCTATACCCTGATTTCTCTAATACCCTAGCTGAGATTGTATTGTTAATATCTACGATCCCCCATATATTAGATACCTCAAGTTCTTTTAATGCCCAAGCACTCATTGCTTTTACTGCTTCTGTAGCATAACCTTTACCTTGATATCTTTCTTCAATTGCATAACCAATCTCAACACCTTCATCTATTGGGCTAAGACCTACATGACCAATTAATTCTTTAATTTCTTTGATTACAACCCCTAGTACATATGGAGCTTTGTCAGGTGATGCTTTCTCTAAATATTGTGATATTAAAAATTCAACAACCTCATGTGCCACTTCTTCATTCTCATATACCTGATCTGGTAGCCATTTCTTCATGCCTTCTTCTTGGCTCATTAAAAATATTTTTGAAACATCTTCTACTAACAAATGACGTATTGCTAATCTTTCTGTCTCAATCAAGCTGCATTCTTTCATTTTGATTATCTCCTTTTAGTTTTTTACAACTCTTCCTTATTTTCATTCCAAAGTTTTTTTAGTTAAAAAATCGTTAGTGGTCATTCTCTGACTAATTTTTATAAAAGAATGGTCAACCTCTCTATCAAATCCAAACTTTTCTTAACCACAGTGCATCTTTTCTTCTGCTTCATACCAGGGCACTACATATCCCTGACCTTTGGCACAAAAGACAGAAGATGAACTATACTCCACATCTGCATCTTTATCATAGTTAATCCTCTCAATAACTTCCTCTTGATTATGACAGATATCATAACCACTAAAGACTAGATTTATCATCCCCTTACCACTAGTAAAAGCTAACAATTCCGTAGGATAATTCATAAAAGTAGCTACAGGTGCTTTACCTTTGATTATAACCTTATCCTCTATAGTCTCTGGAGGCTCAAAGCTACCACTAGCCTTTTGAATATCTGCTAAAACCCTCCCCATATCATCTAACCCTACTTTTATCTTAAAACCATAGTAAGGTTCAAGAAGTATCTTATCAGCTTTTTCAAGTCCCTGTCGTAAAGCCCTATAGGTAGCCTCCCTAAAATCTCCCCCTGAAGTATGTTTATTATGACCTCTTCCTGTAACTAAGGATATTTTCAAATCAGTTAATGGACTACCAGTAAGTAAGCCTCTATGTTCTTTTTCGAAAATATGCTGTTCAACTAGATTTTGATGTCCCTGGCTCAAATCATCAACATGGGCCAAATTTTCAAAGATTATTCCACTATCTCGTACACCTGACTCGATCTTCAAATGAACCTCGGCATAATGTTTTAAAGGTTCAAAATGGCCATAACCAAAGACCTGATCATTAATTGTTTCTTTATAGATAATTCCAGGTTCACCAAACTCAACCTCAAGATCAAATCGATCCTTAACAACCTCTTTTAATATCTCTAGTTGGATTGGGCCCATTACCTTAATTTGAATTTCTTGTAACTCTTTTTCCCAGCTAAGCTGTAAAGAAGGATCTTCATCATTTAGTATATTAAAAGCTGTTAATACTTCTTTAAGATTAGTTGAAGAATCAAAGATTACCTTTGATCTTAAGGTAGGTATCATATTATAGGCCAGTGCTGAATCAACTTTACCAATCCCCATTCCAGCCTTTGTTTTAGATAATCCCATAACTCCCACTAGCTGACCAGCCTCAGCTGAGTCTACTGTTTGATAATTTTCTCCGTTATAGACTCTTAGCTGGCTAATCTTTTCACTGATTTTCTCTTCACCATCTAGGTAGCTAAGTTGATCTCTAACTTCGATACTTCCACCTAAAATTTTCATAAATGAGATTCTATTCCTCTGATCATCATATCCTATCTTATAGATTCTGGCTTTAAGACTTTGATCATTATAATTAGTCTCTGTTAACTGATGAAAGTTATCAAAAAACTGAATAATTCCTTGGTCATGCAAGGCTGAACCACTAGCAGATAAATAGAGTTGATTTTCCTTAATCATCTTCTTCATCTGAGCAATCCAGATCTCCTTACTATAATTAGCTCCAAGATACAATTCCAAAAGTTTATCATTTCTTTCAGCCATAAACTCTATAATCTCTTCATCTAATTCTTGTGTTAAAGAATTAGAAAGAAGGCAGATATTTTCTGTTAAATTAGCCCTAATTTCTTCTATTACCCTATCTACATCTGCCCCAACTCTATCTGTTTTATTAATAAAGAAGAAGGATGGTATCTTATGCTTTTTTAGTAATTCCCAGACTGTTTCTGTATGACCTTGTACCCCTTCTACAGCACTGACAATAATAATAGCATAATCCATGACCATAATGGTTCTTTCCATCTCTGGAGAAAAATCTACATGGCCTGGAGTATCTATTAAATAATAAGTATCTCCTTTATATTTCATCACAGCCTGTTCTGAAAATATCGTAATCCCTCTCTCTTTTTCTATCTGATGAGTATCAAGGTAAGAATTCTGATGATCTACTCTACCAAGTTCTCTAATTGTATCTGTATGGTATAAAAGCCCTTCTGAAAATGTAGTTTTACCTGCATCAACATGAGCTATAACTCCAATTGTTTTCTTCACTGCTAAACCTCCTACTATTGATAGAAAATAGTTTGATATATTATTATGATTATTTTCATCATTTAAACATAAAGCCCTTCATAATTTGTTGAAATAATGGATTTATAGCTAAAGTTATATACTAACTCTTTTAATTCTCTAAAATTTAAATTTTCCCAAACTTACGGTTTGGACTGTCCTTTCTTTTATAAGAAATATTAAAATTTTAATAGAAAAAATCTGATATAGGATCTCTACTCAAACTAATATAGATCATTAACAAAAATTTTTCTCATGTTCTAAAAGCCATTCTTTACGCCATACTCCAGCTCCATATCCTCCAATTGTACCAGTACTTCCTACTACTCGATGGCAAGGTATAATAATTGCTATATTATTCTTATTGTTAGCATTGCCAACTGCCCTATATGCATTAGCATTTCCTGTCGCTACTGCTATATCTTTATATGATGATGTTCTTCCATAAGGAATTTTGATTAATTCTTTCCAGACCTTATTCTGAAATCTAGTCCCATTAATTCTTAGTGGCAAATCAAACTCTCTTCTTTCCCCATTAAAATAAGCCTGTAATTGTTTTTTACTTTCTAGTAATAGAGGATCTAATTTTTCTTCATATCTTCTTTCTTTAATAAAATCTAAGCTAATTATCTCTTCTTGAGCAGACTGAATTTCCAACAATCCAATTGGAGAATCAAAATATGCTACATTATTTTTGAGATTAACTTCTTCAATATCATCATACTTAAGGTGATAACCCTTAGCAGTTATCTCCCATAAATAAAAAGAGGCTAAAGTATTATAAGGAGAAAATTTACTCTTAAACTTCTCAAACTGCTTCTTGCTTGGACTTTCTTTCAAACCATAAAGCCATTGTAAGCCTTTTCTAATCCCTAAATCATTAGTACTAAGAATATTCTTTCTATTTAAAGAAAAAATCAGAAACATCTCAGCAGTCCAAGTTCCTATTCCTTTTATTTTAATAAGTTTCTTTATAATCTCTTCATCTGACATCAAAGTAAAACTGTCAAAATCAATTTCATTTTTCTCAACTGCCTCTGCAATGTTTTTTATATAGGTTATTTTTCTTTTTGAAAGCCCACAATTTCTCAATCCCTCATCACTTGTCTGAAGTATATTATTAGGCTCCAACTCTGAAGTATAATCCTTAAATTTATTCCAAATTGTAGTAGCAGCCTGAGAAGATAACTGCTGAAATACTATACTATTGACTAAAGCTACAAAAGGATCAGCAATATATTCTCTATCTACCTCTCCAACAGAATCAATTAATATCTTCATTTTATTATCTTTACTTTTTAAGCCCTCTATTTCACTTTCTCTAATGATAATTTTCTTATACATATCTTCTTATCCTCCATTACAATGAAATTGCACTTCTAAAAATACATAATAGATAAAAAATCTTATCTAAAACTTTCTGTTGATGATCACAACTAAAACTTATCTAATCTGCTACTATGTAAAATAAAGATCAATTTAAAATATCTATTCACACTCTTATTTTTCCTAATGAAACCTGATTAGAATTGATAGCTTTTCTGTAAATCTAAGAACTTATCTTAAAGATATAACATATAATATCAAAAAACTACGAAAGGAAGGATCAAGATGAATGATGGTTATATAATCAACCCACGCTACCCCAAACAGCTTATTCAGTTAAAAGATTATGGACCATGCCCCTTTGTAATTAATATTGAAGAAGCTACTAAACAAAATAACTATTACCGTATCGCTTTATGGACAGGAGAATATTTGCAACTTACCTTAATGAGTATCGATGTTGGTGATGAAATAGGCTTAGAAATTCATCCAGACGTTGATCAATTCATACGTATTGAACAAGGACAAGGAATTACTATGATGGGCAATAGGAAAAATCAGTTAGATTTTCAAGCAGAAGTCTATGATGATGATGCAATATTTATCCCTGCTGGTAAGTGGCACAATTTGATCAACACAGGTGCTGTACCACTTAAATTATACTCTATTTATGCTCCACCTGAGCACCCACGTGGAACAGTTCATGAAACTAAAGAAGATGCTGAAGAATACCATGGATAATAAAATTTATGATTAATATAAAATATCAAAAAATTTCTATGAATTTAACTAGTTGAGATTATAGTTAACTTGAAAATCACTACAAAACATATGTTCTGTAGTGATTTTTTTAATTGCTAACTAGTTCAGCTTCTCTATGTTTAGTTTTTAATCCTTCTTTCTAGAAGCAACAATAGAGATAATCAAGCCTGTAAGCACTATCAAATATTCAATACCAGCCAAATTAGAATTAGAATCTACTGCTATTATTCCACCAAATAAAGTACTATTTATTCCTAAAAGCATTAACTTAACACCTGAAACTCCACTTCTAATACTTACAACAATTAAGCCTATTATAACTCCTAATATAATTAGTAAAAATAATGCATATGGAATTACTGCCATTTTTCATTCCTCCTTCTTATGGTACAATATTATATTATCCTTTAACCATAATTTAAATATATAGACATTCAAGATTTTTAGTATCATATATATTTTTTAGAACTAGTTTAATACTATCCTTATGCTATTAATTTCAGCTAAAATCTTGAGATTTGTAACACTCCAATTACCTATCAGTATATACATTCTAACTGTTAAATCTCATAAGTTACCTCTTATACACTTTTAAGTAACTAGCTTAATGTTACTAAATCCATATTATATAATGTAATTGCTAGCTTCTGATTTATAAGAATAATAAGATCTAACACTAAACTGATTTATTATTTTTATTTAACCATAATAAGATTAATTGTGAGGCTCCTATTAGAGACAAAGATATTAAAATTCTAGAAATTAAAAGTTTAGCCGCAATCAAAATAGATGCAATCTTCATAATTAAAAAATAATCATTAAACATAGCTGCTTCAGATTTATTAGCTGAAACCAAAGCTATAATATTTATAATTAAAGCTACAGTAAATAATATAATACAAATCAAAATCAACCAAAAGCCTATACTATTTAATTTCTTAACTTTAGAATTATTCATTCTCATAATTTACCATCATCTTTAATAGACTAATTAATTCTCCTACTCCATAATAAACAAGACCAGACATAGTTTTATTAAGTATAGAAAAAAGTACGCTTAAAATAATAACAATCATACTTTGATTATTAGAAGCCATTCTGTCATGTAAAACAAAATTGCTTACTGTAGTCAAAATAACATGTAACACTCCAAGAATAATGAAAACTATTCCTCCCATTTTTAACCATTCTTCCACCTTGAAATCCATAAATTTAAATTTTAAATTGTCCTCATTATCCTTATCTTCCATTTTAGCTGCTAACGTCTCTACTAAATCAACATTGCATTTAGTACAACGCTCAAAACCTTCTCTAAATTCATCTCCACATTTTGGACAAAACATTCATAGCTCCTCCTTTATTTTATTTAATGTTTGCAATATAGAAAAAAATTAATAACTACTTAATTTATATAAATTTTCTAGATTTACAACATTAAATTGTTACTTCTTTACCTTTGCATATCTTCCCAAACTTCATAAATCAGTTAATGACCTGATCTTACTTTACAATTAGATATAACTAAAGTGCTATTGCTATTAGCCAATAGACCATATACTACTTAGAAAATAACACTAAAGGAAACTAACCATGTAAATCATATAATAATATAACTTTGTCTAAATAAAATAATTACAGATAAAAATATAGTAAAACACCTGATATCTTGTTTCCTATGTTATCTAAAAACAAAAACTTTTTATATTTTAATTTAGTTAGCAGCAAATTTAACAAGCGAACAAAAACTATTCCTTTTACTACAATACAAGTATAACAGTTTGTGAACCATCACAAAGCCATTCCAAACTTAATAAAAATGAGAGATCAATACTATATTTACTTTATTAATACTAAATTTTATTAAGTCTTGATATATAGTAGCTATTGATTGTATTTTATTCTTTTTTTATAATCATTTTTAAATTTTATGCCTTTACTTTTCAATAAATCATCAGCAACTATAGCTGTTCCTTTAATTCTAGCACCTACTGTTATTTCCGGTTCTATAGAAGGGTTAAGGGGATATTTTTTACCATTAAACTTCATTTGAGCAAAAAAACTCTTTATTCCACCTCCAGCCACAGGAATAATAATATCATTCCATCCATTAGTTTTATCTTTACTAATAATTATAGGATTATTCACTAAACTAAATCTTGAAATCAAATTATATTCATCATTATTATCTTCAAATAATAAAGCACTACACCCCCCTGAACCACAAACCATTCTCCCTACAAGTAATACAAAAACTTCCTGCTTATCATCTCCATTAAGATCAATTCGATTATAATAATATCGAATTTCATCTCTACCCTTCTTTAAATTATAAACTTTTGCAAATGCTTCTTCTAATTTTTCATCTTTTGTAGTTTCTGCAGATAAATAATTAATATCTGAAAAATCAATTTCATCTCGCTTCTTAAAGTTTGAAAAAAATCTACTTTTTTCAAAGCTTAATAAAGCATCATTATTTTGTTTAGCAATTTTATTGACATTAAAATATACTATTAAACTTATTATTAAGATAGTTAAGAATATAAATTTTAATTTTTTCACAAATAAGCTTCCTTTCTTTTTAAATTAAAATAATTATTTTAAATCAAATCTTATTATTCATTTGAATATTCTATTTACCTTTAGGTGTTGAATAATATAAACTTTTCTTTCAAATTTGCTCTAAAAGTAAATTAATAAGATGTCATATAATTTTCTACAGGTTAAAAACTTTCTCATATAATGAGCCTAAATTTTTAATTAATCTACAATCTTACATAAGTCATCTTCACTTCAATTTAGAACCTAGCTAGGATTTGGCTAAGATATTGTTATACAAAGTAAGGAATGTAGATTTATTTATTATACTATCAAGAATATCCATAAAACCTGATACATTTTTAAAAGAATCAAAATGTCTTCCTATCTTATTCCAGGTCTGTTCTTCATCTAATTCTAAATGTTTTCCTAATGCTAGCCAAGCATTTTTATCACTTAAGAAGTTAAGAGATATATCAAATTCATGCTTTTGTACAACCTCTTTAAATTTTTTAGCCGCTTCATAAATTTCTTCCTTGTAAAATAAACGATCACAACATATTAATTCACATGGACAAATTAACTTTCTATCCACTTTTTACACCTCATTTTTATAGTACATTTCAAATAACTTCCCATCAAAAACACTGTTTATAAATTATAACCCTCTACTTATCTAATTTTCTCTTTCTATTGTTTCAAAACGATTTTAAAGCCAGAAATGTTACATAAGATTCCTGAGACTACGTTCCCGAAAATGCTCCTAACTTCTAATTAAAACTAAAACTTATGCAATTTATTCCAGCCTTCATATATGCTCATAGACTGAGATGTTGTTAATCTGCTGTTATCTGGAGTCCTACATTAATTATATATCTATTCTTATCTAAAATTTTAAATAATTTCAATTAAGAACCTTTCTCATTAGCTACTAATTTTTATACCTACTGAGCTTTAGTTCTTACAAAACGAAATCCAAGTGTATCTTCGCTTATAGATGGTTTATCATAATCCCAAAAACCAACTTCACAGAAAATACCTAAATCATCCCAGCTGCCATTCATGAAAATCATATTAGAGTCATTTTTGGTATTTATCCACTCAGCTACATTACCACTCATATCATAGATTCCTAATTCGTTTGCCATTTTTTCTCCTATTGGATGTGTCTGTCCAACATTGTTAACTTTTGAGTTTTCCCAATGCCAAGCACATTTATCTAGGATATCACTTCCTGCATATATAGTATCTTTGCCTTTTATTCCTCCCCTTGCCGCATATTCCCACTCTACTTTTGTAGGCAACCTATATCCTTCTACTTTTCTTATATCAGTTACTATGTTTCCATTCTTATCTAATAAGTATCCATCTGAATTGTATGCTTTTTTCAATTCATTCTTTTCACTTAACCAATTACAATAATCTATAGCTCCCCACCAAGTTACTTCTATTACCGGACACTCTTCAACATTGGCTTTATTACTACTTTTAAAATAAAATTTATTTCTATATCCTACTGCACAATCCAAATCATCTATATCTATTAACCTATGACCATTATATTTTCCATCTATTCCTATTTTCCTATCATTAAGAAATTCTATATACTCTTTATGTGTTACCTCATACTTACTTATATAAAAATCATTTACTTTTACATTACATTCTTCTTGCTCACTAAAATTTTCATTACTACTATTCATCATAAATTGTCCCTTCTCTACTATAACTAGTTTGCTCTTGTTAAAACTACTCTGACTAGCATAAATTAAGCTGCTAAACGATACTACCAAAATTAAAGATAAAATAATTATTTTCCCCTTTTTCAATTTTTATTCCTCCTTTATATTTCTTACTCCCATAATATTTTCTACTACAAAATGTTTTGAATATTTTCAGTAGAAGTCGGGTAAGTCAGAAGCCTTACGGCCTCTTCCTCCCCTAAGAACCGTACTTGACACTTTCACGTCATACGGCTCAAGCTCTCTAAAATTAGCCTTCGGATTAGCGATAACAAATAATAAATTTACTACCTAACCTTTCAGAATATGAGTCCGTTAACCTTAATCGTCTGTGGTAGCCCACTCATACGAGTTATTTAGCTTGCCACATTCACAAAGTTCTTATTCCTTCCAGCCTACAGCCACCTTGTAGGAAGTCAGCCTCCTTTCAGAGTAGGGCAAATTTTGAACCCTTATCCATCTCATTACAAGATAGCATTCGCTTCTTCCAATCTCTTCTACCCACTGATATTGTATTAACATTACTGTTAACCTACCTAAATCTTTTAGGAAAACATTGGGCTTACCCAATTCTATATCTTAGCCAATTCATACTGTCTTAGGTTCTACCTTTACTCCGAAGATTTCATCTATTTGTTAGATAGTCCGACAACCCTATCTAACTCTTTCTCACACCTTTTGGTCATAGTGTATCAGCCTAATTTCACTATTTACGTTTGACGAAGCTTGCAGTAGTTCAATTAGTTTAACCATAACAGTATCTTTATCCTAGCAACTCACCTGCTTTAGGCTAGCAGGGTATTTCACATTGTCTTTATCGCTTGGCACAAAACCGTTACTAGTAATGCACCGATAGATAGATTACCTCAAATAGAATAGGTAGTCCAAAGGCCTACTTTCAGCAGACTTAGACAGCCTAAGATATAACTTACCCCTGTTATTTCAAGGGCTGGTCACACTTCAAACCTGAAATCTGAATGTCGCTAGCTCCATGTTAGCCGAAGTACCCTTTGTTCTTATCAAATAAAATTATAGAATAATGAAACCCTCAATAATAACTAGAAATTCCATTATTCCACCTTTTTAATTATATTTCCTGCTTTATTTTATGAGCAATTCTAACCCCAAATTCATAACACTCTTTTAATTGTTCTTGATTAGGAACATATATTACTTCTAAAGGTTTTTCAACTAATTTAATATTAGCTTTTTCTAACCTATCTGCAATTCGTTTTGTTGCTCCTCCTCGCCAACCATAAGAACCAAAAGATGCTCCTATCTTATTTTTAAACCTTAAACCTTCTAATTCTTCTAATAAAGGCACTAATTCAGGAATTATTACATTATTAATAGTAGAAGAACCAACAATTATCGCTTTAGCATCAAGAAACTCCTTAATTATATCATTCTTATCAGAATCTGATTTTCTATAAAAATGAACCTCTATTCCTTGGTCTATTAACCCATCGGCAATTTTTTTTGCCATCAATTCTGTACTATCCCACATAGTTTCATATACAATAAGTGCCTTCTCCTTTGTTTTACCCTCAGCCCATTCTAAATATTTATTGATTATCTTAGTTGGTTTGTTACGCCAAATAATTCCATGAGCTGGTGCAATCATATCTATCTCAATATTCATCTCTTGTACTTCTTTTAATTTTTTAAGTAGAATACTACTAAAAGGGGTTAAAATGTTTGCAAAATACTTCTCAGATTCATTCATAATAAGACAGTCATCAGCTTGATCATCAAACAATTGAGAAACACAAAGGTGCATTCCAAAAGCATCATTAGATAATAACAATTTATCTTCTGAAATATATGTAAACATACTATCAGGCCAATGTAACATTGAAGCATTTACAAAAGTTAAATTTCTACTTCCTATATTAACAGTATCGCCCGTGTTAACGACTTTAAAATTATATCCATCTCCATAATGCTCAATAATTCCTTCTTTACCTTTAGCTGAACAAATTACTGTGACATCATCTTTTAATCTCTCCATTGTTCTAGGAAAAGAAGAGGAATGATCTGGTTCTACATGATTGACAATATAGTAATCAATATCTTTAAATTCAATCACTTCCTCTATATGTTCAAAAAATTTGTCTATAAAGGGCTTATATACTCCATCAACTAATACATTCTTCTCATCCTTAATAATATAACTATTGTAGGTAGTTCCTTGATGAGTACTATAGGCTGGTCCGTGAAACCAACGGAGATTCCAATCTCTTGCTCCTACCCAATGTATACCTTCCTTAATTTGAAAACTAGACATTTTATCCCTCCATAATACTTATTTAAGTTAAAATTAGTTTAACCTAATGTTTTTGTATTATGTAGATTAAAATATAAAACTATCTTAAGGGTATTTCGGCTAATGTTCCTGAGGTTCGCGACATCTCATAGACGCACCTATCCCTCACATCAATCTATATCTAACATAAGTCCTCGCCACCTTCACCTCTGATCAAAATTAGATGTCGTTAAACTCTTGTTATATGAAGTGCGTAGCGCCTTCTATGGAGTTTTATATTTATTTTTACCTCCATAAACTTGCGATAACTTGGATTCTATTTAGCTTATTCTTGCCCTTAACATCTATTTTCTTGTCCAACTTTACTAATTAACTATACCATAATCATCAATTAAGCAAATTTAGGCCTACTCCAACCACTTCTCACTAACCCATGTTATTAAAAATCATACTTTACACTACGCAGACCTCTCTCTGTCTCGTAATGTCAAATCTGAATTTAATTCTTTACCCATTAACAGCAATAATAATCTCAACTCTACACCTTTAAACTCTCTTCCTTTAACTAACTTTTTGCCACACACTGGGCATACTGCTGCTTTCCCATGCTCTTCACAATAATCTTGCCACTCTATCTTCTCAATTTCTCTTACTTCATCTTGTCCAAATGTCTGTCGACATTTATTCAATTCATCCCTTTTGCAACCAGCATATATCCCATAATATCTTACTACCTTCAANTGTGGCATCGGCACATGCAATAGNAATCTACGGATAAATTCTTCGACTTTTAAAGTCATTACCTTTCTATTAGATCCATCCTTATTGTCATCATAATAAAATTTAACTTCCTTCTCATTATAAGAAATTATACGCTTGTCAGATATTGGTCCTCCCTTTATATAATTCCCTAAATATTTAATGACTCCCTCTCCATATGCATATTTTTTACAAGTATATACATTCCATTTCTTCTTTCTTAACTTTCTTAATCTTCTATGTATTTTGCTATAACTAGAATCCTCTGGTATATCTATTTCTCCCTTATAANTTAAATTATGGACTCCATCTAAAAACTTCCCTCTAAATATTTTCATCAATGTTCTTACTGGAACTAAATATCCCTTCTTACTTTCTTTCCATTTTCCATCTTCAGTTAATCCACCACCTGTTACAAGACAATGCANATGTGGATGANAAGTTAAAGTTTCTCCCCAAGTTTGTAAAGTTGCTATCATTCCTGGTTTAACTCCTAAAAAATCTACATTTCTCATCATTCCAAATAAAGATTCTTTAGCACATTTAAATAATAAACTTGTCATCTTCTTTGGATTTAATAACCATAAATCATTTAATTGATGAGGTNTAGTAAAAATCACATGATAATGGTGAGTATCTATAATTCTTGCGCTCTGTCTTTGAATCCACTCTTCCTTTTCCATCGCTGAACATTGCGGACAGGATCTATGCTTACAGGAATCATACCAAATACGATGGTAATGTCCTTCTGGACATTTTTCCACATGACCACCCATTACTTCTGTACGACAATTAATTATATTCCAGGCTGCTTTTCTAGCATGATCAGCTATGGTATATTTTTCTGAAACTTGGTTATAATATTTTTTAAAGATGTTTTGTATTTTTGACATCTTTTATCACTCCCGGGAGGTTTGTTGTTTGTGATGATTCAACATATCTTTCCCGGATTTTAACTTTTCTATGCGGAGCATTTCATATAACGTTCCTGGGGTTCGCGAAGTCCCCGATAACACTCCAACTTCTAATTAAAACTAGCATCCTAACATAAGCCAGCCCCGACTTTCATTTATGCTCCCTAATTGGGATGTCGCTAAGCTGTTGTTATGAGAAGTTGGGCTTAAAATGGGACTACATCTTTAAGAGGATCTACACTGTTTTTATTCTTATTATCATCTTCTTTGCCTTTTATATCTCTTTCATATTCCCACCATGTAATTCCATATGGTGCCCCTCCAGATGTATATCCCGCAATATAATAAAAATTTTCATCCTGATCAGAATTAAAATATTCTTCTTCAGCTTGTTTCTTTTTCTCTTCTGCTTTTCGTCTCTTAGCAGCTTTTCGCTTTGCCTCTTCTTGTTTTAAAATTTGTTCTTTATATTCTAGGTCAATCTCATAACCTAACATTTCTAATTCCTTTATTGCACAAACAAAATTTACACCATACCATCTCTTATACCCTCTTACTAAATTCTTTCCAGTATAAGTAGGAATCCATGTCTTTGCAGATTGTAATCTCTGTTTTCTTTTAAATTGCTTTCTTCTTGGTGTTGAAGACATTAGTTTTCCTCCTGATTGATATATTTTTCCATTAATTTTTTAGCTTCTTCTATTCCTTTTTCTTTAATATAAACTGATTTTGCTCTACTGCTTCCAAAAATAAAATCTTCTTCTCTTAACTCATCAAGTATTTCAAACGGATATCCTTTCCAACTCCTCTTTACATCCACGTCTTCTGGAAAGTCATCTTCTTCCCATGACGTTAAATATAATAATAATAGAGTTAGTTCCTTAATTTTTTCCTTCATTTAATATACACACTCTCCTTAATATCTGATTTTTTGCTTTTAAAATCATTAAAGCATACATACTATCAATAGCCCAATTTCTCATAACGTCCCTGAGATTCGCGACGTCCCCTGTAATGCTCATAATCTGAGATAAATTCTAAGTCTCACATAAGTCAGCCCCAACCCTCATTTATACACCTCAACTGGGATGTCGCTAACGTGCTGTTAGGTGACGTTTCTCGGTTTTAACTTTTTTCTGGTTTTTCAAATTCTTTCAAAGTTGTACCATCTTTTAATTTCCATTCTGTCAATCCATTTGCATTTCTTCCCATTACTACTCCCGCCGCTGTTGAAGGACTAGAAAATAAATAATCTTTTACAAACACATAATCATTATCTATTTCTTCAACTATACCTTTTTCTATTAATTCTTTCCTTTGTCTATTAACCCAATTTTGAGCAGATTTAACAACATTCTTTGCCATTCTTGATTTCTTCAAAACTACAAAACCTTCTGATGTACTTTGACCTTTAGCATCTGCACCTCTAGCAGCATTTATATAAAAATAACTAACTTTCTTTTGACTAACTTCTTTAATCTCCTCAAAAACTTTATATCCTAATGTGTTTACTAATAACTTTACATTATATATAAATTCCTTCATTTCTGCTTTGTCTGATTCAGAAATAGATGGACATTTTGGGATTGTAGCATTTTCAATTTTAAATCTACCTACTTTTTCAGCAATTTCATATAATTTATATTCTAAAAATCTAACATGAGCTCTATTTAAATTTTCATCTTTACTTACAATTGCTATTGCATCATTCCAGAAATCTTTTTTATCAAGATGTTGATTTAATCTACTGAATATATCCTCTGTTTGTCCAATATAAACCATATCATCATCTGGACTTTCAGGATCTTTTCCAAATAATAAATACACTCCAATATTTTTTAATTCTTCTCTATTTGAAGACTCTTTTAATAATTTTCTTGGAATTTTATATGCTTTACCAACCCAATTTGATAATTCACATGTCATCCTACTATTAGGATCACCATCCATCAAAAAGATCTTTATAGTTTTTGCAAAAAAAGAATCCAAAATTACCCCTCCCAATAAACAAAATTTATTCTTTATATTATACCAAAATCATTCTTACGAACATTTTTATACTAACAATAGAGAAATGTCACCTAACGTCCCTGAGCTTCGCGACGTCCCTGCAAATGCTCCAATCTCTAATCAAACTACAATCTAACATAAATCAGCCCAAACTTCCATTTATCCTCTCTACTGGGATGTCGCTAAGGTCATGTTAAGTGAAGTTGGTCTCCACCAAATTTTATCTAAAATACAAAAATCATCATTAATTTTAATTATTACTAGAATAAATAATCTTAAAAAAGTGATATAATTTTGATAGTGTATTTCTCTATCATCATCAATACTAGGTTGAGTATGTACATACTTATTTCTTAAATCTAATCCATTATTAAATTGTGATTTATTAAGAAAATAGTTTATATAAGCTTGTTCAGGTCTTGAAAATAATGTGCTTTCAAACTCAATTATATTCTTACGCCCAAGTTCATCAATAATTTTTCTTTCCGCCTCTGAACATTTCCAGTAGCTAATTACTTCATTAAAATATAGATCTCTTAAAATCGTAACAAGACGTTTATTACTAAAAATAATATAATCTTCTTTATCAGTTGATAAATATTTATAATCAAGCAACCACTTTACTTCTGAAATACAATAATCAGGATAATCATCTAGCTTAAATTTTTCATTACACAATAGTTCAAAATAATTTTCATAAGATTTTTTAGTTTTTTCGCTATATCCTAAACCACTTTGATCTGAAAAAAGTAAGAAAGTAGCAGTCTTATATATATCCCCAATACCATAAGCATATTTTTTATCTACTAATGATGGTATTTTTTTATATATCATATGTTCTGAGCGAATTTCAAGTAGTTCAAAATCAATTTCTCCCTCTTCCACAAATAAAATAAACTGTTTTAATACTGACTCCATTGCTGGCATAATATTAGTGCATTTTTCAAGCATAGTAGAACTAATCGAAGGCATATTAATCTTAAATTTATAAGCATTAAATTCATCCATAAGATACTCTTCAAAAAACCATTCAATAACTTCTTCTAGCCTAATACCTAAACTAAATAATTCATTATAATATCCATTTATTTGAAGCAAAGATAAAATATTTTTTCTGTCAAATATTACTCCTTTCCTATAAGCACTTTGAGATGAAATCAGTCCAAATCTTTCAATTACCCCCATCTGATTAAATTTATTAACTAAATTAAACCTCATTTGCAAATCTACAAACTCAAACAAATAAATAAAATTATTTAATAATGTTGCATAATCCATATTACTCTTAATCCATTTTCTATTATACTTTGCACTTATAGCTTGATCGTCTACTTTTATAATAGTTTCTTCATCATGTGAATCAGAAAATTCTACAGTTGTTTTCATAACCATCTTAAAACCATTGGATAATAATTCATCTTCTTGATTTACTACTTTCTTTTTTGCCTTTAACAAAGTTTTTGGAGAGAGCTCAATTTTATCCTTATTACTTTGTATATTTGCAATAAGTCTCAAGTAATTCAAATTTGGATTTTCGCTTTCAATATAATTATGAATAATATTTTCTTTATCTTTATTAGTTAATTCTTTTGGTAAATATAAAGTTTCTTTTTTAGTAATATGTTTTATCTCATATTTATCCAACAATATTTCTGCTGACTGACAATCATTGAGCATACATTTTCTAATAGTCTCACCAAAATAGTATGTAATTCTTTTGTTCTTTAGCAATCCATATAAGGGTACTTCTGAAGTATTCATAAATTCTTGAAAATCATTTTGGTTAATATTTTTATATACCTCAAGTTTTTCAATTAATTGCCAGAAATCATCTTTATAATTTCTTTCAACATTATTATAAATTATTATAAAATCATCTTGATTTATTGATTTTAAAAACCTTGCTACTTTTCCAAACTGATATCTAATTATATCTTCAAAATTTTTAATATCTTTAGGGGTCCATTTTGACAAATAAATTTTATTATCAAAATATTTTTTTATATTATAAAGTTCAATCATATCGTTAATATCTTCTACTGGTTTTCCTGCTTGATATTCCCTGATAAGATGTTCACCATTTATAAGATAATGACCACATGCTAAATCGTTAATAGAATAAAACTTAACCCTTTTCATTTTTACACCCCCTAAAAACTTGAAATCACAATAAATACAACCATAGAACACAACATTTTCTTGACCAATTTCACTTAACGTCCCGCAGCTTCACGACGTCCCTGATAACGCTATCAACTCTAATTAAAGCTACAAATCTTATGTAAGTCATCCCAGCCCTGACTTATGCTCATAGACTGGGATGTTGTTAATCTGCTGTTAGACGAAGTCCCTGAACTTCCGATAATAACTAAATAATAAACTATCTATTTTAAATTCCATATTTAACCTTATTGCTTAAAATAAAAAGCAGGATAGCCCTGCTCTTATAATGGATAATCTTTTAATATTTCTTCTATTTTAGGTTTAGTCTCTGGCAAATTCACACTAATGACTTGCCAAATAATACCTAAATCAACTCCAAAATACTCATGAATAACTATATTTCTTAACCCAATCATTTTTCTCCATGGAACATCATCATATTCATGTCTAATTTCATCTGAAACTTTATTTGAAGCTTCTCCTATAATTTCAATATTTCTTAAAACAGCATCAATCAACATTTCATTTCTTTTAAATTCTTCCTTACTTATCCCTTTAGTATATTGAAAAATTTTATTCATAGAATTTACTATATCATCTAAAAATAGACTATCTCTTCTCATTGATAAATCACATCTTTTAATATTCTATCTTTCAATTGGGGTTTTAAAGCATCCATAGTAACTAGGTCAACATCTGTATCTAAATTCTCTTCCAGAAAATCTTTTAAATCAAGAAACTCCCACCCTATGCTACCAGAAAATTCTACAAGTATGTCAACGTCACTATCTTCTCTAGCTTCTCCACGTGCATAAGATCCAAAAAACCCAAGTTTTTTAACTTTATATTGTTTTTCCAAAAAAGGTTTTAAAGATTTTAATTTTTTTTCTAATTCCTCTCTAGTAACCATTCAATCTCCCTCACTTTCATCATATAATGATATACTATTATTATACCAGCTATACTATTTCTTAACAAAAATATTTATCTAACATAAAACGAAAATATAATTTTTTCACAATTAATACATCATATTTATTACATATATACAAAATAAGGGAGTCGGGTAAGTCAGGAGCTTTACAGCTCCCTTCTCCCCTAAGAACCGTACTTGACACTTTCACGTCATACGGCTCAAGCTCTCCATAACTAACCTTCGGATTAGCAAACAATAACTAAATTTATTTCAATCTTAGCTTTCTTCGTAAATAATATTTATCATACTCTTTTAAATACGGGTTTGCTGCAAATTTTATTAACCTATGCCTTATTATCTTCGTATCACTTGCAAATATCAGTTTGATATTTCTATCTGAGAATATCCAGTCACGAGTTTCATTTCTTATCCAGTATCTATTTTTTATCCATTGTTTAGTTTTATTTGGATGTCTTCGTTTTGCCCAACTCCACAGTGCATGAAATATATCCCTATCTAGACTTTGATAGCTCTTTTTGGAACATGCACTTCTATGGTAGTTACACCAACCTCTAATCTTTTGATTTAGTATTCTGATTAAATTTTCTTGTTTTGCTGTCCTATTTTTCTTGATTTTCTTCCTAATTTCATTTATTATTGATTTATAGGATTCCTTAGATGGTTTTATAATTAACTTTCCATTATACTTCCTAAAGTTCCATCCTAGAAAGTTAAATCCAGTATTGATATGAGTTATTTTGGTCTTTTCCTTTGATAGTTCAAGACCTCTTTCTTTCAAAAATTCCTCAATCAATTCTTTGGCTTCTTCTAGAACTTCTTTATTGGTGGCTGTTACTACAAAATCATCTGCGTATCTTACCAGATTTATTTTATTTACTCTATTATATTTCCTGTTTATTGTTCCTCTTGAATTAGTCCAATATTTTCTTTTTAATAATTCTTCTAATCCATCTAGTGTCATATTAGCTAGAATAGGTGAAATTATTCCACCTTGTGGAGTTCCTTTTTCCATAGGAAAAAGCTTTTTGTTATGAACAAAACCTGCTTTAAGAAACTGATTTAATATTTTTCTGTCGATTAATATATTTTCTTTTAACCATTCGTGATTTATATTATCAAAACAACCTTTGATATCTCCTTCTAGTATCCATTGAGCAGATATCTTTTTTCCTAATAATTTAAACAGATATTCTTTGGCATCATCACAACTCCTATATTTTCTGAAGCCAAATGACACCTTATCTGCTGTTGTTTCTGATATCGGATCAAGTGTTTTGGCATATAAAGCTTGCATCGCTCTATCATGCATTGTAGGTATCCCCAAAGGTCTTTTCTTTCCATTTGACTTTGAAATATGCACTCTTTTTAATGCTTTTGCTTTATAATTCTTATTAGTTAATTTTAAGGCATTTATATATTTGCTTGTAGCAGTAGACCATAATACTTTATCTACTCCTGCTGTCTTCTTTCCTTTATTTGTTGTTACTTGCCTTATGGCAAGTAGTTTTGTATAATATGATTTTGATAATAAATATTGTAGCTTTCTAGCTAAGTTCTTCATTCTTTTAGTTATTGCTTTAGCGATTCGCGATTGAAGTTTATTAACCTTTCTTATTACAGATCCCCAAATTATTGTTTCCCATTTGATATCTGCATTCTTCTGGTCTACGGTCGCCCACTCATATTGAGTTATTTGGCTTGCCATATTCATAAAGTTTCAATCCTTTCCTGCCTTAGATAACCTTTAGGAAGTCAGCCTCCTTTCAGAGCAGGGCAAATTTAGAACCCCTATCTATCTCATTACAAGATAACATTCGCTTTTTCCTATCTCCTCTACCCACTAATATTGTATTAACATTGCTGTTAACCTACCTGAAAATCAGGAATATACTGGGCTTACACAGTTCTATACCTTAGCCAATCATACTGCCTTAGATTTCACCTTTACTCCGAAGATATCAGTCTATTTGCCAAGCAACACGAAAACTTACTTGACCCCATCTCGCACCTTTTGGTCATAGTGTATCAGCCTAATTTCACTATTTACGTTTGACGAAGCTTGCAGTAGTTCAATTATTTTAACCATAACAGTATATTTATCCTAGCAATCACCTGCTTTAAGGCTAGCAGTCTATTTCACATTGTCTTTACGGCTTAGCACCCAACCGTTACCAATCACGCACCCGTAAATAGGATTACCTCAAATAGAATAGGTAGTCCAAAGGTTTACTTTTCAGTAAACTTAGACAGCCTAAAATATAGCTTAACCCCTGTTATTTCAAGGGCTGGTCGCACTTTCATCTAACGTCCCTGGGATTCGCGACGTGCCATTAATGCTTCTATTCTCAAAGTAACCCTGTAAATCTGACATAAGTTAGCCTCCACTCTCATTTATACTCTCAAATTGCATGTCGCTAATCGTATGTTATGTGATCGTGCCGCATATGTTTTATTCTCTATAATTACTCTAAAATTTCTGCAAAAGCTCTAATTGATAAAGCCGCAACATTTTTAGCTTTCAAAGGAACTGCAAAAAATCTAAATTTTTCTCCATGTAATTCTTCTAACCCTGTTAAATTCTCTACTATAAAAATTTCATTCTTAAGTAATAAAGTATGAGCAGGACGATTCATTTTTCTTGAACTATCAATATTTAATGTGTCAACCCCAACAAGTCTTACTCCTTCATTAATTAAATATTCTATTAATTCTTCTGATATATATGGATATGAATGATATTTATCTTCACCCCAATATTTATCCCACCCAAAATTAAATAAAACTGCTTTGCCTTCTAACTTTAAATCATTCGGAATAATATCTACACCTATTGATTCAAATTCATTCTTTCCCCGAACATCTATAACAACACCTGACAGAATTACCTCATCAATTTTAATTTCACTAATATCTCTACCTTCTGGATACCTATGATAAGGTGAATCAAGATAAGTACCAAGTGAAGTTTGAAATAAAATTTCTGTTATCTCAAAAGAAGCTTTTCCTTGATATTTAGGTTTTGATTCTTCATGAGTTAAAAACGGCTTTATCTCTGCTGTATATTTAGTATAAGTACCATCCTCATTTTTCATTTTAAATCCTGGCATATTATCTTCAAAATAATGACTTAAATCAATAAATTTAAACATCTATACCACCTTTTCTTTAGAATATTTTTATTCTCCCCATACACTTTTTACTCTAAAACTATTTAATTGACATATTTATACCCAACTTTAAAAATAACCAAAACTCCTATACACAAAAACGATTTTTAAAAAAATATTTTCCTGACCTTGCGGCATGTCACATAACGTCCCAGAGGTTCGCGACGCCCCTCCACACTGCACTTATGTTTTATCTAACCACTAAGTCCCAACATACTACTCCCTACTTAATCTAGGGTGTAGCTAACGTCTTGTTATGTGATGGAATCGGTGTCATAGAATCTACCTGACTGAATTTCCTGACCACTTATATATCATAAAAACTCATAATCAGAGCTGTTAGTTACCTTATGTTAACATCTTAATTCTGATTAAAAACCTTTCTTAATTGAGACTCCTGCCAGCCAATACAAAAACAACACCACTAGAATTTCTCTATAGCTGCAATATTACATCAGAACTATTTAACCTTGGTTGGCGATTTTCAATTCCGCTCCCCCTCAAACCTTCATCTAAACACTATAAATTTCACAAACCTAACCTACAATCACATTTCTCCTCAATATTCCTTGTAATTAGCCAACAAGCAACTACAATCCTACTCCCAATTATCATAACCCCTTCACAAATTATAAGTTATGATCTTAGCCAACCAAACGATTATCCTACCAAATCAGTCCTTTATGAATTATGAAATTCACCCCTCTGCTTTCAACTATAAACTTTAATAAATAACTTTTATAGCAAAATATTCTTACCAATTTATAAAAAAGCTCTTTTTGGCTGGCTGGTCACGTTATCATACAAGCTCAAAAACCTTCATCCTTAACCTTTTTAGAGTAAATATCAAAATCATCAAACAACTACTATGCAAGACTTAGCCGATTCTGTCATATAACGTCCCGCAGGTTCGCGACGTCTCATATAAAACTAAAAGTCTGAGCTAAAAACTCAGACTTCACAATTGATATAACATTAAAACTATGCATAATAATTAGATGTCGTTAACCTGCTGTTACACGACGTGCGATATTTTAAACATTTAATATTTAAAATATTTTTTAATTCCCTTAAATTTGAATTAATTCAATTATACTACTAATACACTTTTTCTACAAGTCTGTTAGGGCTATATAGAAGCCCATTTTCCAAACCATCCAAATATTGATTTTTTAATAACTTTTATAATTTTTTCTATTCCATAACCATATGGTGATTGCAACATTTGGAATTAACATAAACCAAGTTCCAAATAATGCGAGTACAAATCCAGCAAAAGGTGCTGGAAGAAGTAGACCTATTGTACTAGCAATTATTAATACACCCAATGGAGATAATACTAAAAACCAGCGAGGAAATATTGTTCTCTCACTTAAGGTAGCTACTGCATGCCATATCGATCCGATACTTAGTGCAAAAATAGCTGTAATATCTCCCATGACAAAATGCTCCACAATATAACGATTTGCCAATAAAAAGAACTCTGAATTCGGGCTTCCAACAACTGCTTTTGTTTGCTCTAAAACAGATAAGAATGCCCAACCTGCATGTTGAATTCCACCAATCATCAATACAGCATATGCCAGCAACATAACCGGTATATATCCAAGCCAGAAGCCAGCTTTACGCATCCCTATCCACCAGAGATAATACGTTAAGGAATATAATGGATAAAACCATCCTGCTGTTTGTCCAAGCATAATCAGCCAATGTGGACGACCATTAGCTGTAAGAACAACATTTATAACCTTAGAAGTAAAGTAATCGAATCCGCTTAAATCAGGTGAATAACCATAAATATAGTCACATCCTCCATTCCAAAGCATAAGGATAGATAACGCAACTCCTAAATAAAGAAGTTTTTTATAGTGTTGTTGTTCAATGCTATTTAGCTTACTGTGTATACTTTTTAGTGAATCTTTCATGTTCTCCCTCCAATCTTTTAGCAAATTACACCATTATAAACTACCACTTAAATTGTCCATCATTTTCTTTATAATTTTTTTCCCACTTTTTAATAATTGCCATTGCATCATAAGGTGCTTTCTTAGTATCCCCATATCTCTTATCATCATTTTCAGCATCGGTCTGTTTTCTTATTTTATAATGATGGTCACAATAACCATCACCTACACCCTTACAGTGGTCTCTCTTAAAATATAGTTCAGGGGTGCAATTATCAAAGATAATATGATCACAATAACAGACCATTGATGCTGCATACTCCATTCCATATGCTCGAAGAATTTCAATATAGGCACACCTTGTAAATTTATAAATCACTTCCTTTTTATCTGCTGATACCTCTTCTGTCCACTCAAAGCCGGTTCCTTTACCAAGATAATCGGTCATATCTTGTCTAAATTCATCAATATCTTTTATATCAGGATTTGGTTTAAAAGTTTTTGCCAAATAAGGTACTGAAGCAGGAACACTTAATTTTGCCATAATAATTTGGACTTGTTCTATCCTATGATTTTTCTTTAATCTATTAAACAAACATATAAAAGGAGTTAAATCTTTAAATTTCTTTTCATAAGTCTGTCTAACTTCCTTATTTGGTAAATCAAATAGTTCTGGCTTCCAGCCTGGTTTATTAAAGATTGGATCCCATAAAAATGCTTTCAAGAGTATACTGGTAGCCTTCATACTTCCAATCTCATCATTCAGGATATGCTTCATTCCTTTCATAATATCTAGTTGTGCTACAGAATCCATTGCACCATTTTGTGGCTTTAATTTTTTAGCTTCATAAAATTTCATTATATCCCTCCTTTTGTATTGGTACTACTCTAATCAAAATATCTTATATTTTTTATACTACTAGCTATTAGCTAATCAATTTTAACTAAATTAACTTACCTTCTTTTAGCTTAAATTATTACTAATTTACGTTTTATTCAATAGTTTAGCAGGCTTATAATCATTATTAGGTCCTTGCCACCTAAATTTATCTACAGTCCATTTCCCAATCTGTATTGATTCAACTGGACATTGATGAATACATCTCATGCATAAATAACATTGATTTGAAAATATAACTTCATTATTTGTTACCCTTATATTATTAGCAGGACAAATTTTCTCACAGAGTCTACATTTAATGCATTTATTGTCAGCCCAAAACCTATTCTTAATAAATCTTTCACCAGGATTATAAATCATTTTTACAAAAGAATCTAATACTACTCCTCTTGCCTTTAATTTTGACATTACTAAATCTTCTCTATTTAATTCTTGCTTTAGTTTATCAGTATTTTTATCAATAAAATTATAAATCTTATTCACATAATTTTTAATAATTGGATTTTCTAAATAATTTTTTGACAGAACTTTATTCACAAAATTTGAGTCTTTTTTCATAAAAGCTAAACCATCTGATCCTGGCATCTTAACTTCTTCTGAAACTAATGGAATGAAACCTTTATCAATAAATTTTTTTGCTGTTCTTCTTAAAGAATTACCTGCATAAAATCCAAAAGTGGAAAATAACATAACTCCTCTACTTTTAGGAAGGGACATTCGATCTACATATTCCTGCAAAAATAATGGCATATCACAAGCATAGATTGGAAAACCAAAGATAAGAATATCATATCCTTTTACATTTTCAGGCAAAAAATTTTCTATAGATGATAGCTGAATTTTATAATTATCTTCCTTAAAATTTATATATATCATATTGGCAATAAAATAGGTATTACCAGTTCCGCTAAAATATAAAATTAATATTTTCATAATTCCCCTCCTTTTTTGGCAAATTTAATCATCCAGCTTTTTAGTTAGTTTAAGGAAAATGATTAATCGAATAACCTAAAATTAATTTAGTCAAAAAAGTAATCGCAAACCATAATACTATTACAGGTGGATTTATTATATAAATACAAACAACTATACCTATTAACCAGAATACACTAGCAAAAATACTCTTATAATCATCCTTTATTATTTCAGTTACTAACAAAGCTGCTAAAACAGAATATAACCATGAAAAGATAAAGAAACTTATCGATGTTTTAAAAGTTATAAATATAATTAATGGTTGTAAAATGTGTAATGAGTAAAAGAATAGCCTTAACTTATGACTTGAAGCATGAAAATTATTTGTTGATTTTGTAAAATTAGCAATTACACCCCCAAGATCATCGATTGCTATTAAAACAATAATTACTTTTTGAAGCATATTTGTTGTTTCTTTTATTACTGGTACAAAAAAGGCTAGAAAAATACCAAGTAAAATTGAAACCAATCCTATTACTATAACATCAAAAGTTTTTGGATTTTCACCAAAGAAAAACAAAATCTCATCTTTAATTAAATTCATTAATATCTCCCCTATTAAGTTTAATACATTTTTGAACGAATATTCGTTCAAAAATAAGCATAAAATTTATTCCCTTGATTCCAGGGAAATAAATTTTAATTTAATCTTTTTTAATATAAATTTCTATTGCTTTTAAAAAGGAATTGAAAATTTTATCAACATCAAAATCTTTTGGTCTTAATAAACTTTGAATCCATAATCCATCAAAAGTAGCTCCTACCCAAGAAATTAAAGCTTGAGGATTAATATCCTCTCTAATTATTCCTCGCTTTTGATCTCGATTTATCCTTTCTACCATATAATCAATATAATCGCTATATACTTCTCCTAATTTTTCAAAATCTCCTTTAATCCCTTGATAAAAAACATCAATCAGAATATTGATTTCATTTGTTCTTTCTTCTTCAATTTGCCTTTTGAATTTTTCTAAAATCAATTCAAATTCTTCTAAAACAGTTAGTTCCTCATTTTCTTCTGGAATATATAACTCTTGTAAGAAATATTCCAATGCTTGTTTAATCAGTTCATCTTTATTCTTAAAATATTCATAAATAGTACTCTGCCCCATATTGATTTCTTTAGCAATATCAGCTATTTTTAATTCACTCAACTCTTTTTTAGACAAAGCCATCAATGTACCTTCAATGATTTCTTTTCTTTTTTGCTCAACATTAACTAATTTTGGAGACATATCTCCACTCCTTTCAAAATAATTTTTATCGAATAACTATTCAATAAAAATTATACTAATTCTTTGTCAAATTGTCAAATGTTTTAAAAGTTTCATTTCAATTTTTAATGACTTTAAAAAATTATTTTTCTTCTCTATCTATCATTAGTTCTCTTATTTTCTCTAAAGTATTAGCCTACCTATTTAAATACTTCTAAACCACGTACCTGCTTAAAAACAAAAAATTTAGAGTCTAAAATTTCCATTATATATTTGTTTATCATTCTATCATCTAATAATTTATTTAATTATTCAGTTTAATATTGTTGATTTAATTGTTAGAGAGGTTAAAAGCTATACAATCTTATAAAAAACAGAACTTAGCAGTCGGGTAAGTCAGGAGCTTTACAGCTCCCTTCTCCCCTAAGAACCGTACTTGACACTTTCACGTCATACGGCTCAAGCTCTCCATAACTAACCTTCGGATTAGCAAACAATAACTAAATTTATTTCAATCTTAGCTTTCTTCGTAAATAATATTTATCATACTCTTTTAAATACGGGTTTGCTGCAAATTTTATTAACCTATGCCTTATTATCTTCGTATTACTTGCAACCATTANTTTGATATCNCCATTTGAGAATATCCAGTCACGAGTTCCGCTTCTTACCCAATATTTATCTTTTATCCATTGTTTAGTTTTATTTGGATGTCTCCGCTTTGCCCAACTCCACAGTGCATGAAATATATCCCTATCTAAACTTTGATAACTCTTTTTAGAACATGCACTTTTATGATAATTACACCAACCTCTAATCTTTTGATTTAGTATTTTAATTAAATTTTCTTGTTTTGCTGTCCTATTTTTCTTGATTATATTTCTAATTTCCTTTATTATTGATTTATAGGATTCTTTAGATGGTTTTATAATNAATTTTCCATTATATTTTCTAAAGTTCCACCCTAGAAAGTCAAATCCAATGTTGATATGAGTTATTTTGGTCTTTTCTCTTGATAATTCGAGACCTCTTTCTTTTAAAAATTCTTCAATCAATTCCTTTATTTCTTCTAGGACTTCTTTATTTGTGGCTGTTACCACAAAATCATCTGCATATCTTGTTAGATTTACTTTATTAGCTCTGTTATATTTTCTATTTATTGTACCTCTTGAACTACTCCAATATTTTCGCTTTAATAGTTCTTCTATTCCATCTAGTGTCATATTAGCTAGAATAGGTGAAATTATTCCACCTTGTGGAGTTCCTTTTTCCGTAGGAAAAAGCTTTTTGTTATGAATAAAACCTGCTTTAAGAAACTGATTTAATATTTTTCTGTCGATTAATATATTTTCTTTTAACCATTCGTGATTTATATTATCAAAACAACCTTTGATATCTCCTTCTAGTATCCATTGAGCAGATATCTTTTTTCCTAATAATTTAAACAGATATTCTTTGGCATCATCACAACTCCTATATTTTCTGAAGCCAAATGACACCTTATCTGCTGTTGTTTCTGATATCGGATCAAGTGTTTTGGCATATAAAGCTTGCATCGCTCTATCATGCATTGTAGGTATCCCCAAAGGTCTTTTCTTCCCATTTGACTTTGAAATATGCACTCTTTTTAATGCTTTTGCTTTATAATTCTTATTAGTTAATTTTAAGGCATTTATATATTTGCTTGTAGCAGTAGACCATAATACTTTATCTACTCCTGCTGTCTTCTTTCCTTTATTTGTTGTTACTTGCCTTATGGCAAGTAGTTTTGTATAATATGATTTTGATAATAAATATTGTAGCTTTCTAGCTAAGTTCTTCATTCTTTTAGTTATTGCTTTAGCGATTCGCGATTGAAGTTTATTAACCTTTCTTATTACAGATCCCCAAATTATTGTTTCCCATTTGATATCCGCATTCTTCTGGTCTACGGTCGCCCACTCATATTGAGTTATTTGGCTTGCCATATTCATAAAGTTTCAATCCTTTCCTGCCTTAGATAACCTTTAGGAAGTCAGCCTCCTTTCAGAGTAGGGCAAATTTTTGAACCCCTATCTATCTCATTACAAGATAACATTCGCTTTTTCCTATCTCCTCTACCCACTAATATTGTATTAACATTGCTGTTAACCTACCTGAAAATCAGGAATATACTGGGCTTACACAGTTCTATACCTTAGCCAATCATACTGCCTTAGATTTCACCTTTACTCCGAAGATATCAGTATATTTGCCAAGCAACACGAAAACTTACTTGACCCCATCTCGCACCTTTTGGTCATAGTGTATCAGCCTAATTTCACTATTTACGTTTGACGAAGCTTTGGGCAATTCAATTAATTTAATCATAGCAGTATTTTTACCCTAGCAATCACCTGCTTCAAGGCTAGCAGTTTATTTCACATTGTCTCTATCGCTTAGCACAAAACCGTTACCAGTAATGCACCGATAGATAGGATTACCTCAAATAGAATAGGTAGTCCACAAGTCTACCGTACGGTAGACTTGGACAGCCTAAGATATAGCTTATCCCTATTATTTCAAGGGCTGGTCGCACTTTCGTATAACGTCCCGCAGGTTCGCGACGTCCCCATAAACGCACCCAACTTCTAACTAAAGCTACCACTCTCATAAGTCATCCCCACTTTTCAATTTATCCTACCAAGTTGGGATGTCGCTAACGTGCTGTTATCTGAAGTTCAAAATTCGTTAACCCCGTCTAATTTCAACTCAACAAAAAATTAAACTTAATTCCTTTATAGTAACAAATCTATCATTAAAATTTTAAAATAAATTCAATTATTACTCCATTTCTTTAATTTAAGCTATTATGAATATTTTTTCTAAAATATATTAATATTTACATACATTAAGGAATATTAATTAAAAAAACAACACACACTATCTTTAATAAATATTATTTTGGGAATAATTTATAAATGAAAGGAGGAAAATAAAATTAATACAAATAATATATCAAAAGCAATTGGCTTATTAAATAAACTTTATAAAAAAAATCAGGAAATCTTAGATTCACAAGATTCCTCTGAAATTAAAAAAAACAAAAAATTTGCTTCATTATATGAAGCCTATTGTTTATCAAATATGCGATTAGAAAACATCTTGGACTTATTAGAAATATTAAAAACAGATATTGATTAGTCTAGTTCTTTATTCTTCTATATAATAACTTTTTTCTTATAATTTCTATTTTTTTTAATGTTACTTTATCTAATCCTAATTTTTTTAATAATAATATCTCATTTGTATATTGTAAAATTTGATTTATATTTTTTCCTTCCCTAAACATCTTATCTAAGGTATTGAAATCAATATCACTAATTTTAATATATGGTAATAATAGACCTTTAAATTCACTAGGAATAATCTCTAATACTCCACCACCATAAAATCTACCATCTAATTCTGCAAAAGTAAGAGTCAATGAATTGTAGAAAGAAAAAATAAAACTTTTTATATCATATGTATCTTTCATTTTTATTCTATAAGCTGTATCCGTTACTAAAACATTTGCTTCATTAACAATAATTTTAGGATATAAATGACTTCTTTTAAAAAAGATACCTTCCGACTTCCAAATATTAGGGATTTTATACCATAGTTTTCTTTTGTTACATTTATACCTTTCATTTATTCCTTCATTAATACCTTTATTTAAATATATCCTAACCTTATCCTCAAATTTATTACTATCTTTTTTATCAAAATATAATAAATTGCAATCCTTACCTTCAGAACAAATAATATCAAAATCTTCATTTGTTAACATTACACTGTTATTTGGTAAGTAAAAACTTCTTTTTAATATAGGTAGAGCAAATTTTTTTAAATTATATTTCTTTATTATGTCATTAGTAACAATAAAAAATTTATTAGCTCCTGTTACAATTCCTGTTGAAGAATTACATATATCACTCACTTTTTTTAATTTTAATTTATTTTTTAGATTATCAATTAAATTTAATTCTTCAGTAGATAAAATATATTTAGTCCATTTTTCATTTGATTTTACATGAAATAAAGATTCATTTGAAAGAAAATCACCTTTTTTCAGTTCTTCTAAATTATCAATTAATTCAAAACTAATTCCTTTTATAGAAGAAGATTTTATACCTAGAAATAAAATTACATCTTGTTCGATATTATCAAATATTAATTCATCAAACCCAAATATTTTTATCTGATCAAACTCTTCATTTAAATACTTTCGTAAGCTCTTAGCATAGCTAACCTGTAAAATTTCAGCTGGTAATACAAAAAATAACATCCCTTTTTCTTTCAACTGGCTTATAGCTCTTAAAAGAAAATAAATCCAAATATTCATTATTTTTTTGTTACTTATTTTCATTTCACCCAGCATCTTCTCACATAGTTTAATTTGTTTTTCTGATAGATATTTTCTTGTAATATATGGTGGATTCCCAATAACTATATCATATTTAGTATCAGTATTATATTCTAAATAATCAATATTATAATCTTTTACTTTTACAGAATTAGTCTTCAATCTATTAATTCTTTCTAATGATTTTTTTAATTCTTTAGAGTTTATTTCAATAATATCTATCTTAATATCTTTAGATAAAATATCTGAGTTATTAAATAAATATTTAAGAAATATTCCATCACCACAACTTGGCTCTAAAATATTTAAATTATTATTTAAATCAAAATTATCTATTATATAATTTACCATAAAATTTGCTAAAACATTTGGTGTGTAATAAACTCCATTCTTTTTTTTATTAGTCATATTTTAATTCTCCCATTAAATAATCCATAAAATCATCAATTTGCATACCTAATTGTACATATATATTTTTTAGCTTATCATTGATTTCTGTATCTTCCCCACAATCTTCTAACATAGATCTAATTTCTTTCCTAAGTAATCTTATCTTAGCTATTTTCCATAAAATACTATGTCTTTTTAAATAAAGTTTTAATTTCCTATACATATAAATACCTACTTTAGTCCTAGGAATAATTTCTCCTTTTTTATTTCTATAGAAATTATTATGATAATCTAAATCACATGGATCGATATATCCTCTATTATCTATTATATTTATATCTGCTTTATCAGAAATCCAATCATCACTTTTATACTGATTACAATATGGGCATGAATATACTAAATTATTGTATTCTGACTTTAATTCGGGAAATTTTTTCTTTGGAGCAAAATGATCTATATGAAAATTATGCGGTCCACCCAATAATAGACTATTATCATCACAATACCCACATTTATAATTAAAATCTTTTGCTAAAAATTCCTTATAAGAACTATAATTTTTATAAACTTTATCACAAGTTCTTTTAGGATGTATATTTCTAAATTTGTTTCTACTCATTTTTATTTTTCACCTCTTCTAAAAGAAAACTTGCCATTTCTATAATATTATCTAGCTTTTGCTCTACAGAATTAGTTTTAAATTCTTTTGGTAATTTACTGCTAATACTAGTAGTTTTTACTAAAAATTCGTCTAACTCAATTAAATCTTCTTTTTCCTTAGCTGTTAATTCTTCTTTACTTTTTAATTTTAATATATTTTCTTCTGCTTCTTTGATTAAATTACGATAATTTTCAATTTGCCTTTTTATTCTTCTATTAAGTATTTTATAATCTTCTTTCTCATAATCATAATATTTTCCCTTATCATATATCTTATTAACATCTATTAATTCATTTTCTGCATCCTGGTCAAAAGAGGTTAATATAAAGGAAGGAAATTCTATTTTTTCTTTCTCTAATTGCTTCACAATATCTGCTCCATTAAAATGGATACTACTATCACCTTCATTTAAAAGATAATCTACTACTATAGCATCAACTTTTGCTTCTATAATTTCCTTCATTATCTCTAATATATCACTTTTTAATTTTATACCTATTACCTCATCAAAATCTTCACTTGCTCTACGTTGAAATGCTCTTAAATCACTACCTTTATCATCTATATATCCTATTTTCATTTTTTTATAACCCCCTCATATTTATTTAATGGAAGAATTATTTTTATTTGAAATCCTGATTCATCTGGTGTCAAAATTTCAATTTCCCCTTTATATTCTTCAACAGTAGACTCTACTATCCACATTCCAATACCAGTTCCAATTTTTTCACCTACTTTATTACGTTTAGTTGTAAAAAAAGGTTCAAATATTTTATAAGGATTTCCTATATTTTTAGATAAACCTGGACCTGTATCCTCATATAAAATATATAATTTATTGTTTTTTTCTTCCATATTTATATTTATTTCTCTTCTATTGGTCGCATCGCTTCTTTTAATAAACGCATCTAAAGAATTGGTTATTAAATTATTAAATATACTATCTATATCTATTAAAAAAACTTTCTTTAAACATTTTTCTCCATCTATTGGTTCAGGAACATTCAACTGTACTGCTTGGGATGATAGAGCTGACTCCCAATTTCTCTTGAATTCTTTAAAAACCGTATACAAATCAAATTTTTTTCTTTTTCTTTTGTCTTTTTTTACTACATTCAGTGCAAAATCTAACCAAAACTTAAGCTTTTTATCTTGAGTTTCAAAGTCATCTATCATAATAAAAGGATTCTCATACTCTTTTAAATTGGACAATGTTTTAGAGTCTATAAGGTTCTTTAATATATTTCTCAATTCATATGTTCGTGGTAAAATACGTGCACTTAAATTTTTAAATTCATGTGCAAATGATGTTATAACTAATCCAGTAGTAGATAAGCCTCTTAATAATTTTAATTCATCTAATAACTCTTGTGCTTCCTGTTCAGATGCTAAAAAAGATTGAGCTAAAATTTGTTCTTCTTGCTTTATTGATTTTTCTTTTTTGGATTCTATAATTTGGTTTAAATTTTTATCTTTTTTAGTATTTGAAACTATCTTTTTAGCAATTGATTTTGCTTTCTTCTTGTTACTTTCTCTTTTGTTATTATCCTCATAATATTTTTTCATAATTCTCATTATTGTTTGTCTATCTCTTTCAAATTCTCTAATAATATTAATAATTAATTCCTTGAAAATATTAAATTCTTTAGTTTCTTGAAGTCCTTCACGACTTGACTTATCTTCAAAATTAATATTATTCAATCTTGATATACTTATTATACCATAAATTTGATTTGGTCTTACCCTCCAAGAACCTCTTAGATGACTTGCCGCAGCAGGACTTTTGCTGACTCTATCACCTAGCATAAGCCAATCAAAAGATGACCCACTAGCTTCTCCATATGGTCTAACTCTAAAATTATCTCTAAATAATTTAATTCCTCCAAATTGGTCTAACCATTTATTTCTAAAAGAAGAATTGAAATTTTTATAAAAATAAATCTTCTTTTTCTTCCTTACGTATGATTTTTTCATGAAATATAATTTAAACTCAAAAGAACCTATTTCATCTATTATATTCCCTTCATATTCTTTGTAACCTGGCAATAATTCTTCAAGTGAACACTCAATCTTAAAATATCCTTTTCTGAAAGTTTCTAAATCAAAGGGAAATTGCTGCATTTTTTTATAATTAAAAATTTCTTTTGGTATTAAACTTACATTAAATTCATCTCTATAAATTTCAATTTCTACTTTCCCATCTTCTTTAATATTGGCATGTAATTTATAATCAAAATCATCACCAACAGAAGATTCTATCTTGCCATATTTATTTTTCTTTAAAGAACTAAATACATATATATCAAAATTATTGTCTTTATCCATTTCTTCCTTAGGTGGTATTAACATCTCTAAATTAGTATATATTTTATTAACATAATAGTCACTCCAATCATCTCTTAAATCAGATATTTTTATAAGTGTCCCATTAGGATATAATTTTTGATTTAAAATATCTTCAGCCTGTCCCAAATTATCTAACAGAGACTCAATTTCTTGATATAGAATTGAATTTTCTATTTTATCTAAATTGGCAGTTACTTCATCAATTGAAGTTCCAGTTTTTCCAAAATCGTTCCAATTTACACTCCACTTATGACTTTTGTTAGTCTTCTTTGAATATGTAATCATTTCACATTTATTTCCTAATCGGTCTAAAGCAAATCTCCCTATGCCCTTTGCCCCCGTTTTAATTCTTCCATTCTCTGTCTTGAAATTTTCTCGTTTGTTATCTGTTCCTATTGTCATCCAACATTTTTCTATAACTTCTCGTGTCATTCCTTCTCCATTATCAATTATATAAATACTATTTTCTTTACTAAAAATATGGTTTAAACTATCTAATACTTCTTTACCTATTTCTTTTAAACAATATTCTTCTCCTTTCAATTCATAAGTTTCTTCAATAATTTGTGAATGGTCTTTCATAAAATGGTTATATTCAAGTTTAGATAATTTTTTAGGAGTGCTATTATATTTATTATCAAAATAAACTATACAAGTTCTTGCATCTGCATCATAGGTGTTTTTTACCAATTCAATTATTGCACCTTCTGAATTAGCTACATTTTCTCTTCCAATTAATCTAGCGGTTCTTGCAGAAACTTTAAATGGTATCTGACTCAATTTTAAAACTCCTCCTTCCATTTACTTGAAATTTTATTTAAGATTTCTAAGATAAACTAACCTGATATGATTATATCAAAAATACTGTTATATTGTAGGTTATTTTACAAATTTAATAAAAATATTTAATTTTGAATTTCAGATAACGTCCCGCAGCTTCGCGACGTCCCCGATAACGCTCCCAACTCTAATTAAAGCTCACATCCTCACATCAGTCATCCCCACTTCTCATTTATCCTCCCAAGTTGGGATGTCGCTAAGGTGCTGTTATCTGACGTGCGGTCGATTTAGGAGTTTTTTCTCTAAAACATTAAAATATTTTAGAGACTACTATATTTTATATTTTTAAAATGGTACTATATCATCAAATTCAAATTCTCCTTCATATTCATACCATTTTTTCAGTTCATGTGAAACTTTTTTATTTATAGTCTCATTATTGTTTATTTTTTCTATTAATTCTTTTGTTTTTTCCTAGCTCTTTGAATTATTAAATGAAATAAGCAACAATAATTTTTTATCTTCTTTTTTATAATTGTAATCAAAACTTTTTATACTATAATTCTCAAAGTCCTCATATTCCCAACTAATTTCTATATTAATGAAGTCTATAAGTTCTTGTTTAAATTGATTCCAAAATAGCTCTGCATAATTATCAAATATAAACACCTTATTATAATATTCAGATATTAATTGTGAGTAATATTTAAAATTCCAATTAAACAATTTGTTAAAATCTTCTAACTTTTCTTCTAATTTATCATAACTAATAAAATGAACACGATAAAAATCTTCTTTTTCACTCACTATATGCCTATTTAAATATTTTATACTATCAATTTTTTTGGGAACTATATCTCCATTATTAAAATATAGTTCAATAAAATCTCCTTTGAATATTGATAATAAATTAAAATTATAAAAAGCTTTATTTTCTCTTCTTTCAGGTAAAGAATTGCGTTCATACTCTAAAGCTTTAATAGTAGTAGTAATTGAGTTATAAATATTGCTATCATTTTTGGGTTTACAACTTGTACTATTCATTTGCTGAAAAGCAAATACTTCTTTATTAAGGCTATAAATATTATGTAAATAATCTTTATCTAAAAAATCATTTTCAATTATATTTTCTATTTCTTTTTCATTTAACATAAACTCAATTATTTTGCTATTAGTCCAATATGCCACGGGATAATGATTAATATTTGGATCATCTTCCTTTAAATCTTTTGTTAAAAAACTCCAAACATTCTTTTCTGACTTCTTACAGCTAATGATTAAACTAGTATAATACTGAATTCCTTTAAATTTAAATACTTTATAAGCCAATATATCAATTTCTCTATCTATATTTTTCATTGGATCAATATAATACCTATTTGTAATAACATTCCACCCATGATTTTCTAATATTTTTGAAACTTCATATTCTAATACAAATCCAGTTTTTTCAATTTGCTCTTTAAATCCTTCTAAGTTTAATTCATCTGAATTTACCATTAATATATCCTCCTCAAATTAAACACATTATTTAAATGTAAGATTTTAATTCTATTTTCGCATTTTTCTAAAATAATAATTATACTATTAAATTTTTTTAGATAATGCATAAAATAACTTAGTGTATTATATTAACTGCAGTTCTATTACTTAACCATTCAAATAAAAACCCACTTAAAAGAAAAAATGAACCTATAACAAATATAATAAAAACAATTAAAAATTTAGATCTCTTATAATACATTGAATTTAAGCGACCAAAAAATCTACTTTGAAAAAAACTATTATTAACATTTATTTGACCAAGATTCCACCAGATAATTAAAGTATATATTTGCATTCCAATACTATATAAGATAATAAAAAATAAAAATAGCACACCTATAAATTGATAAATCAAATAGAGTAATCCTTCTATATCAGAAAAAATCAATCCTTTTCCTACTTTTATACTTTGTTCCATAACTATAGCCTGATTAGTAATATAAATTGGATTTTTTAATAAATATAGTGCAAAAAAAGAATACCCCCATATAATGCTTGTCCAAAATAATCTACTTTTTAGATGTTCTACACTTGAACTTTTGAATTCTCTAATAAATAAAAACATATTAAATGAAAATCCAACTAAAACTACCCAATTAAGGACTTCAACAACATCTTTTTTATATTGATTAAAAAATAATGTACCTATTATCATTATAAATACTAATAAAAATATATCATTATTTTCTTCTTTTCGAGATCCTACTTCTACTGTTTCATATTCTTTAATTGGTATCAATTTAAATTCTTTACCATCTCTACTACCTCTTCTGTTTACACTATTTTTAAAAAAGGTGAGTATATAAGCCACTATGAGAGAAGATAAAACCCCTGAAATCACACTATCCTTAAGACTAATAACATAAATTAAAAATGATTTTGATTTTAATAATAATAATTCATTAAACTCATTCATAAAAAATAACCTCCTATTTCCAATAATATACTAAACTAAGCATGTCAGATAACGTCCCGCAGCTTCGCGACGTCCCAGATAATGCTCCTAACTCAAGTTAAATCTTCAATCTAACATAAGTCAGCCCCGACCTTCATCAATGCTCATAACTGGGATGTCGCTAAGGTGCTGTTATCTGAAGTTTGGCTAACCATAAATTACACTTTAATTAAAATTTATTTCTTATTAACTTTCTTCCAATCTAGACTAATTAAATATAACCAAATAGGAAATGATAATAAAGTGATATCATTATTAATTTCACCATTATGTCTACAAAGTTTTTCCCATCTATAATCATTTAATAAATAACCATGATTACAATTTCTAAAATCTCTTAATAAATTTTCATCAAGATTATCCAATTTAATTTGGTCTAATGCCCACTCAATGCTCAATTTCATTTGTCTTCCTACTTCTCCTGGAACATTTTTAGTTTTATCTTTAATTTCTTCTTCTAGAAATTCTTCGCTTAAAATCATTTTCCACAAATTACTTTCACTTTCATCATACTCAAGAGATTTTAAAAAATTAGAAACTTTATCTAACATAGAAAATAAAGATGTTTTAGCTAAATAAGGTAATTGTGATGTTATCGAAAAAAACATATCACATAAGATACTGTTTAAAGTCATTACTCTTTGTTGTCTTAAATAAGACTCTTTAATACTTAACAATTCTTTAAGCTTATCTGATAACAAGTTTATATACCATTCAAAAAAATTTAATAAATCTTCAAAACTAAATAAATCTTTTGATAAAGCGGATTTTGGTCCTCTCATAGAATTAAATGTCCATTGGTCGTCAAATATATGATGCATCTTCCATAAAAGATGATTATATAAAGTATCTGCTTCTTTCATCTGAGAATATTCAAATACACAGTCAGGAATAAATATTAAAGATAACCCATAAGCCAAATGAACAACCTCACATGGCATAAGCGGATAAAGAGCATATGTTAATATATCAATAGACATTTCTGGAAAATTTTCTTCTTGCATACCTGTAAACTCATGAGGATACTCACCAATTATTTCACCTAAATCGTTTTCTTGAGCCAATTTATGTTGACTCGACCAAGATATATCTCTCCATTTTGCTTCAGTCTCAACGATCCATATCTGCCCAGAATCAAATTCTTTAAAAAAAGATGGAAAAATATATTTAAATAAGATTCTACTATTTAAATTGTAATAAGAGAAATTACCCGCACTAGCTGTTATATATATGAAGTAATCTTTCAAATCCGAAGGCAAATTTTCCTCAAACCCTTTTCCCCATTCTTCCATTTTATTTTTTAAATATTTACTATGTTTAGAAGAACCACTATCATCTTTTAATTCTAAATGAGTTTGAAATTTTCTATCTAAGTAATCTAATAACTCTTTATTTAAATCAGATTTTTGAATTTTCTTTTCAATATTTATCATTATGAATTCCTCCATTTAAAACAATACTCTCATAGCCAAATTTCAGATAACGTCCCAGAGTTTCGCGACATCTCATAGACGCACCTATCCCTCACATCAATCTATATCTAACATAAGTCCTCGCCACCTTCACCTCTGATCAAAATTAGATGTCGTTAAACTCTTGTTATATGAAGTGCGTAGCGTCTTCTATGGAGTTTTATATTTATTTTTACCTCCATAAACTTGCGATAACTTGGATTCTATTTAGCTTATTCTTGCCCTTAACATCTATTTTCTTGTCCAACATTACTAATTAACTATACCATAATCATCAATTAAGCAAATTTAGGCCTACTCCAACCACTTCTCACTAACCCATGTTATTAAAAATCATACTTTACACTACGCAGACCTCTCTCTGTCTCGTAATGTCAAATCTGAATTTAATTCTTTACCCATTAACAGCAATAATAATCTCAACTCTACACCTTTAAACTCTCTTCCTTTAACTAACTTTTTGCCACACACTGGGCATACTGCTGCTTTCCCATACTCTTTACAATAACCTTGCCACTCTATCTTCTCAATTTCTCTTACTTCATCTTGTCCAAATGTCTGTCGACATTTATTCAATTCATCCCTTTTGCAACCAGCATATATCCCATAATATCTTACTACCTTCAAGTGTGGCATCGGCACATGCAATAGAAATCTACGGATAAATTCTTCGACTTTTAAAGTCATTACCTTTCTATTAGATCCATCCTTATTGTCATCATAATAAAATTTAACTTCCTTCTCATTATAAGAAATTATACGCTTGTCAGATATTGGTCCTCCCTTTATATAATTCCCTAAATATTTAATGACTCCCTCTCCATATGCATATTTTTTACAAGTATATACATTCCATTTCTTCTTTCTTAACTTTCTTAATCTTCTATGTATTTTGCTATAACTAGAATCCTCTGGTATATCTATTTCTCCCTTATAACTTAAATTATGGACTCCATCTAAAAACTTCCCTCTAAATATTTTCATCAATGTTCTTACTGGAACTAAATATCCCTTCTTACTTTCTTTCCATTTTCCATCTTCAGTTAATCCACCACCTGTTACAAGACAATGCACATGTGGATGAAAAGTTAAAGTTTCTCCCCAAGTTTGTAAAGTTGCTATCATTCCTGGTTTAACTCCTAAAAAATCTACATTTCTCATCATTCCAAATAAAGATTCTTTAGCACATTTAAATAATAAACTTGTCATCTTCTTTGGATTTAATAACCATAAATCATTTAATTGATGAGGTATAGTAAAAATCACATGATAATGGTGAGTATCTATAATTCTTGCGCTCTGTCTTTGAATCCACTCTTCCTTTTCCATCGCTGAACATTGAGGACAGGATCTATGCTTACAGGAATTATACCAAATACGATGGTAATGTCCTTCTGGACATTTTTCCACATGACCACCCATTACTTCTGTACGACAATTAATTATATTCCAGGCTGCTTTTCTAGCATGATCAGCTATGGTATATTTTTCTGAAACTTGGTTATAATATTTTTTAAAGATGTTTTGTATTTTTGACATCTTTTATCACTCCCGGGAGGTTTGTTGTTTGTGATGATTCAACATATCTTTCCCGGGTTTTAACTTTTCTATGCGGAGCATTTCATATAACGTTCCTGGGGTTCGCGACGTTCCGATTCCCCTCTTAATCTACTATCCAACTGCTGAATTTCATAAGTAACCCCTAGACCCACTTCTATACAATAAGCTGAATGTCGCTAACTCCATGTTATACGAAGTCCTTAATTTTAATATTTATTTTAGTTGACTTATATATCTAGTGAAAACCCATCCCTTGATTATAATTTCACCATCTTTACTAACCCATTTAATCAAAGTCCAATTTCTTTTTTTATGTACTATTTTTACTACTTGTCCTAAATATAATTTTCCTACAACACTAGATTTTTTAGTATCTTTTTTCCTTACATTTAAACATTTAGTATTTACAACTCTAAAGTGATTAATAGTTGAATAGTCAAGTTTAGAATTTGATATACTTTTCTTTATTTTTTTAACCACTTGTCTTTTATTTGAATTAATTAATTGATATCTAAAATCTTCCACATGAGGAACAATAAAAACAGACATAATATTTATAATAATCCCTAATAATATAACACTTATAACAGGAGAATCTAATTTTTTTACTAATAAAATTAAATAGTTAATACCTTCTTCAATTTTATTTATTTGTTTGTTTAATCCACTTTCATCTATAGCCTCATTCACAATATTCTTAACATCTTCAATTGTAATATGTTCTTCATCATTTTCTATTACAACGTTACCTCTAGAATCTATATTATATTGAAACTCATTTAAATTATCTATTAAACTATCTAATCCTGAAATATTTAATTCATTAAATTGAATTGACTTACTTAATACTTCTCCAATTTGTGATAATTGACTTTCAAAGTTAAACATATCCTTACTGAATGAATTTAATTGGTCATAAATATTAGAATCCAATAATTCACGCTGAAAATCAAATGAATTTTTAACAAAACTTTTTAAAGTGAAATTATTCATTTCACTTAATTTATTAAGTTGATTAGTAATCCTATCTATTTCTTTTAAAGCATATGTTTGTTGAAATTTTGCGGTCTGATTTATTAAATTAGATACTGATTTATCAATTGCAGGGGCTAGTGAATCAGATATTTGTTTTGCTAAATTCGATAATTGAGGTTTGCTAGATTCTATCTCACTTAATTGTCTGCCCAATTGTTGAAGAGAATTACTAACAATACCTGTTTGAAATTTAGAAAGTTGTTTCCCCAAATCTTTCAAATAATCTCTGTTATATAATTCATGCATCTTTTTTAGTTGACTTTCTAGACGAGCAAATTCATCACTTTTAACCCAATTAATCATATAGGACATATCTCTTGATAATTCACCAACTGAACTATTAATAATTATCCCCCCTTAATTTAGGATTTCGTATAACGTCCCTGAGCTTCACGACGTCCTCGATAGTACTCATAATCTCATACAAACTCTAAGTCTCACATAAGTCACCCTAAACCCCACTTATGCACCTCAACTAGGATGTTGTTAAGCTCATATTAGACGAAGTTGACAGTCTTACTTTTTTAACTTATGAAACTTTTTTAATATTTTATTTTTCTGCTTGTCCATATCTTCTTTATTTTCTATTAAATTTAGAAAAAAAGATTCATAAAGATTATGAAATAGAAAGCCACCTGTACCATCGGTCATATAAGAAAATTCCCCTAACTCTAAATATTTTTCTATATGCTTCACTATACTTCTATTTAAACATAATCTTCCTCTCCTTAAACAATTATTTATAGTATCCATTTTATTAAAAACTAGATTTATTTTTTCATATTCAGATTTATACATATTATTATATCGATTAAAATAAGTCATTGCCTCTGCCACATTATCAATATGACTAAAATTATTTTGATAAAAGCTATAAAGATTATCATATAAATCAAATAATTCTTGAATATTTATTGATATTTCTTCAATCAATTCTTTTTTATTCTCTAAATCATAACTGTTTCTTTTTTCTAAAAATATTTTTACTATGATTTCTTTTATAAACTGAACAATTGTAGAAAAGAAATTCCACATAAAAACCAACTCCTCTTTTATACCTTACCCTCTCTTTTCTTTATTAAAAGAATTGAATATAGCTTTACTTATTTCATTTGCTATTTTAACCATCAAATACCCAACCTCACCTAAAGGATTAAAAGCTCTAACTAATGATGTGTCAATCTCATACTCATTATTTCCTATATTAATTATAACTTTATCATTATTACTTTTATTAATTCTATTATGTAATTTTTCTATTTGTTCTTTTACTGCACTATCTTCTATATCAATGTTTAACTTTTGTAACTCTTTATCTACTTTATCAATATTTAATAATAATTTAGACCCTTCCCTTTCTAATAAACTTCTTCTCTCTAAAAGAATTTGTCTTTTAGTTTCCAACCTTATTGTGTTTTCAAGCATTTTTCTTTCTGTTTCAAGTATTTGAATTCTTTCTTTTTCATTTTTGGCTTTTTTCATTAAATCTTCAATTTCTGAAACAGATGATAATTTATTTAACATCTCCGTATTCTTTGAATTAATTGCATAAGTAATCAAAGATATACCTGTAGGTGCTAAAATTGCTGAGGATAAACCAAAGTACATATCCTGTATTAGTATTTGCTTTCAATCCTAAATAAACAACACTTCCTATTAATATTAAACCAATTAAAATTAATATTGTACGCTTTATCATTAAGAATTATCCCCCCATCTATAGTCAATTTCGTCTAACGTCCCTGAGCTTCACGACGTCTCATCAATGCTCCTAATTCTAAATCAAGCACAAAACTTTCATATGTCATCCCCAGCTTTCGCTTATGCTCAATAGGTTAGATGTCGTTAAGCTCATGTTATCTGATGTACTGCTTGGCTAATAAAACTGTATAGTTCTAATCTTCTATAATATTCTTTTTCTTATTATAATATATCATTTTCTTTAACTAGTTTGTCTATATGTTGATAATATAAAAAAAGTTCCTCATTAAATAAACCCTGTTGTCTATTGTAATATCCCTTTAATATCTCATAAAGTTGCTTATTAAATTCTTTGATTTTCTTTATTTCTTCTTCTTTTATTGGCTTTTCATTTTCACATAATAGAACATTTTTTATAAATATTTGAAGCCATAGTAAAATATCAAGTGTATCAGTAAATTTAGAATAATTTTTTGATCTAATAAAGGGCTCGTACAAAATTCTAGTGCATTGGTTATAAATCTTTTTCAATTTATCAATCCATTTCTTTCGAAATTCATGATTAACTTCTATAATAAGCCCTCCACAAACAGAAACAAGAGAAGCATTTTCTTGAACTAATAAATCTGTACTTTGTTCAGGATTAATTGCATTTTCTAATCTATCATAAAAAATATCTAACCAAATCTCTGCACATTCTTCAAGGTTAAGATTATTATTATCTATTAAAGGCATCAATAAATCATTTGTTATCTCATAAGCAACTTTATTAAATTTATAGATTAACCCTCTAAGATTATTTTTAGATATATTTTTAGGCCAATTATTTTGAATTTCTTTTAAAATTTCGATACTCAAATCTTTTAAACTAAGTTTTGCTTCACCTCGTTCATTTATTCTAGATTTATATTCAACTCTATAAACCCATAATAACAATGATTTTAATTGTTCAAAATTAGATAGATTATTAAGTAAATCAAATGCTTCCGCCAAATCACTTTCTTCTTTATACTTTTGAATAATATAATGAATAGATAAACTACGATATAGTGCAATATCAGATTTTAATGAAGTTTCTATAAACTTAATATCATCTACAAGAATAAAATAATTAACTATTTCCTTTGTTATTATATAAAGACTATGGACCGCAATATTTGTCTCTTTATCATATGGTTCATGGAAATCATCTATAAAATTAGTTATTAGATTAAATAACTTTCCTGGTTCTAACTGAATAATAATTTTAGTTATATATAAAAGTGGATAATCGGGAACTCCTACATGATTTAAAGAATAATTCATTAAATGTTCTGCTTGGTCTAATGTTTCATCAAAATTTTCCTTCATTAATTTCAATAATTTTAATATATCAAAGTTATTTCTTATTTTTTCTAATTCAGATTTTGTAAAATAAGACTTATCTGTTAATTTATTTTTAATGAAATTTATTAACTTTTTAATAAATTTTTTATCTGCCTCCTTGATTAAAATATTGAGATATTCATTTGGATTATAAATACGAGCTAACCATTCACCAAATGAATTAACTACTTTATTAAATTCCTCTTGCTGCATATTTTTTAATACATAAGCAAAAGAACTAATATATTGATTAATATTATCTGGAACTATAAACCCATCTTCTTCCATGAAATTATGATGTGCTAAATGATTTTTCAATTTCTTCTTCTCTAGTTTTAATATTTTATCTTCTTCCAATAATTTAGAGAAAAACAAATTAGCATTAGGAATAGCTGAAATATCAGGCGCATACTCTTTTGAAGTATTAGAGTTATTATTTTTAGAAACAAACAATTCTATAATTTCTGCTTCATTAACGGTTGGTTCTTTCGCATTAATTAAATCAAATACATAATCATCCACAGATTTAATTATATCTTTATCTATAGAAGTTACTAATAGAGGAACTTTTTTAGTTGCACCTTGAATTGAATTGGAAAGATGAAATCCTTTTTTTATTTCTCCATTATTATCAAACATAAGTAAATAACGATCATGAAATAAACTTTTATTTCCTCCTCCATTACTTCGTAAATCCCGTAAAGAAAAATCTAATTTAGATAAAAGGCCTTTCATCCTCTCGCATTCTTTCTTTAATCTCAATGCCCTTTGAGGTTCTTCATTATTTTCAGTAAATTCTTCTTTATCATCAATAGATTTTATTTGAGTACAAGTTAAAATCTCATATCTTATATCTCTTGACTTCACACGAGAAAAAAGTTCAACACCAACTGTATCAAAATAAGGATCAATTAGTAATAGCTTTTTAATATTAGAATCTTTTGTTAAACCTATAAACCATTCAATAAAATTTAGTATTCCAGGTTCTGTTTCTTCTGCTTTCCAACCTTTTTGAAAAAAAACCACCTTCTGATTTTAGTGGGAAAAGTTTATTGGTTAATTTAATTATTTTTTCCCCTTCCAATCTCCACAAGTCATTAGTATTATCACTAATTTGAGACTGCTCAAAATGAGAATACTCTACTTTCTCAAGATTCTCTATTCTTTTTCTAACATTAGAATTTTTATAATCTTTTAGCATCTCTAATTCAATATTAGCTTGATATTCTTGATAGCCCATTTTCATATTAATATTTCTTAATACAGAATTAATATTTTCATACCAAATTCTCCAACTATCTTCACTTGTTTTCTCCCAAATAGTTATTAAATTATTAGTAAATATTTCATTTGATTCAAATATAATTTCAATTTTTTCCTTATCAATATTGCATATTTTACATTCATCAGTTACAATCTCATTACCATTTCGTAATCTACATCTTATTAAAAATTCATTTCCACTATAATCTTGAGAAATAATTTTCACTTTTAATCTATAAATCTTATTATCATCATCTATTAATGGTTTTATTACAACAGATTGATTTTCATATTCATCTATAGTTGGAATAGATAACCATTCTATATTTCCTAATCTTTTACTATCGTATTCAATAAAATTAAATCCAGTTTCCTCTTTTAATCTTAATAAAATTTTTCTTATTAAGGCATTTCTTTGAGGCAATTCTGACTCATTATCTTTAAATAAATCAAATTTATTAATATTTATCAAAGAAGCAGAAAAAATTGATGCATATCGAATAGGACTAGATAATCCTCTTAAATATTTTTGTTTTCTAATAAGAGATTTTTTAGTTTCTAAAAAAACAGTAGGTCTCACAACAAAATTTCGAGCAACTTTTTCTTTTGAATCTTCCAATTTCAATTCTCCATATAATTCTGGCGGAGAAGAAATATTTATTTTTTCACATGCTTTATTTAAGGTTTGTCCTTTATATAACTCTTTAATAAGTTTAAAAATAGTATCTTGGTCGTCATATAAACTTAATTTGGGTATGCGAAATTTATAACTTTTATCTTGATTGCCAAAAGTATCCTTACTTCCACCATCTGCCTTATACCAATGCCCATGATCCCCATAATTAGAAGGAATCACCCATCCATACAAAAGGCGATATTCAATAGAATCTTCTCGAGTTAATTCCATTAACCATAAATTAAGAGCACAAGGTCTTTTACAATTTGAGTTCATTACCCTAAATAACCTATCATCTTGTCTTAAATCTTCAAGTTTCATTAATATCCCACCTTTATTACAAAATATTATGGATTAGAGCAGTATGTCAGATAACGTCCCGCAGGTTCGCGACGTCCCTCTTATTCTCCATAATCTAATTTAATGCAACCTGAATTTCATAAGTCATCCCCAGTTCCCATTTATGCACTGCAACTGGATGTCGCTAAGCTGCTGTTATACGAAGGCAGCACAGCACTATGCCTTCTTAGATAGCACACCTTATAATATCTTAAAACACATTAAAAATTTATCTTATCATTTTCAGTCTTTATATACTTCCTGAATTATTTTCTAATAAATCAAATCTATAATTCTCTTCTTCAATCTCTAAAACTAATCTTTTTATCTCCCAAATTCCCATTTCTTTTTTAGCTATCATATATACTTTACCTGCACCTTGTTCCCCTTTTACTGGAAATGATACGTTTGCTTCTCCACTAGACCCTGTAGTACTAACTGACCCAGTAACCCAAAAACCTTTTTCAATATTATTACCTAAATAACTTATAGCTTTAGGATTAGTATTCAATTTCTTCAAAGCATTATCAACTGGTTCCATTCTTCCAAAAGAATAAAACATTATTATAACCATAACTAACCCCATAAAAATAGAACCTCCTACAACTGCAATTCCTGCTCGAGACCACTTTTTTTGAGATCTTCTAAATTCTTCAACACTTTCCCAATCCTCTTTTTTCCAAGCCCATTCATTCCCTTTGAAACCTAAAATAAATGGAACAATAAATCCTAATAATGGAACAAAAAATAACAATGAAAAATAAACTCTATGAGCTATTCCCCATATGAAACTAAGAAAAAAAGCTCCCCAATTCCATTTCTTTATGTCTTTTGGAACACTCTCTATATTATTTGAATCTAAATTGTTTTTCATCACTTTTTCCTCCTCATTTATTTTGTGCTGCTTTCGTATAACGTCCCTAGGGTTCGCGACGTCCCCAGTAATGCTCCCAACTTCTAATCAAAACTACAATCTCACATAAGTTCATCCCCTCTTTCATTTATGCACTCATTTGGGATGTCGCTAACGTGCTGTTATATGAAGTTGACCGGCTTTACTAATGATTAAAATCAATATATTATTATAAGGCTTTGATTTTTTAATTATACTTTATATTTTACTTACTACTAATTGAATCGATTTTTTCTATTACTTGTTTTTCTTCTTTAATAGTTTTTTGAAATTCTTTAAAAATCTCTATACTCTCATTATATTCAAAATTTATTTTTTCAACTAGACCATTAATTTGATTATTTTTTTCAAATGTTTTTTCAGATAAGTCTTTAATTTCACTAGCAATAATAGAAAACCCTTCACCAGCTATACTTGATTTTGCAGCTTCAATAGAAGCATTTAGTGCTAACAATTTATTATCTTTTGCTATATTTGATATTGACCTAATCATATCATTAATTTTATCGGAATAATCTTTAAAATTAGATATATGTTTTGCAAGCTTATCAGCATTTTTGCTAATTTCTTCAATATTTAATTTTAATTGCTGCATATGTTCCTCATTCTGCATATCCTCTATAAATAATCTTTTTCTATTTGTAAGAAGGTTATCATTTTGAAATTCGGGATTGTTAGTACTCTTAACTTTTTTTATTATATAATCAAAATCATTTTTCAATTCGATTAATTTTCCTATCTCCTTTAAGCAATTATCCTTAAAATGATATATTTGTTCCTCTTCCTTAATAATACAATGTTTAATAAGTTCTTCTGGTGAAACTTTCTTTTTCTCAGCTAGCTTAGAAACTTTTCTTTTTAAATCATTATTTAATTTGCCTAACAAATCACTTTCTTTTTCTTCTTTGTCCTTTCTTATATTTTTTCCTTTAAAAACTGCTGGAATTACTATAAATATAATATACAAATTGGCCCAAACAAACAATAAAACCCCATTCCAATCTAAAGAAAAAACTGCAATACTATTTATAAGTGCAGGGAATGTTACTTCTCTTAAGAGTTCCTTCGGAGATTTTGGATTAGAAGCATATATTAACAAAAATAGAAAACCACCACTTATAAATAATTTAATAAAGTAAGGTGGAAATCTACCTTCGTAAATTAAATAATTAGGAACAAAAGTAACAAAAGTAAAAATAAGAGCAAAGATAAAATAAATAAACCCACTCTTATAATCAAAATAAAAATTATCTTCTCCTTGTTTCTCTAATTTTATATACATCCAAATTATTATCCCTATAGTTATTATTAAAATCAACCCTACTTTGTCAAAAAAAGGTTTATAAAATTCAGATATTGAAACTTTCTCATTAAATATATCTGATACTATAAAAGGATAAAAAAAGATAAAAATAACTTCACATATAATTACAAAAATTAATTTTTTTTTAGATTTCATTTTGTCCTCCTCTTAGTTCTATTACTTACTCTTAAAAACTTAACAATATATTAATAATTAAATTTGAGGTCAATTTCATATAACGTCCCGCAGGTTCGCGACGTCCCCATAAACGCTCCAACTTCTAATTAAAGCTAACATTCTCACATAAGTCAGCCACTCTTTCATCTATCCTCCCAAGTTAGGATGTCGCTAACGTGCTGTTAGGCGAAGTTGCTCTCTCATTTTAATATTGGAAATCTTGGTCCATATCCTTTATTAATTAATATCTTCTCAAGCCATTTTTCAATTTTATATATTATATCTTCTGTTAAATAATTTATATCTACTAAAATAACTTGTTCAAACTCATCTATATTATCTGTGATTTTTAACCAATTCCTTGTTTTTGTTATGTTTTCTAATTTTTCTTTATTATTTGAAAAATAAATATATCCTGCAGCATGTACAACACAATTCCTTACTGTTTCTAACTCCTTTAAAATATTATATAAACTATCTGAAATACAAAAATCTTTTTTTCTTAAATAATTTCTAATCTCTTTAAGTCTATCACGTCTTGCGAAATTTGAAGACAAAACTTCTCCATCTCTCTTAGCAATATTTTTACAAAGATGAATTAACGTTATCTCTATATTAGACCAAGCAAATGCTACTAACGAATTATTAATAGCAATATCTCTTTGATTCTTTTCATATTCTAAAAAAACTGATTTTTGATATTCAATTTCAGAAGGTAAATTTAAATTTTCTTCATTAATATCAGGTTTATCATTCCACATTATCATAATCTGTTCTCTTGTATTAGATAATCTAGATAGTATATTAAACAAAAACATATCCCATTTTATCTTCATATAAAAATACTCCCTTCTAAATTTTATATAGTTATACCTGTTTAGATTTAATGTATTTTAATGCTTGACAATTATAACTGATATATTACTTTTGTTATCTAAATCATTCTTAAATTCAAGTTCATCTCTTATATTTCCTAAATCATAAATAACAAACATTAAGTTATTGTATCCCTTGCTATAAGATTGTATATCAGCATTTATTTCATCAACTAACCTTTTGCTTTTATTTCTGTTTTTACAAAATTTAACTTCTAAAGCTAAATCTAATCTTGAAAAAATAAAATCTGGGATAACTTCTTTAACTGAAACTTTTACCCTACCAGTTTCTCTATCATAATCTATTCCTTTAGAAAAACCCCTTCCTACAAGTAACTGTTCAATTGCATCTTGAATTTTATATTCATTTGCTGGTTCTTTAAAAATTGCTTTTCTTATATTATTCTGCAGAAAATTTTTCAAACTTTCAATTTCATTACTTTTTACATCTAACTCATTTTCTAATAATGCTCTTAAAATACTTACATTAGCTAGTATAGAATCAAAAAAATTTTTCTGTGCTGGAGCTACAGTATCAAAAGAACCCTTTATTTCTTCAATATTGTAATAATCTAATAAATCAGTACCTTCTAACTCCTTTGAAACTAATTGAGCTAAAGTATTATATTTTCTCATAAAAGTTTTATAGCTACCAAATCTCCAAATATTATTTTTATCCTTCTCATAAATAAATTTCACAGATTCTTCTAAAGCTTTTGCTTGGTTTAAATAATTTCTTAATTTTCTATTTTTATTAATTTTAACACACCACCTTAACTTATTTATCTTTAAATTAGACCTTGCAATTTCGCCTAACGTCCCGCAGATTCGCGACGTCCCCGCCAATCCTCCTAATCCCAAATCAAACTACTGAGTCTCACATAAGTCAGCCCATCTCTCGTTCATCCACCTAGATTAGGATGTTGCTAATCTCATGTTAGACGACGTATTTAATTACCCAAACAATTTCGTTAAAACTTTATTAAAAATTTCTGGTTTAACATATTTACATATATCTAATACTACTATTCCTATAAACATAATAGTTCCTAGAAATGCTGGAAGAATTGACATCATTATATTATGTCTGCTATATCCTTTTTTTCTATAATAGATATGAAAAATATTATAAAGAATTAATCCTAGAGTTACCATAAGAATCAAATTTATAGTTTCTTTTTTATTATGTAACGCTTTTTCACTGTAAAACCTAAGAATAAAACTCGCATAAATAAATATAACAAATCCAATCTTTTTCCAAATTTTATTCAAATAATCCAACTTAATAATTTTTTCTAAAGTTATGTTTTCTTCTAATCTATTAAAAAAAGTATTCATATCTATTCTATAATCTTCAATATTGTTTAACTCATCTGTAATTTCCCCATCTAAAAAATAAAATTTTATATTATTTTTTTCTGCATATTCTTTCAGTTTTAATAAGATTTCTCTATAATTATTCCACTTTAATATTAATACATCTTTAAATTTTGTTTTATCTGGCTCTAAATTATAACCTATTCTTAATACTACTTTATTTTTACTTTCAAAAACACAATAGAAAAATTTAATATTACTTGTTTTCAAACTTAATACTTTGCTAGTAAATAATTCTTTTATTATAAATTGACTATCAGTAATTTTTATAAAAGCAAAAGGGTCTTTTATCCATTTTAAAATAACTAGAATTAGTCTAAATAAAAATAACATTGTTATTACTAGAAATATTAAATTAACATATAAGGTTTCTTGAAACTTGAATAAAACAATTTCTCTTATTAAGTCTATTAAAATTAACAACATAATTAAAGTGATTAATTCATTAATAATAAATTTAAAGTTATTCTTTTCTTTGAAAATCACTTCCACTTAAGCACACTCCTCTCTCGATATTAAATATGTCGTCTAACGTCCCTAGGGTTCGCGACGTCTCGCTCCCCCCTCCTATAACTTATCCATACTATAAAACTCACATATGTAATTCCTAACTTCACCTAACCTACTAGCCTAGATGTCGCTAACCCTATGTTATACGAAGTCATCAGCGGTTTTTCTCTAGCTAACTATTAAAAACTTTATCTCAGAACTTTTCTAACAAAAGATACTGTGAAATATGACATTAAGAATAACCCAATAAATCCTTCAAAACCAGATATAATCATACCAAATAAATTTAATGGATGAATATCACCATATCCTATTGTTAAAAATGTAACTACACTATAATAAATTGATTTAACTATTTCATTTGAATATATATAACTATTTCCTAAATTGTTACCACCAATTAATTGATAATCAAAAATGGAGGGTAAGTAATAAAGCATACTAAAAATAATTATAGCGCCAAACATTGAACAAGCTACTTTTTTGGGATTAGTTCCAAAATCACCAATTGTTTGGAATAAAAACTTTTTAATATAATAACCTATATTACCTTTGTCTGCTAATAATTTATTTTTCTTAAATTCTACATATGCTTTATCTTCTTGTTCATATTCTCCCAGTTGATGATAGTTCTCTTTTAACATTCTATATTGATTAGCTTTATATTCATATTTATTATTAAATTTCTTTTCTATCGCAGAGTTAACATTATTCTTATCCCAATCGATATAAATATGACCTAAATTTTTCATATTAAATAAATTTAACTTTTCAATACTTACTTCTTGATTTCTCCTTGGCTTAAAATCAATTATATCTCGATTAATACTTTCTTCTAAATTTATATAAGAACACTTTTTCACTTTTAAATTTATATAATTTTCTAATACACATCTCTCAAAATTTAAAATTATATCTTTATTAAATATTGCATTATCAAAAGATACACAATCATGAAATTTAGTATCCTCAAAATAGGCATCATTATGAAATTCTGCATTAAAAAACATAGTTTCCCCATAAAAATTTGAATTTGCGAAATATGCTTTCTCAACAAATTCTACCCCTCCAAAATAAACTCCCTTGAAAAAATTAGTTTCTAAGAAAATAGCTTCATCAGAAAATTTTTCAACTCCAAAAAATGCCTCTTCTAAAAATTCTGTGCTTTCAAAGTGAGCAGTACTAGAAAATTTTGTGTCTAAAAAAAAATGCTGTTCCAGAAAACTTTGCCCATGGAAACGATACTTCTTTTAAAAAATTAGTCTCTCTACAATTTATTCCATCGAAAAATTTCACATATGAAAAATCTACTTCATTACAAAAAGTAGTGCCTTTTAAATCTACTTTCTTATAAAATTCTGCATTACTAAAAGAAATCGGTTTTGAAATCTTTTCATTACTTAGAAAATCAAATTCTGGAAAAATAAAACCTTCTAAACTTATAGTTTCTTTATTAAGGTCATTTTGTTGTTCTTTGAACTCTTTCAAAATTTGGTTTTTAAACTCTTCTTTTTTCTCTTTGCATTTTTTGGAATGAAAAATACAATGTTCCTTATCTTCTTTCCACTTACCTCTTTCACAATTTTTATATTCACAAATATTATATGACATATTTCTTACTTCCTTTCTTAACGCAAATATCTTACTCAAGAACAAAATATAAAGTTAACTGATGATTTCGTATAACGTCCCGCAGCTTCACGACGTCCGCGATAAAACTCTCAATCTCTAGATAACCACTATATCTAACATAAGTCAGCACTTGTTCTCATTGATGCTC